>JAIBAC010000074.1 GCA_019695375.1 Acidimicrobiia bacterium
CACGTCGAACACCCCGCCGACGGCACGCGGCCCTTCATCGCGGACGAGGCCGGGCGCGAGGTGATCCTGCGCGGCACCAACACCACCGGGCTGTACCGCAACCACGACGACGAGGACCGCTACCCCGGCACCGAACCCAAGCCGCAGGACCCCGCCGCGTACGAGGGGACGTGCCCCGCCAACGACGGTCGCTGGGGCGACCCGCCGATGTGCCAGGTCGACGCGGGATCCGGACCGTGGACGTCCGCCGCGGCCGACAGCCTCAACGACCTCTCCCAGATGCGGGCCTTCGGCTGGAACTTCCTGCGCCTCGCCATCACGTGGGAGCAGGTGGAGCCCGAACCGGGCCGCTACGACGCCGAGTTCGTCGAGCGCGTGGCGCAGGTCGTGCGCTGGGCCGAGGAACAGCGGATCTACGTCCTCGTCGACTTCCACCAGGACAACTACGGCGACATCGCACGGCCGACTGCGCGCACCGATCCGGGGTTCCCGCCTCTGTGGACGCGTCCGACCGGCCAGGCGGACGGGCCGCCGCGCTGGGCGGTGATGGCCGACGGCCGTCCCCACGTCTACCCCCTCGGGTTCAGCGCCCTCTCCCCCGCTGTGTCCCGCGCCTTCACGAACTTCTGGAACAACGCGGTCCCACCGGTACCCCAGGGGGACGCGCCCGGGCCCGGTCTGCAGGACCACTACATCGGTGCCGTCGCCGCCGTCGTCGCGCGCCTCCGCGACGAACCCGCCGTCGTCGGCTTCGAGATCATGAACGAGCCGCAGCCAGGCGAGTTCGACTTCATGTCGATGGCGCGCGATCGGCTCTACCCCTTCTACGCGCGGGTGATCCAGGCCGTGACCGGGGTGCGCGACGGCAAGGACACCTGCGCGGCCTCCTCGCCGACCGCGCTCGACGCCTCGTGCGCGTATCCAGACCTCGGGGTCCGCGACACGCGCCACGCCCTGTTCTTCGAACCCAACGCGTTCCGGAACATCATCGACGTGTCGATCCAGCCGAACCGGCCGTTCACCACGTACCCCGAGATCGTGTACGCGCCGCACGTGTACACGCACGTCTTCACCCTCGACCGCGTGCTGTTCCGCATCCCGCCCGCGGCCGCGACGTGGCCGCCGTACTCGTTCGCGCTTCAGACCGCCGACGCCGAGGCGCGTGCCATGGGCGCGGCGCTCGTGGTGACCGAGTTCGGCGGGGCCGAGCGCGAGTACCCGGCCGTCACCGAGCACTCGGTTGCCGAGATGGACCGCTACCGTGCCGGTGCCGCGCAGTGGGCATGGAAGAACAACTGCGGCCTCGAGGCGAACTGCGACGACGACGAACCGGGCCGCTGGACGGTGTACGCGACGGGCGGCCCCGGAGCGAACCCGCCCCAGAACGGGTCGGTCCTCCCGGCGCACGAGGCCACGCTCGCCCGCGTGTACCCGCGCCTGACCGCAGGCCGGCTCGGCACGTGGACGTTCGATCCGGACACGGGCAGGTTCGAGATGTCGGCGTCGTCGACGACCCGCGTCGACCCCGGCGACCGCGACCACGAGACGCTCGTGGTCGTCCCGCCGCATGTGGCCGGCGGCTCCGTCACCGTAGGAGGCGCCGCGGTCCTCGACGACGTCGTGACGAATCCCGACGGCAGCCGCTGGGCCTGGATCGCCCCCACGGGCACGGGCACCTACAGCGTCAGTCTCGCGTGAGCGGTCAGTACGCCCCGCGCCCGAGCAGGACGACGGGCACCGTCTTGGCGAGGAGGACCAGATCGAGGCGCAGCGACCAGCGGCGTATGTAGTCGATGTCCATCTCGAGCCACCGGGCGAAGTCGTCGTGGCAGCGCCCGCTCACCTGCCAGATGCACGTGAGGCCGGGCTTCACCGCCAGGCGCCGCCACTGCAGCCAGTCGTAGGTGGAGACCTCGTCGGGTAGCGGCGGGCGTGGGCCGACGAGGCTCATGTCGCCCCTGATCACGTTCCACAGCTGCGGCAGCTCGTCGATGCTGAACTTGCGGATCACGCGTCCCACGGGGGTGACCCGCGGATCGTCGCGGATCTTGAACACCGGGCCGTCCGCCTCGTTGGTGTCCTCCAGTTCGGCCCGGCGCGCTGCGGCACCCGCGTACATCGACCTGAGCTTCAACATGCGGAACCTGCGCCCGTCGACGCCGACTCGGTCGTGCACGTAGAGGGCTCCACCGGGCGTGGTGACCACGATCGCGAGAGCGGCGAGCAGGACAAGGGGGAGCACGAGGACGAGGAGGATCGTCGCGGCGCAGATGTCGATCGTCCGCTTGACGACGAGCTGCCACGGCCGTGCTCCGAGCAGCCCTGCACCCGTGGCGGTGCCGGCACGGCCGGCGTCACCGGTGTCGGGGAGGAAGACGACTTCGTCGCCGACCGGCACGCCGGCGATTGCCATGTCGATGTCCCGATCCATCGGACCCCACTGACGACCGGCCCGGTCCGCCTCCGCTCGGCCCGCCCAGGACCGCCGACAGCTCCGGCTCCGATCTCCTCGGATTGTTGAAATGCGCCCTGCGGCGACCAGCGGCCGGCCCAGCCCGCCCGGCACGATTGGCGCCCTGGGAGCGATGTCTACCATGCACCGCGAGTGCGCTCAAGTGGCACGATTCACCACCCTGTGCGGGCTCAGGCCGCGGTGGCTGCGATCTCGAACACGAGAGCCGTGAGCAGCCGCACGCCGACCCCGATCGCACGCTCGTCGACGTCGAAGCCTGCGGCGTGGAGGTCGACGGGCGGGGCGGCACCACCGGGGTCACGCGCGCCGAGGCGAACGTAGCAGCCCGGCACCCGCTCGAGGAACCATGCGAAGTCGTCACCGCCGAGTGACTGCGCGGCCTCGGCCACCGCGTCCGCCCCCAGCACGTCGGCGCCGACCTGACGCACGAGAGACGCGAGCGCCGCGTCGTTGACGACGGGTGGGTGCCCCCGGCCGTAGTCGAGCTCGCAGTCCGCACCCCAGAGGCGCACGCTGTCGTTGAGCAGCCTCGTGAGCATCTCGGGCGCCGTGTCCCACACGTCGCGGTCCACCGTGCGGAAGCTGCCCAGCAGCTCCGCCTCGCGGGGGATGACGTTCGGCGACGTCCCTGCGTTTATCGCCCCGAACGTGAGGTTCGTCGCCCCGCGCATGTCGGTGAGTCGGCTCACCGCGAGCGTGAGGTCGGTCACGACACGCGAGGCGGCCGTGACGAGGTCGACCGTCCGGTTGGGACGCGCCGTGTGGCCCCCGGGGCCGCGCAGGACTATCCGCACCCGGTCGACTGCCGACGTGATCGGGCCCGCGCGGACGCCGACCATGCCGACGTCGAGATGGGGCTCCACGTGCAGCCCGAGCATCGCGACGACGTCGGTGAGCACCCCGGCCGAAACCATCACCTCGGCGCCACCGGGGATCGCCTCCTCCGCAGGCTGGAACACGAGCCGCACGCGGGCGCGCCCGAGCGCCGCGGCGTCGACGGCGAGGGCCCCGGCGATCGCGAGGCCGGCGCCGAGGACGACGGTCGTGTGGACGTCGTGGCCGCAGCAGTGCGCGACACCGGGGACCTGTGATGCATACGGCACGTCCTTGGTGTCGTCGATCGGCAGCGCGTCGAGGTCGGCGCGCAGCGCGATCACGGGCCCGGCACCGGCACCGGCAGCACCTATGTCGCACCAGAGACCCGTGCCGCCCGGCAGCACGTCCGGCTCGAGGCCGGCGACCTGAAGCCGCTGGCACACGAGGTCGGTCGTGTCGTGCTCGGCCCAGCTCAGCTCGGGATGGCTGTGTATGTGGCGGCGCAACGCGCACAGCTCACCGTCGTGGGCGTCCAGGAACGCGTCCACGGCCGGCGTCACCGTACGATCCCGTCGCCGCCGCCGAGACCGGTACTCGCCTCGAGCTCGGCCACCAGGGCCGCGGGCACCGCACGCACGTCGCCGCTCTCCGCTGCCACACGCCGCTGACGATCGGAGCTGGAGGGGCCGTCGAGCATCGTGCGGACACCGGCGAGCTCGTCCCCGCAGCCGAGCTCCGCTGCAGTGGGAGCGAGCTCTGTGACCAGCGCCCCCACGGCATCGCGCAGGTTCCGGTGGCCGCCGGTCGTGTCGGTGATCAGCTCGGCGTCGAGTCCGTGGCGAGCCGCCCGCCACTTGTTCTCCTTGAGGATCCACGGGCGTGGGTACTCGAGCTGCTCGCCGCGGTCGTACGCGGCGTCCATCGCCGCCACCATGGACTGAGCGAGCGCCGCGACGGCGACGACGTCGTCCAGACGCGGCAGCCCGTCGCACATGCGCAGCTCGACGGTGCCGAAGTCGGGGTGCGGCCGGATGTCCCACCAGACCTCGCGTATGGACGCGATCGCGTCGACCGACACCAGGGCGGTCATGAACTGCTCGAACTCGTCCCAGCCGCTGAGCTGGTACGGCAGTCCCGCCGTCGGCAGGGCCTCGAAGAGCTTGCTCCGCGCCGACTCGAGGCCGGTGTCGTGACCGCGCCAGTAGGGGCTCGATGCGCTCAAGGCGAGGAAGTGCGGGATGTAGGTGCTCAGGGCGTTGGCGATCGCGATCGCCTTCTCGGGGCCGCGAACGCCCACGTGGACGTGCACGCCGAAAATGAGAAGCCGCCGCGCCAGCCACTGCATCTCCTCGACGAGCTTGAGGTAGCGCTCGTCGTCGGTGACCGTCTGCATGTGCCACTCGGCGAAGGGGTGGGTGCCGGCGCACATGAGCGCGAGCCCATGGCAACCCGCGATGCGGTGCACGGCCGCGACCGTCGCACGCAGGTCCTCACGCGCCTCCGCCACGGTTGTGCACACGCCCGTGATCACCTCGATCGTGTTCTCGAAGAGCTCGTGCTTGGCCTTGTCCGCCGTCGCGGCGCCGGCTTCGGAGCGCGCGAGCTCGTCGAGAACGCGTGAGGCCATGTTCGCGAGATCGCCGGTCCCGCGCTCGACCAGCATGAGCTCCCATTCGACACCCACGCTGGCGCGCTCGGACCCGTTGAAGTCGATCTGCACGCGGCGAGGCTACTGTGGCGACGATGCCGGCCCAGTCAGACGTCTGGTACGCCGCGTACGGGTCCAACCTCGACCGCGCTCGCTTCCTGTGCTACATCACCGGCGGACGTCCCGCCGGTGCCGCCCGCACGTATCCGGGATGCCGTGACACCACGGTTCCGGTCGTGGAGTCGGCCATGCGGATCCCCCACTCCCTGTATTTCGCGGGGATGTCGACAGTGTGGGGTGGCGGCGTGGCGTTCGTCGACACGATCAGCGCGGACTTGCCGCGCACCTACTCCCGCCTCTACCGGATCACGTGGGAGCAGTTCACCGACGTCCACTCCCAGGACAACTGGACCGGCACCACGGACACCGTCGTGCCGACACCGGCGCAGATGCGCTCGGAGCGCGTCGCGTGCGTCGGCTCCGGCTGGTACGACACCCTCCTCTACTTGGGTGAGCACGACGGTCTGCCGGTGCTCACGTTCACCGCTGCCGACCGCGCGGGGGTCGGTGCGCTCACCCCTCCGACCGATGCCTATGTCGCGACGATGGCCCGCGGGCTCGTGGAGAGCCATGGCATCTCGGTGGCCGAGTGCGCGTCGTACGTGTCGGCGGCGCCAGGCGCACGCCGATCGATAGACCCCGACGCTCTCGCCGCTCGTCTCGCCTGAGGCGTCGGCCGGCGCGTCGAACGGCAGCTAGTCGAGCTCGGTCACGAGTGCGCTGCTCTGGTTCGTCTCGTGGAGCACGATCTGCAGAGGCCCCGCTTCGAGGATGCGCTCGGCGCCTTCGTCGGACTCACGCTCCTCGCCCTCGACGAACCCGAGGCGCACGTACCACTCCGAGCGTTCGTCGAACTCGAACTCGTCGGTGTCGAGCCGCACCTCGAGCTCGGCGGTGGTGGGCGCCGGCGCCTCCGCGACCGCGAGCCGCGTGCCGCACGGATCGACGAGGACGAACTGCCGCCCGTCCCATTCCTGCTCGACCGTGTAGCTCTCCCCGGCGCGCAGGCGTGCGAACAGCGCATCCGCTCCGTCGACCCAGATGGTGAGCATCTCGTCGTCGTCGACCGTCGCGCCGTGCAGGTCAAGTGCCACGAGGCACCATGCCATCGGAGTCGGGCTCCCATGTCAAGGAGGTCGCCGGGTTTTCAGAGGAGTCGCCCGAGGACGTCGAGCACCTGCTCTGCGAGGGAGGGGTGGCAGACGAGCAGATCGGGCAGGTACGGATCGGCGGCGTTGTAGGTCAGCGGCGAGCCGTCGACACGGGACACGTGCATGCCTGCGGCCGCAGCTACCCCGACCGGGGCGGCGGAGTCCCACTCGTACTGCCCTCCGGCGTGTGCGTAGACGTCGGCGAGGCCACGGACGACCGCCATCGCCTTGGCACCTGCCGAACCCATCGGCACCAGCTCGCCACCGATCTCGTCACACAGGACGGCTGCGAAGCCCGGTGGGCGCGTGCGGCTGACGAGGATCCGTGGGCGTGCAGGCGGTTCGGCACGAGGAGGCGGGGCCGGCCGCGTCGAGAGCGTCATCGCCTCACCGGGCAGCGCGACTGCCGCCGCGGTGGGCGTGGTGCCTTCGACCAGGGCTACGTGGACGGCCCAGTCCGAGCGGCCCTCGGAGTACTCCCGCGTGCCGTCGAGCGGGTCGACGATCCAGACGCGTGGCGACCCGAGGCGGGAGCGGTCGTCCTTCGACTCCTCCGAGAGGACCGGATCCCCGGGCCGCTCGCGCCGCAGTTCGGCGAGGAGGAGCTCGTCGGCTCGTGAGTCGCCGGCAGCGCCGAGGGCCTTGCCCTCTAGACCTTCGGTGGCGGCGTCGGCGCGTAGATCGAGCAGCAGCGCCCCTGCCCGGGACGCGAGATCGGTGGCGAGTTCGTGGTCGTCCATCGGGGCGAAGGTAGGCCATTGCGAGGGGGGTAGGGTCCGCTTCGATGCACCTCGCCCGTTCCCGGCGCCTGCTGGCCGCGTGCCTCGTTGCAGCCGCAATCGGCGGCTCGTGCACTGGCGGGCTCGCCCTGGCCGGTTCGGAGTCCGCTTCACATGCGGCGGCGGAGCCGGGGCCGACCGGCACCGGCGACGGCGAGGTCGCGTCGACCGCTGCCGCCCCGCTGCCCGGGGGGACCGCCGGGATCCCAGCACCGGCGCCCGACCCCGCGTCCGTCCCTGGCGCGGAGCAGTTCGGGATCAGCGCCGACGACGACTTCTGCCGCGCGGCGCCGAAGGTCGCGTCCGCGTTCGTCGGCCTCTTCGACGCCGCCTACGCCCGGCAGGGACCCGAGCTGAAGGCCCAGATCGAGTCGGCGCTCGTCGCGATCGACGTGCTCCGCCGCGTCGCGCCGGACCCCGTCCGTGCCGACCTCGACAGGTCGAGGATGTTCCTCTCGCGGTTCGCAGAGGTCCTCGCGGACTCCCAGTGGAGCCTCGCGGATGCGGCCGAGCGACATCGCGACTTCTTCGCCGGGCCCGATCCGGCCGAAGGTTTCGCGGCGATGACAGCGGCCACCGGCGCGATCTCGACAGCGTGCGGGATCAGCCCCTGAGGTTCACGGCGCGCTTCCGCCCGCACCAGCCCGTTCCTGGCATCCTGTCGGCCGTGGTTGACCGCTGCGCCTTCTGCGAGATCGTGGCCGGTTCCGCCGCGGCTCAGGTCGTCCTCGACACGGGTGCGGTCGTCGCGTTCCTCGACCGCACCCCGGTCTTCCCGGGCCACGTCCTCGTCGTACCCCGCGACCACATCGCCGACCTGCCCGCCCTGCCCGACTCGCTCCTCGCCCCCTACTTCGAGGTCGTTCGCCACGTGAGTGCACGGCTACCTGCAGCCGTCGGCGCCGAGGGCACCTTCGTGGCGACCAACAACTCGGTGAGCCAGAGCGTCCCCCACCTCCACACCCACGTCGTGCCGAGGCGGCGCAAGGACGGGCTCCGCGGGTTCTTCTGGCCGCGGCATCGTTACCGCGACGAGGCCGAGATGGCGGCGTACGGCGATCGCGTGCGCGCTGCGCTCGCGCTCGCCTGACGCCGACAGCGAAGACCTTCGGCGCGGCTTATCCTCATGGCCGTGGCACAGATCGGACCAACGGCACACTCCCTGCCCGCAGACGAGCTCGCGGTCCCACGTGGCCGCGGCGCCGCGATCCTGTGGTGCCGCCCGGTCGACCTGACGCCCGACGAGCCGGCGCGGCCTCGGGGGACGTGACGATGGCTGTCACCCCGCTTCCCGCAGGCACCGATCCCGCGCAGATCCGCAGGGCCGTGCTGGATGCGACGGCGGCAGTCGCCAAGCGGGTCGTGGAGAACCCCGACGACACTGTGTGGCTCGGCAAGTGGCGGCCGAGCCCCCTGACGGAGAACACCCGGTTCCTGCCGGCGCTCTTCGTCGCCGCGTTCCCCGAGGACGGCGGCGAACCCGACCTCAGCGAACCGATCGAGCTCCTGCGCAGCCTCGCCGCGAACCGCGCACGTCGCCACCTCGCTCGCGAGCACGCGATGCAGCTCGCCGTCAACTCTTCGCGCGAGAGCCTGAGGCTCGTCGACGAGGAGCTGGCCAACCACCTCCCCACCGACGTCTGTGCCGTGGCGCGACGGCGCCTCGGCGAGGTCCAGGACCTCTACACGACGGAGTACCTGATCGCGTTCTTCGACGAGGCGGCCACACTCGCCGCAGAGCAGGAAGAGCTGAGCACGTTGCTGCTCGATACCACCAAGGCGGGCTTCGCGCTGGGCAACCCTGAAGGGACGATCAGCGTCGCCAACGACGCGTTCGTCAAGTTCTTCGGTGCGATCGACGACCCCGTCGGGCGAACGTGGGCGGATGTGCTCGGCATGGACGACGTCGACGATCTCCTGCGCCAGGCCGAAGGCGGCGAGGCATGGCGCGAGCTCACGGTGCGTGACCGGATGGGTGAGGAGCGAACCGTGCGCGTCTCGCTGCACTCGCGTCGCGACCGGGTCCAGGCCGTCGTCGTCGACGTCTCGATGGAGGCCGAGCTCGGACGCCGCCACCGTGACTTCGTGCGCGGTCTGATCCACGACCTGCGCTCGCCACTCGCCGTGATCTCGGGTTGGTCCCACACACTGGTGGACGACGCGGACCGCATCGGCGCCGACCTCCGGGCCGAGGCGCTCGGCACCATCAACCGCGCCGCGCAACAGCTGACACGTATGTCCGACAACCTTCTCGAGCTCACGCTCCTCGAAGGCGGGACGCACCGTCTCGACGTCGAGCTCATCGATGCCGGTGCGCGGCTGCGCCACATCGTGCGCGACGGCTACTCGGCGACCGTCGAGGGCCCCGACGAGATCGGCGTGCTCGCCGATGCCGGCGCGTTCGAGCGCATGTTCACGAACCTGCTCGACAACGCCGTCGCCCACGGACGCCCCCCGGTCACAGTGCGCCTCGCGCCGGAGGAGGACTGTGTGCGCATCGACGTGGTCGACCAGGGCGAGGTGGATCCCGCTGTGCTCGCGACCGCCGAGCAGGGCCGCGTCAGCAGCGCGTCCGGGTTCGGCCTCGGCCTGCGCACGGCGCTCCTGCTCGCCCGTGCCCACGGCGGGGACGTCAAGCTCGTCTCGGCGGCACCGACGACGTTCAGCCTCGAGCTCCCGGCGGCGGCGGCAGGGAGCTGAGGGCCTGACCGTTAACATCTCCGCCATCCGAGCCGGCCGCATCCCGAGGGGGAACCCGATGGTCGACTACGACCCGTTCGACCCGGTCCATGTCGCTGATCCGTATCCTGCGTTCGCGCGCCTCCGCGACGAGAGCCCGGTGTACCAGGTACCGGGCCGCGGGTACTGGGTGCTGTCGCGCTTCGACGACGTCCACATGGCCCTGCGCGACCACGAGACCTTCTCGTCGGCGAAGGGAGTCGGGCCGGAGCCGATCTGGGCACCGGCGCTGATAACCACCGATCCCCCGGTGCACACGCGACTGCGCCGTCTGGTCACGAAGCCGTTCACACCGCGCGCCATCGAGGCCACCTGGACGGAACGGGTGAGCGAGCTCGCCGCGGCGTTCGTCGAACCGCTCGTCGGGGCGGGAGTGGTCGATGCCGTGGAGTCGCTCACGTGGCCGATCCCCGTGCAGGTGATCGCGGAGATGCTCGGCATCCCGACATCGGACCTCGATGCGTTCAAGCACTGGTCCGACGAGCTCTGCAACGGGATCGGCGGGCACCTGGACCCGAAGATGATGGAGCGCACCGCCGCCGCGTACGTGGAGGTGTACGCATATCTCGAAGAGGTGATCGCGGCGCGCCGTGGCACCGGTGACGACCGCGACGACCTCATCTCACGCCTGCTCGGCGGCGGCGACGGCGACGAGAGCCTCGACGACCGCGAGATCGCGCACTTCTGCATCCTGCTGCTCATCGCCGGCAACGAGACGACCACCAACCTCCTCGGCGGCATGCTCCTCACCCTCGCCGCCAACCCGGCGGTGTGGTCCGCCCTGTGCGCGGATCCGTCCCTGGCGCCGGCCGCTGTCGAGGAGATGCTGCGATTCTGGTCCCCGACTCAGGCCCTGTTCCGCCAGACGACCGCGGACGTCACCCTCCACGGCACGACGATCCCCGCCGACTCGCGTGTCATGCTCGCGATCGCGTCCGCCAACCGCGACGGCCGGCGCTTCGACGCTCCCGACGAGGTGCGCCTCGACCGCGATCCCAACGACCACCTTGCGTTCGGCAACGGCATCCACCTCTGTCTCGGGGCGCCGCTCGCACGCCTCGAAGCGCGTGCTGTCCTCGAGGTGCTAATCGCGTCGACTTCGGAGATCACCGTCGCCGGCGACGTGCGGATGGCCGACAACTTCATGTTGCGAGGCCCCGTGAAGCTGCCTCTGGTCCTGGCCCCGCGAACCTCTGGTTAACTTGGACGGTCAGCGCCGGCACGCGGTGGGCAAGATGGCGAGATCCAACACCAAGATCGTCGCGACCGTCGGGCCCGCATCGCGCGCGCCCGAGGTCATCGACGCGATGATCGCAGCCGGCGTCGACGTCCTGCGTGTGAACTGCTCCCACGGCGACGCCGACACCAACGCTGCGCTCGTGGCATCGGTGCGGGCGCGCTGCGACGCGTCACCGCGGGTGGTGGCCGTCCTCGCCGACCTGCAGGGCCCCAAGCTCCGCGTCGGCGACCTCGACGAGCCGATCGACCTCAAGACGGGTCAGGTGGTCACCTTCTACTGCGGCCCACAGGAAGACGCCGGCCAGCGGATCCCGATCGACCACCCCGAGCTCGTGAGCGACTGCACCGGTGGTGATCGGCTCCTGCTCTGCGACGGCCTCATCGAGACCGAGGTGATCCTCGCCGAAGGGGATGAGGTCGTCGCGCGGGTCACCAAAGGCGGGCTGCTCACGTCGCGCAAGGGCGTGAACCTTCCCGGCTCCGGCCTCGGCACCCGCGCCCCGACAGCGAAGGACCTCGCCGATCTGCCCGGGGTCCTCGAGGCGGGCGCCGACTTCGTCGCGCTCAGCTTCGTGCGCGGGCCCGAAGACATCGTGAGGCTGCGGCGCACGATCGAGTCGCTCGGGTACTACACCCCGATCGTGGCCAAGCTCGAGCGCCCCGAGGCAATCGACAAGCTCGACGCGATCGTGACCGAGTCCGATGCCGTCATGGTCGCCCGCGGTGACCTCGGCATCGAGATCGACCCGGCGATGGTCCCCGTCGTGCAGAAGCGGATCATCTCGACGGCGCAGCAGTACGCCAAGCCGGTCATCGTCGCGACCGAGATGCTCGAGTCGATGATCGACAACCCGCGACCGACGCGAGCCGAGGTCAGCGACGTCGCCAACGCGATCGTGGACGGCACCGATGCCGTGATGCTCTCGGGTGAGACCGCCGCCGGGCGCTACCCCGTCGAGAGCGTCCGTGAGATGGCCCGTATCGCCGCCCTCACCGAGGGTGAGCTCGACCACGGCATCACACGTGAGGAGCACAAGCGCCATGTCACGCGGGCCCAGGCGCTCGCTCATGCGATCACGCAGCTAGTCGCCGACCTGCATCCACGTGCGATCGTCGTGCACACCCAGACCGGTACCAGCGCACGGCTCATCTCGGCATACCGGCCGCCCGTTCCCGTGATCGGGCTCTGCCCCGACCCGACCGTCCTGCGGCGCCTCTGCCTCTACTACGCCGTGCACCCTCTCGGCACCGAGGCGTGCGCGACCCACGAGGAGCTCGTCGCGCAGGCGAACGACCTGTCGTACGCGTCCGGTGTAGTGGACGACCACGACGTGATCATCCTGATGTCGGGGACTCCCGGCCCTGCCGGCGGGACGGACCGCCTCATGGTGCACGAGGTCGTGGCCCCGGAGCGCCGCCTCGCGGCGGAGCCGACCGATGTCGGCATCACACCCCAGCCTGCCTGAGCACCGCGGCTCTGCGGCCTACCTGGCGCGCAGGTAGCGGACGAAGAGGTAGCCGTCGTCGCCCTCGAGAACGTGGGCGACGCGGAAGCGGAGCGGGTCCGCCAGTTCCGCTCCCGCGAAGATCGTCTTGCTGTGACCGCCGGCGACGAAGGGCGCCACGGTCAGGCAGAGCTCGTCCACGAGGTCCGCCCGTGCCAGATCGGCGTTGAGGGTCGGGCCTCCCTCGCAGACGACGACACGCGCTCCCCCATCGGCCAGCGCGCCAAGGGCGGCACCGACGTCGACGCTCGCGCCGGCGCCGGCGATGACGACCTCGGCCGCCGCGGCCGCTGCGTCGCGGCGCTCCGGGTCGGCCGCCGCGGCTGTCACGACGATCGGCCGGTTGGGCGAGTCGGTGAAGAACGCCGCATCGAGGTCGAGCCCGAGCGCGCCCGTCACGACGGCGATCCGCGGTTGCGGCGCCTGGCCGCGTGCCCGGCGAGCCTGCTGGAGGTCG
>JAIBAC010000075.1 GCA_019695375.1 Acidimicrobiia bacterium
GTGCCCATCAGCTTCGCGGCGGCCTCCGCGACCGCGGTGGGCAGCTCGTCGGCGTGCTCGTCCAGAAGGGCGAGCAGGTCTTCGACCTCGTCGGGGTCACGCTCGGGCGGAGGTGGCGATGCCGGCTCGGTCGCGCCGGTCCCGTCGTACACGTGGAGGCGCACGGTGAGCTCGTCGGCGAGATCCGCCGGCAGCGGCACCCGTGCGGCGAGCTCGTCCGTCGTCGACTCGTCGAGCTCGAGCCGCTCGCCCATGAGGACACCGAACCAGTGGCCGCGGTCGGTCAGCACCTTGAACTGCTTCTCGTCCTGGGTGCCCTCGACGAACGGTTCGTACACGACGATCGGCTTGGCCGTGCGTTCCGCCTTCGACCCGATGCGGTCGACACGGCCGGTGCGCTGGTCGACGACGCTGGGGTTCCAGTCGAGGTCGTGGTGGATCACGTGACGGCAGTCGAGATGCAGGTCGATGCCCTCGGCCATGACAGCCGACGCCACGAGCACCTCGGGAAAGAACGGCGTGTTGAACGCCAGCATCAGGCGGCGGCGTGTCTCGTCCTTGACGCGTCCGTTCGCCAGCCGCACGTTGGGCAGTCGCGCTGAGCCGATCGTCTCGGTGTCGTCGACGGCGGCGGCGTCCACCCAGAGCGTGCCGGTCTGCACCTGCTCGAGCGCGGCGAACAGCACCTCGCGCTCGGCGTCGACCCTGCCGGCCGCGAAGGCCGCGAAGGCCGCGATCTTGGTGCTGAGCGTGAGCCCGGACGCGTCCTTGCGTTCCAAGGCCGCGTCGATCGCGCCCGCGTCGACATCTGCGCCGAGATCGAAGTAGCGCACCAGGAACGACGGGGTGCGGATGAAGCGCAGCGCGATCCTCATCACCCGCTCGACGTCGTCTTCTGTGAGGTTCCCGGCAGCTGCGTCGCGGACGAGGCGGCGCAGCACCGACTCCGACCTCTCGCGCAGCGGCGAGTCGCGGCGGTGGAACCTGTCGCCGATACGCTCGAGCGTGGCCTGGACCTCACGGGTCCTCTCGGGGGCGAGGCCGAGCGCGATCGCCCCTCGGCGCAGGATCTCGCTGCCGAGACCGGCGGCGATGCGATCCCGCAAAGCCCGTCCCGTGGCGACGAAGAAGCAGAACACGACGGTCTTCTCGCCCGAGCGCCACAGGTCGACGACGCGCTCCACCGTCGCGTCGAGCTTGGGATGGCGTGCCGCGACGGTGCCGTCGCCGTCGGGTCGTAGGGCCTGGTCGATCCGGTTCAGGTACCAGTCGATGTCGGTGGGCACGTCGGCGGGCACCGGCGTGCCGGCGTCCTCGTCGCATGCCTCCGCAGCGTCGGCACGTGTGTAGAGGTAGGCCTCGAACGAGGACGCGAGGCCGTCGGCGAAGAGCGCCCTGGCTTTCGACTCGCGGTCGGCGGCGACCTCGGCCTGGGCCCTGGCGGCGAGCAGGAACGGGAGCACGGCTTCTCCCTCGACGGCGAGGCCGCCGCGATGATCGCCGGTGTTCGGCAGGATGCTGCGCCCTGGCAGCAGCGCGATGTGGCCGGGCTCGTTCGCCTTCGTGTGGCGAACCACCCAGGGGCGCAGGTGCGCTTCGACGACGGCGCGCATGGACCGCGCCTGCGCGACACAGCGCGCGGCGGACTGCATCCGGTCAGGCAGACGCGTGCGGTCGCCGCCGTCCCACCAGTGCGGGTCCGCAGCTTCGACGGCTTCGACCTCCGCTGGATCGAGGCGGCCCCAGGCGCGGTCGAGCTCGAGCGTGCGGGACCGGAAGCCGTCGAGCACCGCCGCGAGCCCGTCGACCTGCTGGTCGAACGCGTCGCGCTGCGATGGGTCCTGCCAGCGCACCGCGCTGAAGCGGTGGATCACAGCCACCAGCTCGCGGTGGCCGAGCTGGAACGGCGTCGCCGTCAGGAACAGCATCCTGTCGAAGGTGTCCCCGAGCACGGGGGTCTCACCGTCGCCGAAGGCCTCGAACAGCTGCGCGAGCTTGTTGGGGTTCCTGAGGTGATGTGCCTCGTCCAGGACCAGCAGCGGCGACGACACCGAGGCGTTCTCGAGGATCGCGGGCCAGAGGCCGCGGATCGCGTCCTTCAGCTCCCGCGACAGGCTGCGGAGTCGTGCGTCGATGCTGGCCGAGCTCTTCAGCGGCATGCGCCCGAGGACCTCTCGCAGCGCGGCGAAGTCGACGTGCTTGCACGCCTCGACCAGGGCGCGGGGAACCGGGTCGTCGTCGAGCTCACGGCCGGCCGATCGACACGTCGCCCGCCACTGCGACGGCGGCTTCTCCAGGAGGCTCCACACGAGGTCTTCGTCCTTGAACGCCGGCGCGTTCGGGAACAGCCGTCCCGCCCACCGCGGGAGCGCGTTCCACTGCAGGTCCAGGTCGCGTTGCCACAGCAGCGCCTGGCGCACCAGCGCGAGGTCGATCCACGGGTCGGCGTGCATGTTCGACAGCGCCCTGTGCGTCGCGAAGATCAGGTGACGGCGCCGCTCGGGCGGGTCGTCGAAGAGCTTGAGGAACTGCCCGGGGCGTTCGACCGTCTCCTCAGTCGTCCGGATCGCGGCACCGGCACCGTTGAGGCAGAGGCTTTCGAACACCGCCCAGTCCCTGGGCCACTTGTCCTTCACGCTGGAGGGAACCATCACGACCACGGGACGGTCGCGCCCCTGGGACTCCAGCAGCGACACCGCCACCGCGAGCGCGACGAAGGTCTTGCCCATGCCGACGTCGTCGGCGAGGACCACGCCGGGCTGGGACTCGAGGCGGCGCAGGATCTCTTGCGCCGTCTCCGTCTGGCGGTCGGCGTCGTCGCTGTGGATGCGCGCGGTCGCGAGGTCCACGCGAGACGACAGCGCGCTCACGGGCACGCCTCGGCGAAGGCGGCTGCGACATAACCCGCGAGTGCCGGGCCTGTGCTGATCGCCTCGGCATCTTCTCTGATGCGCACCTGCAGGGCGGCGACGGACTCGGCCACGTGAGCGGAGGTCAGGTCCCCCGCCGCGACCGCCGTCCAGTCGAGGCGGCTCAGCATCAGGGCGAGCTCGGCCAGCAGGAACGCTGGCTCCCCGTCGAGAGCCTCATCCGACCGCGCGGCCTCGTCGCAGATCGCACGTGCGAGGGCCTCGGGGCCGAGGGGACCGAAAAGGCGCCAGCGCAGCGCCTCGATCCTGTGAGCCGGACGCTGGAGACGATCGCTGAGACTGGCCAGCGAGTCGGCGAACCTCCTGACCCTCTGCAGCAGGAACCCGGAGCTCGTGTAGCGCTTCAGCGGATCGTCTTCCAGCGCGGTGGACACCACAGTCGATGCCCCGAGCGCGTTGCCGTGGGAACGGTGATGGCGGCCGAGGTGGGCCATGAGGTCCTCGAGCGACCAGCCGGCAGCGTCCTCCGGCGGGGGGAGCTTGGCGGGGTCGGTGACGTTGACCACGAGCCAGGACCGCTCCTCCACTCCGGCGGAGACCCAGGTGACCTGCAGGAGGTGGAGAAGCCTCGCTTCGGTGCCGTCGACTCTCGGCAGGGGACACGGCACCGTGTCGGGGCAGCCGTCGGCGTGCCACTGCCCGGAGTCGTAGACGGTCGCTCCGTTCTCGCCCGGGACTGCGAGGTGCCACCGCTGCGGGAGACTCGCCGCGTCGAAGATCAGCCGCAGAACCGGGTGGTCGCCTGGGTCGAACAGGGCCTCGACGAAACCCGGCGGTGGCGGCTGGTAGCCGGCTTCGGGCACTTCGTCGTCCGGTTGCGACATCCAGTCGGCATCAGCGGGATCGAACGTCTTGCCGTCGGGGATCGCCCTCCACAGCAGGTCGCCTGCGTCCGTGTCGCGTCTCACGGAGAAGACCATGTTCAGCTCGACGTGAGGATTGGCGCCGATCCCCGTGCCCGCCCTCGTGAAGTTCGACGACCCGAACGATGCTACGAGGTGGTCGTCGCTGCAGAGCATCAGGCCTTTGGCGTGCATGCGGCGGTCGCGATCCTCACTCTCGAAGGCCTGGAACCCGACATCCGCTCGGGGGTTGAACGCCGTGGCCAGCTCGCTCGACGCCCGCGCGACGCGCTTTTCCGACTGCTCGTCGACCTGCATGAGGAACGTGATGGACCGCTCGCCGCGCTGGGCGACGATGCCTTCGAGTGCGGCCGCCGTCTGGCCTGGGTTCTCGTCGTAGTACGGCGACATCACGTACGCCTGACGTGGAGGCCCGGATTGAGGCCATGCTCCCGCCAGGGCGCTGAACAACGGTGGCTGTCCGGGGCCCGTCAGGGCGGTGGTGATGCGCGGATCGCCGCGCCGCGGTTCCGCCGGGAGGTCGAGGCTCGCGACGAAAGCGCGCATGCGCGCCAGCGTCTCTCGCGTGCGGCGCTTGGGGCCCGGACCGGAATCGGTGCCCGGCACCCACCCGACCATCTCCGTGACGGCGTCGATGATGCCCTCGAAGACCACTCGGGGAAGGTCGGTCCCGTCGTGGGCTTCGAATGCCATGGCGATCTCGGCCTGGCGGCGGTACCCGGCGTTGGTCATGTTCGCGGAGCCGACCACCACCCGCAGGAACCGCTCCCAGTGCAGCAGCACGACCTTGGCGTGCAACAGGGCGTTCGGCACCTGAACTGCGAGCAGGTCCCAGCGGAGGTTGCGGGGGTCGGGGCGGCACGCCGACTGATCCAGCAGGACACCGACGTGCGCCTCGCTGAGTGCTTCGTCCGCTGCGAGCGCGTCGCTGACCGCGTCGTCCACCCCTGTGACCGGACGGTTGAGGAAGCGGGGGAGGCACTCCTGCTCGAAGAGCTCCTGATCGAAGGTGAAGCTCGTCGCGATGCAGCCGACAGGGGCACCTGCGCCCGGGGGTGGCAGCCAGCAGTCGAGCAGCTTCACGCTCGCCCCTTCAGGTCCGCTCGGAACGAGGCGAGGCCGACGATCCTGACCGGGTGGACCTGGACGGCCTCGGGTCCCGGCGGTTCCTCTTCGAGCCGATAGGGGGTCCTGAGCACGAGACCGGCGGCGAGCTCGTCGAACCAGGGCTGCTTGTCCCGCACGTCCTGCACGGCGCGGTGGCGGCCGAGGAGCGCGTCCACGAACGCGGCGGCATCCGGTGTTCCTACGAACCGGTCTGCGATCTCGGCGACGCGTTCGGGCATCGCGGGGTCGACACCACTGCAGGCGGTAGCTGCTGCCTCGACGGCGTGATCTACCTCTGCCCGCGCGTGCGCCACTGTCGGGAGGTCCGCGGCGTTGACCAGAGGTACTGGCACGGTGCCGTTGACCGTCGCCTCCCACTGGACGGCCTGGAACGGCCTGTACAGCAGCGATGCGAGGCGTTCGTACGCGGCGACCGTGTCGACCCGGCGACGCAGGTCTACCGAAACGGTGGCCCTCAGATCGGCGAGGACGTCGAGCTCCGACTCCACCGCGAAGTTCGGGGGGTGCGAGTCGAGGTGGCCGAGAAGCTCTGCCACCTGCGGCGACAGGTCGATCAGCGCCTCCCACAACAACGTCGCCTCGCGGCGTCCGGCACCGTCGGGGCGGAAGGCATCGGCGAGCTTGCGCCACAGGTGGACCTGCGCGGACTCGGCGATCCCGCCGCGCTCGAGGGCCCGTCGCACTGCCCCTTGGAGGCTGCGGTTCAGGTCGCCGCCCGGGGTCCCGCCGGCCGCATCGGCGAAACCGGCCCTAGTCGAGGGGGCGTCTCTCTCCCACTCGTGCAACAGGCTGTAGCCGACCTCGTCGAGGAGGAGCTGCTTGTCGACGATGCGCAGCCCGCGGGCGAGGCGCTTGTACACACCGTGGAACCCGAACACCGCCGGCACCTTCAGATAGGACCGGGCGTCGAGCATCTCGCCCCTGAGCCGGGCCGCACGTGCCTTGCCGATGCCGGGCACGGACCGCGTGGCCTCCTGCGGCAGCGCGGCCTGAGCCATCGCCTGTACGACCAACCACTCGAACGCCAGCTGCGGCTCAGTGTCGCCGCGGAGGTCCACGTCGACGTGGTTGAGGACGGCGGCGCATGCTGCGATGGCGGTGAGGAACCTCACACGCTGCATGCGGGCGGTGAGGTGCTCCGACGTGAGCAGGTCGACGAGGTCCTCTGCCACCGCGGAGAGGCCGAGTGGGTCCAATCCGCTCTCCCCCTCGGCCCCTGGATCCACGTCGGTGATCTCGGGAAGGGTCAGACCTTCGAGGACCATCGAGTCCAATCTGCTCGCGCTCGTCATACCGCAGCGGGCAAGTCTAGGACCGCGCTTGCGCGGCACTTCCGCTCGGGCTACGAGCCTCAGGGGGCGGGCGCGGGCACGGCCGGGTGCACGTCGGCGGGGCGGCCGTGGACGTCGAGGTGCTCGGCCTCGAAGTAGCGGTGCAGGATCTGGATCGCGATCGAGCCCTCGCCGACGGCGGAGGCCACACGGCGCACGGCGTCGTGGCGGACGTCACCGGCGGCGAACACGCCTGGCATCGCCGTCTCGAGGTGGAACGGGGCCCGCTCGCACGACCACGCACCGGCGGCCACGACATCGGGGCCGGTGAGGACGAAGCCGTGCTCGTCGCGCACGACCTCCGGCGGCAGCCAGTCGGTGAAGGGCCGCGCGCCGATCATCAGGAACAGCGCGTCCGCACAGACCGTCTCCTCCTCACCTGTCGTGTTGTCCCGCAGGACGAGGCGCTCGAGGTGGCCGTCACCGTCGCCGCCGACGACCTCGGTGCGCACCCGCACCGCGATGTTCTCCGTCAGCTCGATCTGGCGCACGAGGTAGTCCGACATGCCCGCGCGCAGCGACTCGCCGCGGATCACGATCGTCACGTTGCGGGCGTAGCGGGCGAGGTGGAGGGCCGCCTGGCCCGCCGAGTTGGCGCCGCCCACGACCACGACCTCGGCGTCTGCGAGGCCGGGGGCCTCCGACGTCGAGCCGCCGTAGTAGACACCCGCTCCGTTCAAGGCCTCGAGCGAGTCGACCCCGATCCGGGTGTAGCTGGCACCCATGGCGAGCAGCACAGCCCGCGTCCGCACGCGCACGCCGTCGCTGAAGGTCACGGCGATGTGGCCGTCCTCGCGTTCGAGGCCGGCGACGGTCGTCATGAACGCGAAGTCGGCGCCGAAGACCCAGGCCTGGTCGTACGCCGCCTGCGCGAGGCGCCGCCCGCTCACGCCGCGGGGGAAGCCGAGGTAGTTGCGGATCAGCGAGCTCGACGTGGCCTGACCGCCGATGCCTCCTCTGTCGACCACGAGCGCGCCGAAGCCCTCCGACGCCGCGTACACGGCGGCGGAGAGGCCGGCCGGGCCCGCACCCACGATGATGACGTCGAAGTCCAGGTGCTCGGGGTTGACCCGCCCGCCTGCGGCGACGGCGAGCTCGGCGTTGGTCGGGTTCTCGAGCACACTGCCGTCGGGGAACACGACGAGTGGCAGGTCGGTGCCGTCGGGGACACCGGCGAGGATGCTGCGCCCCTTGTCGGACTCGGCGAGGCAGAAGCTGTGCGACACGGCGCACTGCTGGAGGGCCTCGCGCAGCTCGTATGCCCGCCCCGTCCACGACTCACCGACGACGTGGACGGTGAAAGGCGCCTCCTGCTGGGACTCGGCCCAGTCGAGGAGCATGCCCGAGATCGCCGAGTGGAAGAGCTCGTCGGGTGACTGCGCCGGCCGGAACAGGTACTCGTCGAAGTGATCGCGAGCGACGCCGTCGAAGATCACTTCGCCGGTCTCCTTGTCACCCCAGTCCTCCCACCCGATCAGCAGCCCACGCCTCGCATGAGGGTGGTGGCGGCGGGCCTCGTGCAGGAACTCCGACCCGGTCGCGCCGTCGAGGTCGCTGCCCGCGAGGACGCACGCGACCTCGGCCCCCGATTCGGCGTACCCCTGCAGGCGAGCGCGGGCCGCGGCGACGGAGCGGAGGCACACGACGTCGTAATGGCGCCCGTAGCGGTCGTCGAGCTCAGCCTCGACACCGGCGAGGGCCTCGGCATCAGCGTCGACCACGAGCAGGACAGGTAGCGGCACGGTCCGCGACGATAGCTGGAGACAGCCGATCCGGCTCGTGGAGATGAGGATCAGCCGGCAAGTACCTCGACGAACCTCTAGGGACACCCGCGAGTTGCCGTGATACCCGGTGGAGACGACCTTGCTGGATGGGACTGCTCGACGAACGGTTCAGCCTGGCCGATCGGTGGACGGCCGGGGCAGTGCCGGTCCCGCGCTCGACTCCTCGACACGAACCGCACCGTATGCGGCCTCGAAGATGGCTGGAGCCTCGTAGACACGCCGGCGGGCGCGGCCGGTGATCTCGCGCAGATCGCCACGCTCTACGAGGGCGTCGATGGCGGCCTGGGCGGTAGGTCGGGTGACACCGATCATCGACTCGACCCGCGCCGCGGTGACCAGCGGTACGGCGAAGAGCTGTTCGGCGAGGCGGATCACCGAGTTGGGCCGTCCCTCTTCGAGCAGCTTCTCGCGGAGCTGATGCCGCAACTCGACGAGGCCGACCGTCCGCTCCTCTGCGTCACGTGCCTGTCGCCGGACACCACGAAGGAAGAACGCGATCCACGGTGCAAGATCACCCGTCTGGCTCGTGATGAGCAGATGGTCGTAGTACTGGCCACGGTGCTGTTCGAAGAACGCCGAGAAGTACAACAGCGGCTGAGGCAACGCGTCGCGCAGCACCAGCATGAGCGGGATCATCAGTCGGCCGATCCGGCCGTTGCCGTCGAGAAACGGGTGGATCACCTCGAACTGGTAGTGGGCGACGGCAAGCTGGACCAGCAACGGCAAGTCCGTCTCGTGCAGGAACCTCTCCAAGTCGGCGAGGGATCGCTGCATCGCGTCGGGTGGAGGCGGCACGAAGACCGCCTCGTCGAGCGTGGCGCCACCGATCCACACGGGGCTCTTGCGCAACTCGCCCGGCCGCCGGTGCTGACCACGTACCTCTCGGAGCAGGCGTTCGTGCATCTCCCGCATCAGTCGGACCGAGATCGGGAACCCGTCGCGCACTCGTGCAAGACCGTGCTCCATCGCGGCCACGTAGTTGGCAACTTCGGTCGCGTCGTCAGCGGCATCGCCTGGACGAACATGCCCGGCCTCGAACAGGAGGAGTTGGCCCACATCGGTCTTCGTCCCCTCGATCCGAGAGCTGAGGACCGCCTCGAGGCGGAGGTGCGGGCCGATGAGCAGGTGCGGGTTCTGTATGAGACGGCCCACCCCGCCGAGACGGTGGACTGCGCCGGTGGCCTCGTCGAGCAGCTTCACCACCTCGTCGGACAGCGGGATCTGCCGCGGCGTGTCATTCGGGAAGAACGCCCAATACCCCTCCGGAGCCTTGCGGACCCGGCCTCTCTCGGTCGACCTGAAGGCGTCCGGCCTCACCACCGCTCCTGACTGAAGCCCGCTTTCAGACAACTTACGCCACCTAAAGCGATTGAGCATCTGCTTTAGTTCAAAACGGGGTCGGATCCGGGTGAGCCTTCCCCTGTCTGGTCCCCGCCGGTTGCCGTGACGCCCCGGCGACGTACGCCCTGGGACAAGAACCGAGGAGGGTTGCGCACAGACCCCTATGGCATGCCGGCCTCGGGCATCGGGGCGTCGTCGTCGGCCTCGAAGACACTGACGCGGTTGCCCTCGGTGTCCTCGAAGTACGCCATCCAGCCGACCGACGGGATCGGCATGCGGTCGCTCAGGCGCCGGCCGCCGGCTGCCTCCACCGCGGCGAGCGCGGCGTCGACGTCGGCCACGTCTATGTAGAACATGAGCGAGGCGACCGCGTCGCTGCGCCTGGAGAGCGCGCCGCCGATGCCTTCACCGTCGCCGGCGCCGGTCGTCCAGTACTCGACCGGGCCCCACCGCTCCAGCGCCCAACCGAACGCCTCGGCGAAGAACGCGACGGGCGCGGTCGTTGTCGTCGATGGGGATCGCGCTCGGGGCGGCAGCCACTGCGACACCGGGCCTTCGAGGGCCTCGAGTGCGTCGGCGACGTTCGGGTCGCGCCGGGTGGGACTGGCCTGGGTCTCGCTGGTGGCTTTCGCCCGCATCGCCACCCACCCGCGAGCGATGCGGGATCCGCTGAACCCAGCCGACGCGTGGGCGCTGATCGAAGCCTGGCTCGACGCCCCTACCGCATGGGTCCCCGAGCCCGGCCCGGGACACCGCGACATCCTCGGACGCCTCGTCACCGACCTCGACCTGCGCGCCAACCTCGTGAGTGACGCGGTGCTCGCCGCACTGTGCATCGAGCACGGACTCGAGATCGTCAGCGCGGACAGCGACTTCGCGCGTTTCCGTGAGCTGACCTGGGTCAACCCCGTGGCGACCTGACGCCGGGTTCTCGCGGCCACGTGCCCCCCGGATTCCTGTCACACGTGACCGTTAGGTTCCCGGTACCGGCCCGCGATTCCCCGGCGGAGGCGGTTCTTCCCCATCCATGTACGGCTCCGGCAGATGGGGGCATGCGATGAGACAGGCGACGATCAGCGGCTTCGGCGACGCCGTGGCGGAAGTGACCGACATCATGGAGCGCTTCGGGTACGGCCACTGCGCGCTGTGCCTCGACGACCTCTGGAGCGTGCGCGACAGGACGGTGTTCCACGACCGCGGGTCCCACGACGCCGACAGGGCCCTCGACTGGGCACAGTGCGCGGTCCTCAACGACGAGTGCGTCACGAGGATCGTGCTGGTCTCGGCGGTCAGCGGCGACGTGCGCGAACCGCGCGAGGACGACATCGCCTACTTCGGGCGCGCCGTGCGGGTGTTCGGCGAACACGGTGTCGACATCGTGGACTGGATCCTCCACGACGGCGACACGTACCGCTCGATGGCCTTCACCGTCGACCCCGACGGCGCCTGGGGCGGGCTGGCGGCACACGGCGGCACCCCCACCGGAGCGACGTGACCGAGCCCTGCCCGGCGTAGCTCTCAGGTGCCGAACGCGTAGAGCCACGCCTGCCAGCGGGGCTTGTCGCGTGCGACGATCGCGCCGGCGCCGCCACCGTAGAGATAGGACCAGACCGAGATCTGGCATCCCGGCCCTGCGCGTTCGGCGGCGACGAGTGCCGTGCCCGGCGCCGGGTCGTCGAGCACCAGCGCGACCCAGCCCGGCCCGACTTCGGCGACACTGCCAGCCAAACCGAGGCCGTCACCGGCGCTCAGCTCCACGCGGTCACCGGCACGGGTGGCAGGGGGCATGCCCAGCGCAGCACTCAGCCTCGGCCACGCCTCCGTCTGCGGCAGCGGTGAGCCTGCTGTGGGGAGCATCGACACCGCCGTACGTCCTGCAAAGTGGCGGCAGTGGAGAGCGAGGTTGCACAGAAACAGCGGCCAGCCCTCGGCGAGGCCGTCGTACTGGTCGTCCCAGTCCGCACCCGTCCCGAAGCCGCTGTTGACGAGGCGCACCACACACGAACCGCCGTCGCGGGCCTCGACGAGCCACTCGAACGCGAGCCCACCGGCACCCTCGCCACCGTCGAAGACGATGCGCCGTGGCGGCTCCCACGCGGCCACACGACCGGGGACCTGCATCTCGGGCGCGTCGCCGAAGGACGCGACGGCAGCACCGCCCTCGCGCTCGTCCACTTCGTGGGGCACGTACCACGACGAGATCCCAGGTCCGGTCGCGATCGCGCGCCACACCTCCTCGGGCGTGCCAGCGACCTCGACCTCGAGCTCGATCGAACGCTGCGGCTCGGGCTCACTCTTCTCGCTCACGGCGCTCCTCGTCTGTCCTTCTGCGCTGTCTGCGGAGGTGGGTCGGGATGCGGATGGGAGGCGACGATGAGCCGGTGCCAGCGGCCGCGCGACGCCGATTCGTCGTGGTAGCGCGCTGTGAGGCCGCGCACCGCGTCTGCGAGCTCCGACGTGAACGCCGCCCGCTCGGCGGCGGAGCCGAAGCGGATGTCCGCGTCAATGGCGAGCACCGGCAGCTTCTTGCCGGCGCGCTCGGCCCGGCGCGACAGGTCGAGCACCTCCCTGACGAGGCGGGCTGCCACCGCTAGCAGATACCGGCTCGAGAGCCGCTCCACACGCGCAGGGTCGACAGTCCCGGTGTCGACGACGTCAGGGGCGACGAGGAAGGCACGCGCGTTCGCCTGCAGGACCCGCTCCGTCAGACCACGGCGCCGGCGCTCCTCGACGAGGGACACGAGGCCGTGTGACTCGAGGGTGCGCAGGTGGTAGTTCAACCGCTGGCGCGACACGCCGAGCTCACGGGCGAGCGTCGTCGCCGAAGCGGGCTCGACGAGGCGGGCGAGGATGCGGGCCCGCAGCGGGTCGAGCACCGCCATCGCGGCGCCACGGTCGTCGATGACAGCGAGATCGAGCACACCACCATGGTCATATTGACAATGTGATTTGTCAATATGACCAATCCCTTGCAAGCTATTGACAACCATTTCCATATCAAGCAATCTTTGCGTATGGACAGAACTACCTTCACGTCGAGCGTGTTCTACCGGGACCCCAAGGCTGCGCTGGACTGGCTCGAGCGTGCCTTCGGCTTCGAGGTGACGATGGCGATCGACGGCCCACCCGAGGCACCCGAGATGTGCCACTACGAGATGAGCTGCGCCGGCCGCGGCTGCGTCATGGTCGGTGCCGAATGGGCGGACTGGGCGCGCAGCCCCGCGGGGACCGGCGGCGTCGTCACCCAGGCGGTCCACGTCGACCTTGCCGCCGACGTGTCGGGCGGCATCGACGCGCACTGCGAACGCGCCCGCGCCGCCGGTGCCCCGATCGCGGCCGAGCCCGAGGACCAGTTCTACGGCGACCGCACCTACCGGGCCGTCGACCCCGAAGGCCACCGCTGGGTCTTCGCCGCGCGCGTGCGCGACGTCACCCGCGCCGAGGCCGAGGCCGCGATCGGCCTGGCGATCCTGGCCAC
>JAIBAC010000076.1 GCA_019695375.1 Acidimicrobiia bacterium
TACCCGGCTGCGGTTGCTCGCCTTGGGGCCGGCGCGCGCCCGGCGCCCATGCAGCCGCGGCCGAACCCGCCGTCGCGGCCGGCGGTGCCGCCCCGTTGGGACGGGACGGCGGTGCTGGCGGGGCAGGGGCGGTGCGGCTGAAGGACCAGTCGGACGCGTCGGGCATCGACCCGAGGCTACGCGCGTGCGAGGCGGGTACCGACACGGCCTCCTGTTACCTTGTGCGCCGTGCGAATCACCAGAGAAGACGTCGTCCACGTAGCGCGCCTCGCACGCCTCGACCTCGACGACGACGAGTTGGAGACGTTCACGGGTCAGCTCGGCGACATCCTCGACCACGCCGCCCGCGTCGAGGCTCTCGACACGTCCGGCGTGGAACCGACGGCACACCCGGTGCCGCTCGCCAACGTCCTGCGGCCCGACGAGCGCGGGCGCTGCCTCGACCGCGACGGTGTCCTCGCGCAGGCACCCGAGGCCGAGAACGGCTACTTCCGGGTGCCGCGCATCATGGACGCGGGGTCCTGACGTGGCGATGCCGGCGACTGCGCGTGGCATCGCGTCCGCGGTGCGCTCCGGTGACGTGTCCGCCGTCGACGTCGTCGCTGCCGCGCTGCGACGAGTGGAAGCCGGCGACGCCGCGATCGGGAGCTTCCTGCGCACGTACGCCGACACCGCGCTGGAGCGAGCAGGGCGCGTGGATGCGGCCGTCGCCGAGGGGCGTGATCCGGGCCCGCTCGCGGGCGTGCCGGTCGGTCTCAAGGACGTCCTGACGACGGAGGGGATCGAGACGACCTGTGGCTCGCGCATCCTCGAGGGCTGGCAGCCCCCTTACGACGCCACGGTGGTGCAGCGCCTCCGTGACGCCGGCGCCGTCGATGTCGGCAAGACGAACTGCGACGAGTTCGCGATGGGCTCGTCGAACGAGAACTCCGCCTACCGTCCTGTCGCGAACCCCCACGACCGCTCGCGGGTGCCGGGCGGTTCGTCGGGTGGCAGCGCCGCCGCCGTCGCCGCTGGTTTCGTGCCGGTCGCGCTCGGCTCCGACACGGGCGGGTCGATTCGTCAGCCCGCGTCTCTCTGCGGCACCGTGGGCATGAAGCCCACGTACGGTCGTGTGAGCCGTTACGGCCTCGTCGCGTTCGCGTCCTCGCTCGACCAGATCGGACCCTTCGCGCTCGACGTCGCCGACGCGGCGCTCGTCTACGACGTGATCGCCGGCCACGACCCCATGGACGCGACCTCGATCCCGCACCCGGTGGAGCCGGTGACGGGAGGCCTCGACCGCGGTCTCGACGGGCTCACCCTCGGGGTGGTGGAGGAGCTGTCGTCGGGGGCCGGCTTCGAGGCCGAGGTCCTCGATCGGTTCCGGGCGGCGCTCGCGGAGGCCGAACGTGCCGGTGCCCGTGTCGTCGACGTGTCGCTGCCGTCGACGGCGTACGCCCTGTCCGCCTACTACCTGATCGCGCCGGCGGAGTGCTCGTCGAACCTGGCGCGCTTCGACGGGGTCCGCTACGGCCTCCGCGTCGGCGCCGACGACGTCGAGGCGATGAACCGTGCCACGCGTGCCGCCGGTTTCGGCCCCGAGGTCAAGCGCCGCGTGATGCTCGGCACCTATGCGCTCTCGGCGGGCTACTACGACGCGTACTACGGACAGGCGCAGCGCGTGAGAACGCTCGTGATCGACGACTTCGCCGCCGCGTACGAGCGAGCCGACGTGCTCGTCTCACCGACGTCACCAACGGTCGCGTTCGCGCTCGGCGAGCGCACGCAGGACCCGATCGCGATGTACCTGTCGGACGTGTGCACGATCCCGTCGAACCTCGCCGGGCACCCGGCGATCTCCATCTGGTGCGGCGACGGCGCCGCGGGACTGCCGGTCGGCTTGCACCTGATGGCGCCTGCGCTGGCGGAGCCCCTCCTGTTCCAGGCGGCGGCAGGCTTCGAAGCAGTCCTCGGGACCAAGGCGGCTGCTGTATGAGCGGTTACGAGGCGGTCATCGGTCTCGAGGTCCACGTCGAGCTCGCGACGGCCACGAAGATGTTCTGCTCGTGCCCGAACGAGTTCGGCGCGCCTCCCAACACCAACATCTGCCCGGTGTGCCTCGGCCTGCCGGGGGCGCTGCCGGTCACGAACGCTGCTGCCGTCGAGCTCGCGATCCGCTTCGGGACGGCGGTCGGCTCCACGATCGGGCGCGCCATCTTCCACCGCAAGAACTACTTCTATCCCGACATGCCCAAGGACTTCCAGATCAGCCAGTACGACGAGCCGATCTGCGTCGCGGGGGCGGTCGTCGTGCCTGCGCTCGACGAGGCGGGGCCGACCACTGTGCGGCTCGTGCGCGCGCACCTCGAGGAGGACACCGGCAAGTCCGTGCACGTCGGCGGGACCGGCCGCATCCACGATGCCGACCACACCCTCGTCGACTACAACCGCTCTGGCGTCCCGCTGCTCGAGATCGTGACCGAACCCGACATCCGTTCGGCCGAGCAGGCGCGGGCGTTCGTGAACGAACTGCGCGCGATCCTCGCGCTGTTGGGTGTCAGCGACGTGAAGATGGAGGAGGGGTCGCTGCGCGTCGATGCCAACATCTCGGTGCGACCCGCCGGCAGCACCACGTTCGGGACGAAGGTCGAGGTCAAGAACATGAACTCGGTGCGCAGCGTGGCGCACGCGCTCGAGTTCGAGCGTGCCCGCCAGATCGAGCTGGTCACCGCCGGCGGTGCGGTCGAGCAGGAGACCCGCCACTGGGACGAGGCCGACGCGCGGACCCACGGCATGCGCTCGAAGGAAGAAGCGATGGACTACCGCTACTTCCCGGAGCCGGATCTCGTGCCGATCGCGCCGGATCGCGAGTGGGTCGAGAGGATCAGGGCCGCGGCGCCGGCTCAGCTCCCCGCCGAACGCGCCGCCGCGATCGCGGCCGCTGCGGGCCTGCCCGCCAACCTCGCCGCCGCCGTCGCCTACACGCCGGGTCTCGCCGACTGGGTCGACGCCGAGGTGGGCGCGGGGGCCGACGTCACACAGGCCTACGTGTGGGCGTCGCAGGAGGTCCTCGCGCACCTCAACGAGACCGGGAAGACGTGGGTTGACGTGGCGCCGCCACCCGGGACGTTCGTCGAGCTCGGCGAGCTCGTCGGTGACGCCACGCTGTCGAAGAAGCTCGCGCGGGAGGTCCTCGCGGACGTGCTCGTGTCAAGGCGGCGCCCGCGTGACATCGTGGCCGAGCGCGGACTCGAGCAGATCAGCGACGACGCCGAGCTCGCGGCCATCGTCGCCGAGGTCGTGGCGGCCAACCCCGACACCGTCGAGCGCTACCGCGCCGGGAACGAGAAGGTCGCGGGGTTCCTGGTCGGGCAGGTGATGAAGTCCACCGCCGGCAAGGCGAACCCCGGCGTCGTCCAGGCGCTCGTCCGCTCCGCGCTGGAACCGTGAGCTGTCAGACGGCAGCGCGGATCACAGCCGCGAGCTCGTCGAGGTCGTCCTTGGTGATCACGTCGCGGAAGCCGGCGTCGATCGCCTCGCTGCGCAGCTCGGCGGATCGGGTGCCGGACCACAGGATCATCGCGATGCCGGGACGTTCGCCGGCGAGGCTGCGACCGAGGTCGACCCCGTTCTGGTCCGGGAGCTGGTGGTCGATGACCACGACATCGGCGTCGAGGTTGCCGAGGCTGTCACGCGCGGCGGCCGCGTCGGCGGCATGCCCCACGATCTCGAGTCCGTCGTCGACGCTGGGAAGGGCCAGCTCCAGCAGACGGGGGACGGTGGCGTCGTCGTCGACGACGAACACGCGGATCGAAGGGTTGCTCACGGCCGTCGAGGCTAGCGCCGCGCGGTCGCTGTGGGGTCGACCCCGCCGCGGCGCGGTTCGCAGCGGCGACCGACGCTCCAGCTAGGCTGCGCAGCCATGATCGAGCCCGGAACCCCACTGCCCGACGTCGAGGCCTCCGACCTGCGTGGGCGCGGGGGAAGGCTCGCAGACCTCGCCACGAACGGTGTCCCGATCGTGCTCTTCGCATCGGCGCGCAGTCCCCTGTGCCGCCGGCTCGAGCCCGTGTTCGAGGCCTTCGCGCGGCTCGACGAGGGCGACTACAACGTGTGGGCCTTCATCGAGGGGGCACCGAAGCTCGTGCTCGAGGCGTTCCCGAACCTCGCCGGGCGCACGCGGTGCTTCCCGGTCCCGAGAGGATGGGACGGCCTCGAGCACTTCGGCGTCGAGTCGTTCCCGGCGGTCGTGATCGCCGATCGTGCGAACACGGTGTGGCGGTCGCTGCAGGGATGGGACCGCGTGCAGTGGCAGCAGCTCCTGCACGAGACCGAGGCGCTCCTGGGCTGGCAGCCGACCATCCTCTCGCGCAAGCTCCCCGGAGCGGCGCGCTCGCCCGCCCTCGCGAGTTGACCCCTCGCCGTTGAGCGCCCCGCGGAGGACCTCGAACCGGCGACAGCGCACCGGGATCGCGGAGATCGACGACCTCCTCGCCCGCATCGTGGAGATCGTGGGTGGCCCTGATGCCGATGTCGTCGCCGAAGCCGCCGCCACCGTGGTGCGTCTCGGCATCGACGGCGCCGACCGCGGGGATCTCAAGATCGTCGCAGGTGCGCTGCGCGAGCTGCGCCGCGCCTTCCTCTTGTACGAGCGGTACGAGGACGTGCCCAAGGTCTCGGTCTTCGGATCCGCGCGCACACCGGAGGAGGACCCCAACTACGTGGCCGCGATGGAGTTCTCGCGTCTCATGGTCGAGCGCGGGTGGATGCCGATCACGGGCGGCGGGCCTGGGATCATGCAGGCGGCGAACGAGGGCGCCGGGCCCGGGCGCAGCTTCGGGCTCAACATCAGGCTGCCGTTCGAGCAGACCGCCAACCCCTTCATCGAGGGTGACGACAAGCTCGTCACGTTCCGGTACTTCTTCACGCGCAAGCTCGAGTTCGCCAAGGAGGCGCGTGCGTACGCGTTCTTCCCCGGCGGTTTCGGCACCCTCGACGAGGCGTTCGAGGTCCTCACCCTCACCCAGACGGGCAAAGGCGCGTTGCAGCCGATCGTCTTCGTCGGTGCGGAGGGGGAGCGGTACTGGAGCGACTTCCTCGGGTTCGTGCGCCGCCACCTCCTCGACGGGGCCTACGTCGACGCCGACGACCTCGACCTCGTGCGGCTGGCGCGCGGCCCCGAGGAGGCGGTGGAGGAGATCGTCGGCTTCTACCGCAACTTCCGCTCGCAGCGATATGTGGAGGGCCGTCTCTACCTGCGGCTCGAGACGGCACCGGACGCCGACGAGCTCGCCGCCCTCAACGACGAGTTCGCGGGCATCGTCCTCGACGGTGAGATCGAGGTGGTGCCCCCCCACCCCGACGAGATCGCCGACGGTGACGACACGAGCGCGGCCCGGATCGCGTTCGACTTCGACCGCCGCTCGTTCGGACAGCTCCGCCACCTCGTCGACACCCTCAACACGCTCCCGTCGCTGCGGGCCTGACCCCCGCTCGGAGCGCGGCCCGCGGTGGGCATCCCACACAACTGTGCAAACTTCTGCTAGCGTTCTGCAAGCGCTAGTTGCGCGCCAGGGTTGTCGCCGGCATTGACGATTGCTACGGTGCACGGCCTGGGCCCGCATTCGCGGGTCCTTTCCTTTTCCCGACCCCTACTTGCGGAGTGCTCCGCGCATGCCGTCGGAACCTCGACACAACCGCCCCCGCCGCACTGCGATAGCCGCCTTGATCGCCGTCATCGGGTTCGCGGCAGCGGCGTTCGTCGCTCCGGTCGCCCGAGCCGACGGTGACGCCAGCCTCGACGAGATCCGCTCCGACATCGTCGACGCCGCGCGCGAGCACGCCGCGGCCACCAAGGACCTCACCGAGCTGCGCAAGAAGATCACGGCCGAGCAGGCACGGGCGTCGGAAGCCACCCAGCGTCGTGACGCCGCGAACGAGAAGGTCCAGGCATGGGCGCGGATCGCGTACAAGAGCGGCGGTGCCAGCCAGCTCGCGTCGCTGATCGGTGCCGACGACCTCGAGCAGGCCCGCAACCGCGGCGACTACCTGCAGCGGATCGTGAGCAAGGCCGACGCCGACGGCGACGAGGCCCGCGCCGCGACGGAGGACGCGTCCGCCGCGCTGGAGGAGCTCCGCGACCTCGAGTCCAGGGCCGAGCAGCGCGTCAAGGACGTCGAGGGCCTGCAGGCCGACCTCGAGGCCAAACAGGCCGCCCAGCAGAAGCGGATCGAGGCCAAGCTCGCGGCCGAACGCGCTGCTGCGCAGGAGAAGGCCGCCCAGGCTGCGGCCGCAGGCAACTCGGCGGCGGCCAAGGCCGCCCTGTCCCCACGCGACGACAACCCGTCCGACACGCGGGCGCCCGCACGCGGCGGCTCGGCAGCATCGAGCGGTGGTGGTCGTGACGGGGGGACGTTCAACGTCACCTGCTACTCCGACGACGGCTACACGGCCTCGGGCGCCCACGTCCGCCCCGGAGCGGCAGCAGTCGACCCACGCGTGATCCCGATGGGGACGAGCTTCATCGTCGATGGCTACGGCGTGTTCACGGCGCTCGACACCGGCGGTGCGATCAAGGGCAACCGCATCGACATCTGGAACCCGAGCGAGTCGTGGTGCCTCGAGTTCGGGCGCCGCAACCTCCACGTCACCATCCTCGGCTAGCCACGACGGCGCAGTCGCCCAGAGGCCTGTCTGGGGCTGCGTGATAGCCTCGGCCATTCCGGGAGGTGGCTGCCCGTCGGCCGCCGCCTCCGTCGAAGTTCAGACCGGAGTGGCCCCGATGGCCGACAGGATCACAGGCTCGCAGGCGTTGGTTCGATCTCTCGAGCACGTCGGCGTAGACGTGGTGTTCGGCATCCCCGGCGGAGCCGTCCTGCCGGTGTACGACCCGATACTCGACAGCCCGATCCGCCACATCCTCGTGCGCCACGAACAGGGCGCCGGCCACATGGCGCAGGGCTACTACTGGGCGACGGGGCGACCCGGTGTGGCGCTCGTCACCTCCGGGCCGGGCGTCACCAACATCCTGACCCCGATCACCGACGCGTTCATGGACTCGGTCCCCATCGTCGTGATCGCAGGTCAGGTCGCGCGTGCCGCGATCGGCAGCGACGCGTTCCAGGAGGCACCCACCTTCAACATGACGATGCCGGTCACGAAGCACAACTTCGTGATCATGGATGCCGCCGAGATCCCCGAGGTGATCGCGCAGGCCTTCCACATCGCGACGACGGGGCGTCCCGGCCCCGTCTACGTCGACCTGCCCAAGGACGTCGGGGTCGAGGAGATGGACTGGTGGTGGCCCGAGGACCCCGGCGCCAACCTGCCGGGCTACAAGCCCAACGTGCGGCCCCACGCCGGGCAGGTGAAGAAGGCGGTCGAGCTGATCACCGCGGCGCAGCGCCCCGTCGTCTACGCCGGTGGTGGGATCCTCAAGGCGCGGGCGGCTGAGGCGCTGCGCGACTTCTGCGAGAAGACCGGGATCCACGCGGTCACGACGCTGATGGCCCGCGGAGCGCTGTCCGACGAGCACCCGCTCTGCCTCGGCATGCCCGGCATGCACGGCAGCTACACAGCGGTCACGTCGATGCAGAAGTCCGACCTCCTGATCGCGCTCGGGAGCCGTTTCGACGACCGCGTCACGGGTCGCGTGGCCGACTTCGCGCCGCACGCCAAGGTCGTCCACGTCGACATCGACCCCGCCGAGCTGTCGAAGGTGCGTGCAGCCGACGTCCCCATCGTCGCCGATTGCCGGCTCGCGATCGAGGCGCTCATCAAGGAGTTCGACAAGCAGGAGCGCCGCCGTGAGGAGCGCGGCGACGCGCCGGTGGACCGCTCCGCCTGGAACGCCCAGATCGATGCGTGGCGCAGTGCATACCCCTACAAGTACGTCGCGGGCGACCGGCCCGACGTGGTCAAGCCCCAGTACGTGCTCGAGCGCCTCAACGCCGCCGCGCCGGACGCGATCGTGACCGCCGGCGTGGGCCAGCACCAGATGTTCGCGTCGCAGTGGTGGCGCTTCCGCGAGCCGTACCACTGGATCAACTCCGGTGGCCTCGGCACGATGGGGTTCGCCGTGCCTGCCGCCGTCGGCGCCCAGGTCGGCGCGCCGGACAAGGTGGTGTGGTGCGTCGACGGCGACGGCTGCTTCCAGATGACGATGCAGGAGCTCATCACGGCGTCGGTCGAGGGGATCCCCGTCAAGGTCGCGATCCTCAACAACGGCTACCTCGGCATGGTGCGCCAGTGGCAGGACCTCTTCTACGACGAGCGTCACAGCGAGATCTACCTGTCCCAGGACGTACCCGACTACGTCGGCCTCGCCGAGGCGATGGGGTGCGCCGGGTTCCGCGTCGACACCGTCGACGAGGTCGACTCGGTGATCGCCAAGGCGATGGCGATCACGGACCGTCCCGTCGTCGTCGACTTCCGCATCGATCCCGCGGAGCACGTGTACCCCATGGTGCCTGCCGGCAAGTCGAACGACGGCGTCATCCTCGGGCCCGCGTTCGGCCAGCCCGAGCACCAGATGGCCGGTGACGGCGCCGCGCCGATGACCAGCGGCGGTGAGGGCGAGGTGGAGCCGCCGCCCGAGCACCCCGACGGCCACATGACTCTCGACAAGGGCGGGTTCTGATGCAGCGGCGCCGCCTCAAGACCCTGTCGGTTCTCGTGGAGAACCAGCCTGGCGTGCTCGCCCGCATCGCGGGGCTCATCGCACGACGCGGTTTCAACATCGAGTCGCTCGCGGTCGGCCCCACCGACGACCCGATCTTCTCGCGCATGACCCTTGTCGTGGACGAGTCCCAGGTCCACGTGGAGCAGATCGTCAAGCAGCTCTACAAGCTCATCAACGTGATCAAGATCACCGAGTTCGAACCCGACGACTCCGTCGAGCGGGAGCTGATGCTCGTGTCGGTGCGGGCTACACCCGAGAAGCGATTCCAGGTGATCGAGCTCGCCGAGATCTACGGTGGCCGCATCGCCGACGTCGGCGCCGACTCGATCTGCCTCGAGCTCTCGGGGCCGCCCGGCGACCTCGACGACCTCCTCGACCTGCTCGAGCCGCACGGGGTGAGCGAGGTCGCACGAACGGGCCGGGTCGCGCTCGAGCGGGCGCGCAAGGCCACGGTGCTCTAGGGCGTCCGTCCGTTCGCATTCGACCGGCGGCCTCTGGCACAGTGATCCCATGACGACGCTGCCGCCCGACCCCTTCGTCCGACACCCGAAGGTCGACCGCCGCCGTGGCGAGCCCTTCGAGAACCCCGCGGGCCTGAAGGTCCCGGCGCAGGCGCAGTTCCACGGGACCGCGCTGGTGATCCTCGTCCTCTGTGCCGCGCTCGTGGCGGTCGTGGCACCGTTCGTCATCAGGACCGACCACGCGACCGTGTCGTCGGAGGTCGTCGACTCCTTCAACGACGGTGGCCACGTCAAGGCGATCGTCAAGGTCGTCAACACGACGGGGGACGCCGTCACGGTGTCGTGCAACGTGCGCGCCACCGACAGCACCAACGCCGTGATCGGCGAGGCCGTCGTCAAGACCCGTGAGCTGCAGCCCGGTGACGCCGAGCTGCTCACCGCCGAGTTCGCATCCGACGCACGGCCGTCGCAGGTCCAGCGCGTGTGCAACCCGGCGTCTTGAACCCGAGGAGCATCGTGAGCGTCACCGTCGAGAGCACCCCGAACCCGAACGCCCTCAAGTTCGTGGTCGGCTCACCCGTCGGGGGGCCCGTCACCTACCGCGAAGCTGACGGCGCGACCGACGAGTGGGTCAGGTCGCTGCTCGCCCTCGGCGGTGTGCAGCAGGTGTTCTGCACAGGCGACTTCGTGTCGGTCACCAAGACGCCCGAGACCGAGTGGGAGTCCCTGCTCGACGACGTCCAGGCGATCCTCGAAGCGGCGTTCTCCTCGTAGACACCACTCGTCGGCGACGCGCCCCCCTCCCAAACGCGGGTGGTTTGGCGTGTGTACGGGTCATCCCGCCCGCGTTTGGCGGGGGGGGCGCCCCCAAACGCGGGCGGTTTGTGGCGCTGGCGGGTGGTTCTGCCCGCGTTTGGCGGGGGGCGGCGCTACCTCCGCACCCTGCGCACGATCGACTCGGCCTTGTCGACGACGCCGCCACCGAAGAGCTGGCCGAGCATCCCCTTCATCTGCTTGTACGCGGCCTTGTTGTCGGGGGCGAAGGCGGCGCCCATGCCCGGGAGGGCGAAGCGCTGCTCGGCGGTCGACTTCGTGAGCGTGAACTCCTTGATGCCCTCGTCGCCGTGGATGCGGCCGAAGCCGGACTCGCCGACACCGCCGAAGGGCAACGCCGAGATCGTCGAGAACGTCATCACGCTGTTGATCGCCGTCATCCCGGCCCTGATCCGGTCGGCCATCTGACGGATCCCGGCGGAGCCGAACACAGCCGAACCGAGGTTGAAGCCGTCGTTGTTCGCGCGCTCGATCGCCTCCTCGGCGTCGCCGACCTTGATCACCGGCAGGACGGGCCCGAACGTCTCCTCCTGCATCAGCTTCATCGACGTGTCGACGTCGACGACGACGGTGGGCGGCACCCAGCTCCCCTCGATGGCGTCGGGTCCGCCGACGAGCACCTTGGCGCCCTTGGACACCGCGTCCTCGAGCTGGTCGCGGATCTTCTCGACCTGCTGAGGCCGCGTGATCGCACCGATCTGGGCGTCGTCGTCGCTGCCCATGCGGACCGTCGACGCGCCGTCGACGACCTTGTCGAGGAAGCGGTCGTAGACGGAGTCGACGACGTAGGCGCGCTCGACCGACACGCACGCCTGCCCCGCGTTGGTGAGCGCCCCGAACACCGCGGCGTCGGCGGCGGCGTCGACGTCGGCGTCGGCGGCCACGATCAACGGGTCCTTGCCGCCGAGCTCCATCACGACCGGCGTCAGGTTGCGGGCGGCGGCCTCCATCACCCGACGCCCGGTGGCCGCCGAGCCCGTGAACGCGAGCTTGTCCACGGCGGCACCCGAGAGGGCGCCACCGGTACGGCCGTCGCCGGTGACCACCTGGAACACGTCCGCGATCGGGACCGCGGCCGCGAACGCGTCGGCGAGCGCCTGCCCGGTGAGCGGGGTCAGCTCCGACGGCTTGAACACCACGGCGTTGCCGGCCGCGAGGGCGTACCCGATCGAACCCATCGGCGTGAAGACCGGGTAGTTCCACGGACCGATGACGCCCACGACTCCGAGCGGCACGTGGCTCACCGTCGACTTGATGTTGACGAGGATCCCCGACGAGACGGTCCGCGTCTTCATCACCTTGGGCGCCCGCGTGGCCGCGAACGTCAGGTGCGACGCAGCCAGGAACAGCTCCTGGATCGCGTCGTAGCGCGGCTTGCCGTTCTCGCGGTGGATGAGATCGCAGAGCTCGTCGACGCGGTTGATGAGCTCGCGGCGGAACGCGAGCAGGTGGTCGCGCCGCACGTTCGGGTCGAGCGCTGCCCAGGTCGCCGCCGCGACCCGCGCACGATCCACTGCCGCGTTCACGTCGGCCTCGGTGTGGACAGGGACCTGGCCGATCACGTCCCCAGTGGCGGGATCGTGGACGTCGAGCAGCTCGTGCCGGCCGGTGTCGGGCTGGGTGTTCGAGACCATGGAACGCTCCCTCTGGGGGAAGTGGCTTCCCCATGGTGCCAGCAGCGCGGGGCCGCGGGCGAGCGCGGCGGCGATCGTCAGAACTCCACCGGGCACCACGGCACGACCGGCCACGAGAACACGGCATCGGCACGCGACGCCGCCCGCGGCGCCAGCTCGCGAACCCGACCGACACCCGCTAGCGCCGCGAGGACGGGCCGGCCCAGGTACGACGCGCCGAGGTCGGAGACGTCGACCTCGAGGTCGGCACTGCGGTCGGTGCGGGTGCAGCGCGCGCCGCTGGCGCGCGCCTCGAGCAGCCACTTGCCGCTGTTGGCCTCCAGGACCCCGTCGGCGACGGAGACGACGAGGTCGTCCTCGATCACGTACGAGCGTGCTTCGAGCGCGGCTCCGATGTCGACGAGGCGCACGTAGAGGCCGTCGTTGGTGAGCGCCTCCAGCCACCGCGGCTGCGCGAGGAGGAGCCGGAGGGGGTCGGCCGCCATCCGGAACGGAGCCTTGGTGCGCACCATGAGGTCGAGGTCGAAGCAGAAGCGCCACAGCGACGCCGTCGCGAACGTGTCCACACCGACGAGCTCCGCGACGGTCACCGTGCCGTCGACGAGGTTCGTGTCGTCGGCGTGCCGTCGCCGGAACAGGACGTAACCGTCGTCGCCGCCGGGACCGGAGTGCACCACGCAGGCCAGCGGTGAGTCGGACCCGCGGTGTGGGGGCGTGTCGCAGAGCACGGCAGCCCACCATCGGGCGTCGCGTGCGAAGAAGCCGGGCACGCCGGCTGCGGCCTGTTCGTAGACGGGTGCCACCGCGGCCTCGACCTCGTCGCCGTACACGAAACGGAGGTCTCCACCGGTGCGGACATCGGGCCGGAAGGCGCTGCGATCGTGGCGGATGCTGAGGTGGCCGGCGTCGGACGCGGCGCCGTACCCGAAGCGTCCGTAGATGCTGCTCTCGCTCGCCCAGAGCGCCGCGATCGGCTCGCGCCCGGCGGCGACGTCGGCGAGCTGGCGCCGCATCAGCGCCGACAGCACTCCGCGGCGACGGTGCGTGGGAGCGACTGCGACCTCCGAGACGCCGGCCGCGGGAACGACCGCGCCCGGCACCGTCAGCTCGAACGAGTACGCGGTCGCGGTGCCCACCGTGACCCCGTCGACGCTCGCGAGGAGCGTGCGCCCACGTTCGTACAGGGCGGCCATCTCGGTCCGCTCGATGTCGGGCACCGCCATCGCGAAGCC
>JAIBAC010000331.1 GCA_019695375.1 Acidimicrobiia bacterium
CTTCTGGATCGCGCTCGACCCAGATGTCGACGGTTCCGCCCTCGAGACGTGGCGGCACCGCACCGCCGAGACCGAAGTCCCGCAGCCCCCGGTGCAGCCCGCCGCGATCGAGGGCCTCAAGTTCAACGAGTGCCTCCCCACAGGTCTCGCCGAACGCATGCTCGCGACGCGCCTCGCCGATCCCGACGCCGTCGCGTCCGCGCTGGCCGTCCCGATCGAGGTCGTCCGCGGCACGGGTTGACGCGCGAATCGCCAGATTTCTTCGCGAAATGGCTGGTGCCGGGCGGGTTCGTGGTGTAGACTCGAACATGTGTTCGGGTGATCTCCTCGGGGGAAGGAGTCGAGACCATGACACAACCCACCACCCCTGTGGCGCCTGACTTCGAGGGTTGCAGCGACGAGGTCGTACGCACCTTCGCAGCCGACATGCAGGCGCTGGAGTCCTTCGCCCAGGTGTCGAAGTTCGCGGCGATGGCCGAGATGGCCCGCCGCCAAGCCCTCACCGCGGACGGTGCCGCCACCTTGGCGCAGTGGATCGCGATCACCGGCCACCACAACCACGCCCACGCCTACGCGCAGGCCCGCGTCGCCACCGCCCTAGAGGAGCTACCTGCGATCGCGGCGGTGTACGGCGACGGGGAGCTCTCCTTCGACCAGGTCGCCGAGCTCGTCGAGATCGCCACCGCCGACACCGACACCGAATGGGCCCACCGCGCCCCACAGATGTCGGTCGCCCAACTCCACCGCGAAGCCGCACGCCACCGCCGCCACACCAAACAACAACAAGACAAGCAACAGGACCCCGACCCCGACTCCGACTCAGAGGGCGAGTCCGAGTCGGGCTCGGACTCCGACGAGGACTCCGAGGGGAAATCCGAGGGCGACGGGGGTCCGGTACGGCACCTACGTTTTAGTCGCCGTCGTGACGGCAGCGAACGACTCACCGCCGACCTCGATCCCGCCGCCATGGCAATGGTGCGTGCAGCGCTGGAACGTCAGGCCGAGCGTTACGGCAAGGACCCCGACACCGACCGCTGGGCGCCACGCCCACAACGCCTCGCGGATGCCCTCGTCGACCTCACCACCGCTGCCAGACCCTCGACCGCAGCCGATCGCGCGACGGCCGTCGTCCACATCGACTGGGACAACCTCGCCGGCCTCTGCGACGACGACGCCTACCTCGACCTGCCCTTCGCCGCCGGCCTCGCCGCCACCGAGGCCCGCACGATGGCATGCGACGGACGCCTCGACATCTGGCTCCAGCACCCCGACGGCGCCACGATCGGCATCGGCCGCACATCCCAGTCCTGGCCGCCATGGTTGTATCGCAAGATCATCCACCGCGACATGGGCTGTCGCTGGCCCGGATGCGGCAACGAGATCGGCCTCCACGTCCACCACGAAAAGCCCTACAGCCAAGGCGGCAGCACCGACACCAAAGGCGGGTTCTGCCTCTGCAACCGCCACCACCACATCCGCCACAAACCCGGCTGGACCATCACCGGCGACCCCGACCAGCAACTGACCTTCACCCGCCCCGACGGCACCACCCTCCCACCAAGCCGACCACCCCTCCACCCAGACCTCAAAGCCAAAGTCGCCTAGACCCACTCACGCTCGGCCCCGCCCCTGCCTTATCCGGGACGGTGCCACCTGAGACCTGGGAAGCGGCCGAAGTCGTTGTCGAACGTGCACACTGCGGCACCGTGCTCGATCGCGATCGCTGCGAGGTGGGCGTCGTTGGTGAGGTTCCCGGCGGAGCCGGTCTCCATCAGAAAGCCGCGCACGACGGCGAGATGGCGGGCGGTGGGCTCGAGCACCAGTGAGCCCGGCGCGTCGAGCCACTCGGCCACGATGTCGGTCGCTTCGGAGATGTCCAACGGGTCGGGCCAGATGGACTCGTGCGTGGCGAGGCGCAGGAACCCGACGACGACGAGCCAGGTGAAGCCGACCGTCCCGGGCGTGTTCAGGGCTGACTCGAGCCACGCGTGCGCTTCCGCGTGCCGTGGCGTATCAGGTTCGAGGGCGTACAAGAGGACGTTGACGTCGACGACATCCACTTCGAATAGCCCTACTTGCGGGCCCGCGATTTGCGAAGGATCTCTTCGTTCTCGAGTGACCCCAGCACCGAAAGAGCATGATCGAGATCGACCTTGGGGTGCCCCATCCTGCGTGTCGGAACCACGACACGTGACTCAGAGGAGGGAACGGCACCGCGGCGAATCGCCATGTTGATCGCCGCCTTGAAGGACACGCCCTGGTCCCGCATGATCGCCCGCACCATCGCGTCGGTGTCGGGGTCGAGCGTCACGGTCGTGCGCATGCAGGCATCATAGCATCAACTTCCCTGCGGTCCTGGTCGCTCGCCCGCCGGTCAGTCGTCGGCTTGCATGCGCTTGCGCAGGGCGTCGGCCTTGCCGGTGAGCTCGGCGAAGAAGTCGGTGTCGACGATCTCGCTCACCGCCGCGGACCGCCTCCCCTCGTCGACCTCGACGCGGAGCCGTTCGACCTCGG
>JAIBAC010000332.1 GCA_019695375.1 Acidimicrobiia bacterium
GGCGGGTCCGGGCTCGCCGGCGACCAGCTCGCCGCTGTGCTTCACGCGGCGGGGCCGGCGCGGGTGGTGGCGCCCGCCGGGTCGGGCAAGACACGCGTCCTCACCGAGCGGCTGCGCCACCTCCTCGGCGACCGCGGCGTCGAGCAGCAGGTCGTGACGACCGTCGCTTACAACCGCAAGGCTGCCGAGGAGCTGCGCCGGCGCACAGCTGCGTTCACGCCGCACGTACGCACCGTCCATTCCCTCGCCCTGTGGATCTGCTCGATGGCCGCGCCGACGACGGTCCTCGACGAGCGTGAGGTCCGGCGTGTCCTCGACGGCATGGTCGAGGTGCGCCACCGTGCCAACACCGACGTCCTCGCGCCGTTCCTGGAAGCGCTGGCCGCTGTTCGCATCGGCTTGCGCGACCCCGCCACCGTCGAGGACGAGCGCGATGACGTGCCCGGCTTCGCAGAGGTCTTCGACCGGTACAGGCGCTTCCTCGCGGATCGCGGCTGCGCCGACTTCGACGAGCAGGTGTACCGCGCCATCGAACTGCTCCTGCGTGACCCCACGATCAGGGTCGCGGCGCAGCGCCGCTGCCGCCACTTGCTCGTCGACGAGTTCCAGGACCTCGCGCCGGCGTATCTGCTCCTGTTGCGCCTCCTCGCGGCACCGGCGTTCTCGGTCTTCGGCGTCGGCGACGACGACCAGGTGATCTACGGCCACGTGGGTGCCGACCCGCGTTTCCTCGTCGAGTTCGACTCGTACTTCCCTGCCGCCCACCACCACTCGCTCGAGATCAACTACCGGTGCCCGCCGCCGGTGGTCGTGGCCGCTTCCCGGCTCCTCGAGCACAACAGGCAGCGCGTCGCCAAGGTGCTGCGGGCGGCGCCCGGGCGGGCTGCGGCGGACGACGCTCTCGACGCGGTCGCGGTGCCGACCGCTGAGCTCGCGACCACCGTGGCCTCCCGCGTCGGCACCTGGGTCTCGAGCGGCCATCCTCCCGGCGACATCGCGGTGCTCGCACGTGTCAACACCGCCCTGCTGCCCGTGCAGGCCGCACTGGTCGAAGCAGGCATCCCGTTCACGTCGACGCTGGGGCCGGACATGCTGTCGCGCACCGGCGCGCGCACACTCCTCGCGTACCTGCGTCTCGGCCTCGATCCGGACGCCATGACTGCGGCCGACCTCGGCGAGACCGTGAGGCGCCCGTCGCGCCGCATCCGCCGCGAGGTCGTCGACCTGTTCCGGCAGCGACGGCGCTGGACGCTCGACGGCCTCTCCGCCCTGTGGGTGCCGTCCGAGCGGGATCGGGAGCGCCTCGACGACTTCGTCACCGACCTCAGGTTGGCCTCCGAGCTGTGTGCGAGCCGCGACACCGCCGCTGTCGTGAGAGCGATACGCGACGACATCGGGCTCGGGAGCGTCATGGGCGTGCTCGACGGGTCGCGCTCGACGGCCGACCGCTCCACCCACGTCGACGACCTCGACGCTCTCGAGGCTGCCGCGTCGCTGTGCCCGGATCCGGGCGAGTTCGAGCGCTGGCTCGAGCAGGTCCTCGCGGGCACCGCGACCGACGGGGTCGAGCTGTCGTCGGTGCACCGTGTCAAAGGCCGCGAGTGGCCGTGTGTGGTCGTGTTCGGCGCCCATGACGGTCTGCTCCCGCACCATCTCGCTCTCGGCACGGACGAGATCGAGGAGGAGCGGCGCGTCTTCCACGTCGCGATCACGCGCGGGATCGAGTCGGTTGTGGTCGTCTCCGACACCGCGCGCCCGGCCCCGTTCGTCGACGAGATGCTGGGCCGGCCCGTGGCCACGATCCGCGGTCACGATCCGCGCCCGGCCGCCGCCGCGGCAGGTTCCACGAAGCTCGACGACGACCTGGATCTCAGCGACGCTGATCTCGCCCTCTTCGAGGCGTTGCGCGACTGGAGACGCGAACGCGCCCGCAGTGACGGCCTCCCGGCGTACGTGATCTGCCATGATCGGTCGTTGCGCTGCGTGGCGCTGACACGGCCGGCCACGCTGGCGGATCTGGGGGCCTGCCCCGGTATCGGCCCGACCAAGCTCGACCGCTACGGGGACGACATCCTCGCCGTCGTCGACGCCGCCGGAGCCGCCGCCTCCCGGGCGGGCTAACGTGTGAGCCGATCCGCCGCCTCTCACACCCCAAGGAGCGAGGCATGGCACGTCAGGAGATCACGCTGCCCCAACTCGGGGAGTCGGTCACCGAAGGGACGGTGACCGCGTGGCTCAAAGCGGTGGGAGACCGCGTCGAACCCGACGAGCTCCTCTTCGAGGTGTCCACCGACAAGGTCGACACCGAGGTCCCCTCACCTGCCGGCGGCTATCTGGCTGAGATCCTCGTGGCCGAGGGCGAGACGGTCGACGTCGGAACGGTGGTATGCGTCATCTCCGACGAGGTTCCCTCCGAAGGTGCCGCTCCCCCACCAGCCGCGGCGCCGGCTGCCGCGGCCGCACAGGCACCGGCACCGGCACCGGCACCCGCGCCGGCACCCGCACCCGCGC
>JAIBAC010000004.1 GCA_019695375.1 Acidimicrobiia bacterium
ACGGCCGCAACGACACCGAGGCCGTCGCCACGGTCGCGGACGCCGAGTTCACCCACGACGTCACGGTCACCGTCGACGACGACGGCGCGCTCAGTGCCATCACGTTCCCACGCTGGGGCAATCCCGTCGGCGGCAGCTACGCCGAGCACCCCTTCGGTGTCGAACTGAGCGCCGAACGCGCCTTCGCGGGCTACCGGATCCCGACCCGCATGTCCGCGGGATGGTGGCACGGAACCGATCGCTGGGACGAAGGTGTGTTCTTCAGAGCCACGATCGACGAGGTCGAGCTCCTCTGAGCCGCACCACGGACCGGACCGCGGCGGCGAACTTCACTCGCCGAGCATGTCCCAGAAGCCGCGGACCTCCACCGCCGAGTACACCGTCTCGCACGGGATCCCGTTGTGGTCGGCGTCCATGCGGTCGGGATAGCCGTCGGCGATCCAGTAGTCGACCGCCGAGGCGTAGTCGAGGCCGCGGTCGTGGAGGTCCCTGCACAAGAGGCCCGAGGGCAACCCGAGCGTCGACCCTGAACGGACCGTTCCCCAGTAGGCCTGCACGGACGAGGCGCTGTAGACCGTTTCGCACGGGATCCCGTTCCCGTCGGCGTCCATGCGGTCGGGATAGCCCTCGCGTTTGTAGTACCGGACGGCATCGGCGTAGCTGAGACCGCGGGCCTCGAGATCGCGGCAGTAGAGGCCGCTCGGGATCGCGGAGGAACTCGGCGCCGTCTCTGGTGGTGGGGACGCGACCGTGGCCGTCGGCGCCGTCGTCACGGGCGTCGTGCTCGCCGGCTGCGTGGTCGACGACGTCGTGGACGAAGACGCGGACGTGGCAGGGAGGGTTTCCGACGTCGTGGTGTCAGAACCCCGCAGGAGCAGCACCACAGCCACCACGGCGCCGATGACCACGATCGTGCCGAGTATCGCCAGCGCGATCCACAGACCGCGGTTCGAGGGAGCGGCGCCGGGTGGTGGTCCCTGGTAACCCGGGGCCGCGACGGCGGGTATCGGCCCCGTCGTACCCGGGGCCGGGTACGGCGCTTGGGCCGGGGGCGCGCCAGGTATGCCCACGCCTGGCGCACCGACTGCAGCGGCGCCCGGCGCCGCGGCCTGGGTCGGGTCGCCCGGCGTCGGAGCGGGTACGCCCATGGGCTGCGGTGGCGGTGGCGGCGTAGGTGGCGCAGCGGCCGGCTGCGCGACCGTGGGGCTGTCGGCGGCCGTGGTCGCAGGCTGAGGCGCGGGAGGCTCGGTCGGGCTCGAGCGGCCCTCTCCGTCCCATCCCATCCCTGCGTTGTCGTCCGCGTTGCTCATGGATCGCCTCGAGACGGTGTGCCGTAGGCGCGATGTTACGCGTGCGCCGGACATGCAAGTGCCCTGCTGGCGGTGTTCGTCCCGGTCTGTCCATGATGCACGAGTCGACGGATTCGTCCGCTGATACGCTCGCCTCGAGACTGAACCACGTTGTGACAGCGGCCGATGGTGGGTGGGGGTCACATCTGATGACAGCACAGCGGACCGTGGGGGTCCCGACCGAGATCAAGGAGTCCGAGTACCGCGTCGCAGTGACGCCCGACGGTGTGCGCGAGCTCGTCGCTCACGGCGTTGCGGTCCTCGTGCAAAAGGGCGCCGGGGACGGTGCCGCCTTCTCCGACTCCGAGTACGCGGACGCCGGCGCCGAGCTCGTCGACGACCGGGCCGACGTGTGGGCACGGGCCACGACAGTCGTCAAGGTGAAGGAGCCACAAGAGCAGGAGCTCGAGCTGCTCCGACCCGGCCTCGAGCTCGTCACGTTCCTCCACCTCGCTGCGTATCCGCGCGTCGCGGCGGCACTCGTCGATGCGCGGGTCACAGCCGTCGCATACGAGACCGTGCAGCTGACGCACGGGGAGCTGCCGCTGCTGGCACCGATGAGCGAGGTCGCCGGACGCATGTCGATCCAGGTCGGAGCGCGGTTGCTCGAGCGCCATCACGACGGCCGCGGGGTCCTCCTCGGCGGGGTCGCGGGTGTCGCCCCCGCTCAGGTCGTGGTCCTCGGCGGCGGCACAGTCGGCTGGAACGCGGCGCGCATCGCGGCCGGAATGGAAGCCGAGGTGCGCGTGCTCGACCGCGACCTCGACCGCCTCCGCCACCTCGACCAGGTGAAGGTCGGACGTGTGACCACCCTGGCTGCCAACCGCGGATCTGTGGAACGGGCAGTGCTCGACGCGGACCTCGTGATCGGCGCCGTGCTCGTCGCCGGTGACCGCGCCCCGACCCTCGTCACCGAGGACGTCGTCGCACGCATGAAGCGCGGCGCGGTGGTCATCGACATCGCGATCGACCAGGGCGGCTGCATCGAGACGTCGCACGAGACGACGCACGAGCACCCGACGTTCGTCGTACACGACGTGGTCCACTACGCCGTCGGCAACATGCCCGGCGCCGTGCCCCACACCGCCACCCACGCGCTCACAAACGCCACCCTGCCCTACGTGACCGCGATCGCGACGGCCGGTGTGCGCGAGGCGGCACACGTCGACCCGGCGCTCGCGCTCGGTGTCAACACGATGTCGGGCCTGGTGGTCAACGCCGCGGTCGCTCACGCACTCCCAGACCTGCCGTCGGCGCCGTTCAACTCAGAGCTCATCGGCCTCTGAACGCTCAGGTACGCTGCGTCCCACCATGGGCGGGCTCAACAGGCGTCGGTTCCTGCAGGCGAGCACGGCGGTCGCGCTCGCCTGGGGTCTGCCGGTCGACGTCGTCGCACGGTCCCTGGCACAGGAGCCCGACCCCGCCGACGTGACCTCGACACTGGTCGCCACGATCCGCAAGGAGAGCGGCGGCGGGCCGTACAAGCGCCTCGTGCGACGGGCGGGCGACCCCTTCGTCGTGCGCGAGGACCTCCTGGGTGAGCCGCCCGCGCCGGGCCGGACGGCCGTGAGACGCAGCCTCGTCTACCTCGCCCAGTTCAGCGACGTCCACATCGTGGACGCCCAGTCCCCGGCACGGCTCGAGCCGTCGCAGCAGGCGGTGCGCAACGTGGGCACCGCCGGCGCCTTCCGCCCCCAGGAGACGCTGACCGTGCACGTCCTCGACCAGATGGTGCGTGCGGTCAACGACGCCGCGTCGAGCCCGGTCACCGGCGCCGCCCTCGCAGCGGCGGTCGTGACCGGTGACTCGGCCGACAGCCAGGCGTACGACGAGCTGCGCTGGTACATCGACACGCTCGACGGCGCCCCGGTGCGGCCCGACAGCGGAACCCCCGGTGTTTACGAGGGCGTGCAGGTCTGGGGTGAGGCCGCCTACGCCTATCACCCCGACGACGCTGCATCGGACCTCTACGGCCGGTGGGGCTATCCCGACTACCCGGGCCTGCTCGAGGCAGCTGTCTCCACCGATGTGCACACCGCCGGGCTGCGCGTGCCCTGGTATGCCCTGTACGGCAACCACGACGCCACCCTCCTCGGTTTCCTGCCGGTGTCGTGGATGGCCGCGCAAGTGGCGCGCGGTGACACGAAGGCCTCGCTCGCGGCCGCGATGATGGGCGCGATCACGACTGGAGGCGCGTCGGCGGACGTGGCCGCCCGCCAGCTCTGGTCGCTCGGGTGGGGCAGTGCCCGCGGTGTTCGCGGGGTGCGCTCGGTGTCGAGCGACGAGCGCCGCCGCATCTTCGAACGCCTCGAGTTCGTCGACGCCCACTTCGACACGCCCGAGGTGCCCGGCCCGGTGGGCCACGGCTTCACGCCCGCCAACGTCGCCGCGGGAACGACGTGGTGGGCCCACGACATCGCGCCGCGGGTCCGCCTCATCGGCCTCGACACGTGCAACGTGACGACCGGTGCCAACGGCTGCCTGTCCCGGTCCCAGTGGGACTGGCTCGAAGCCGAACTGCGGTCGGCATCGTCGCGCTACCTCGACGATGCCGGCACGGTGGTCTCACACGACGCAGTGGACAAGATCGTGATCGTCGCCAGCCACCACACGAGCTGGACGATGGACAACAACGCCCAGCCCGCCCTCGGCCCGCACGAGCTGCTGCACACCGGCGACGAGGTCGTCGCCATGTTCCTGCGCTTCCCCAACGTCGTGGCGTGGCTCAACGGCCACACCCACTACAACCGCATCGTCGCCCACCCGGCCGCTACCGGCGGGGGAGCGGGGTTCTGGGAGATCAACACGGCGTCGTGCATCGACTACGGCCAGCAGCAGCGTCTCGTCGAGGTCGTCGACAACCGTGACGGGACGCTGTCGCTGTTCACGATCTCGCTCGATCACCTGGGCCGTACGCGTCCGGTGCCGGGCGACACGTCGGTGGAGAACCTTGCCGGTATCAGCCGCGAGCTGTCGGCCAACCACTGGTTCGTCCAACCCGACATCCGCATCGGGTCGCGCAACGACCGGAACACTGAGCTGCTCGTGCGGGCGCCGTTCGACCTCTCGGTCCTCGGTGACGCCGAGATCGAGGCCGCGCAGATGGCGAACCGGGCGCGTCTGCTCGCTCGTGGCGGTGGTGCCGAGTGAGGGTGGGGCCGGGCTTGGCAGCAGTGGCGGTGACCGTGGCCTTGGGGCTCGGTGGCTGCAGCTACCTGCAGACCAGGGACGTGGGTGACGAGTACGTCCAGGGCGCGCGCGTCGCGATCGTCGAGGTGCTCGCCGGCGCCGGCCAGCAGACACGCACCGGCCCCGACTGCGTCGTCGACGACGGCGCCACGGCGCTCGACTGCACGGGAACCACGACGACGGGAAGCTCCGTCGAGGCGCATGCGTCGGGTGGGTCGTCGAACGACCTCGACGCCGCCGAGCTGACCGTCACCGTCGACGGCAGCCGCATCTACGAGGGCTCGATCGCCGCGGTCCTCGCCCGCGAGAACGAGTGAGGTCGCCGTGCTTTGGTCAGGCCTGAAGGCTCTCGTGCGCAACGCCGGCGTGTTCGCGCTGTTCCTCGGGGCCGACGTCGGCGGGCAGGCCCTGCTCGTGTGGATCGTTCCGATCGAGTCCGCGAGCCGGGTGCTGTGGACGTCGAGTCTCGTGCTGTCGCTGCTGTGGCACGTCCTGTGTGGTTGCTACCTCCTCTTCGCCGCCGTGCGGTCGGGGGGCCAAGACGGCGTGCGCGCGGGCCTGCGGGATGTGTGGGTGGGCACGAGCACGCGGCTGTTCCCGATCGCGGGGACGCTCGTGCTCGTCGGCGCCGCGACGGTCACGGGCCTCGTGGTCTTCACGTGGCTCGGCGTCGCCGTGTTGCTCGCGTTGGGCCTTGTGCCCCTCGCCGCTGCTGCGGGTGAACCGAACCCGCTGCGGTCGGGCCTTGCCGCCCTCGCCCGCCACGCACTGGGCTACGTGTGGGTGGTCGCAGTCGGCGTCCTCGTGCTCGCGCTCGTGTCCGTCGCGGCCGGCCTCGTCGCCCTGTACTGGCCGACGCCGCTGGCCCAGGTCGTGGCGATGACGTCGGAGGGCGTCGTGGTGCTCTGGCTTGCGTGCTCGCTCGCCCCGACGGTGGTCGCGGGGGCGGGGCGCTAGCGTTTCGTGTCATGCCCAGCTTCGACGTCGTCAGCGAACTGAACATGCACGAGGTCACCAACGCCGTCGACCAGGCGGCGCGGGAGATCGCCACGCGTTTCGACTTCAAGAACACGGGGTCGACGATCGAGCTCGGCGACGGCGAGGTGCGCCTCGCGTCGAAGAACGAGGACCGCCTCGGTGCCGCCCGCGAGGTGCTCAAGGAGAAGTTCGTGCGCCGCAAGGTGTCGCTGAAGTCGCTCGAGTTCGGCAAGGTCGAGGAGGCCTCGGGCGCCACGGTGCGCCAGGTCGTCGCGCTCAAGGCCGGCATCGACTCGGACAAGGCCCGCGAGCTGAACAAGTTCGTCAAGGGTCTCGGGCTCAAGGGCGTGCAGTCCCAGACCCAGGGCGAACAGCTCCGCATCACCTCGAAAAAGCGCGACGACCTCCAGAAGGTCATGTCCGCCCTGCGCGAGGGCGACTTCGGCATACCCCTCCAGTTCACCAACCGCCGCGACTGACCCACGACGGGGCGTGAATCGCACGTGGGGACGTGAAGTGCGCTGTGAGCGCGTTCTGCGTCCCCACGTCGGGGGGTGAATCGCACGTGGGGACGTGAAGTGCGCTGTGAGCGCGTTCTGCGTCCCCACGTCGGGGGGTGAATCGCACGTGGGGACGTGAAGTGCGCTGTGAGCGCGTTCTGCGTCCCCACGTCGGGGATCAGCGGGTCAGGGGCTTGAACCTGATCCGGTGCGGCTGGTCGGCGTCGGCACCGAGCCGGCGCCGGCGGTCTTCCTCGTAGTCGGTGAAGTTGCCCTCGATCCACCGCACGACACTGTCGCCCTCGAACGCGAGGACGTGGGTCGCGATCCGATCGAGGAACCAGCGGTCGTGGCTCGTCACGAGGACGCATCCGGGGAACTCGAGCAGGGCGTCCTCGAGCGCCCGCAGAGTGTCGACGTCGAGGTCGTTGGTCGGCTCGTCGAGCAGGATCACGTTCGCGCCCTGACGCAACGTCTTAGCGAGCAGGAGCCGGTTGCGCTCACCGCCTGAGAGGTCGCCCACCTTCTTCTGCTGGTCGCTGCCCTTGAGGTTGAAGCTGCCCACGTACGCGCGCCCGTTCACCTCGCGGCCCCCGACGACGAGCACGTCGTTGCCGTCGGTGATCTCCTCGTAGACGGTCTTGGACCCGTCGAGGGAGTCCCGCGACTGGTCCACGTACGCGAGCTGCACCGTGGAGCCGACCGTGAGGGTGCCGTCGTCGGGGTGCAGCCCGTCGCCGGCCCCGTTCCCGGCGGCAGCGGTCACGATCATGCGCAGCAACGTCGTCTTGCCGGCACCGTTGGGGCCGACGATTCCGACGATGCCCGCCGGCGGCAGCAGGAAGTCGAGGCCGTCGATCAGGAGCCGGTCCCCGAAGCCCTTGGTGACACCCTTCGCCTCGACCACGAGATCCCCGAGCCGCGGCCCGGGCGGAATCGCGATCTCGAGCTTGTCGACACGGCCGGAAGCGGCCTCGGCCTCGTCGGCGAGGCGCTCGTACGCGTTGAGCCGCGCCTTGCCCTTGGCCTGGCGCGCCCGCGGCGACATGCGGATCCACTCGAGCTCACGTGCCAGCGTCTGGCGGCGCTTCTCGTCGGTGCGTGCAGCAGTTGCGAGGCGGTTCTCCTTCTGCTCCAGCCAGGACGAGTAGTTGCCTTCCCACGGGATCCCGCGTCCGCCGTCGAGCTCGAGGATCCACTGCGCGACGTTGTCGAGGAAGTAGCGGTCGTGGGTGATGGCGACGACGGTGCCCGCGTACTCCTGCAGGAAGCGCTCGAGCCACGCGACCGACTCGGCGTCGAGGTGGTTGGTGGGCTCGTCGAGCAGGAGGAGGTCGGGCTTCTGCAGCAGCAGCCGGCACAGGGCGACGCGGCGGCGCTCGCCTCCTGAGAGCGTCGACACGTCCTGGTCCCCGGGCGGGAGCCGCAGGGCGTCCATCGCGATCTCGACCTGGCGGTCGAGCTCCCACCCGTCGACGGCCTCGATCTTGTCCTGGATCGTCGCCTGTTCGCTCAGCAGCGCGTCGAAATCGGCGTCGGGGTCCGCGAGGGCGGCGCACACCTCGTCGAAGCGCACGAGGAGCGCCTTGGTCTCGGCGACGCCGTCCATGACGTTGCCGAGCACGTCCTTGGACTCGTCGAGGACCGGTTCCTGGTGCAGGATCCCGCGGCTGAACCCCGGAGTGAGGCGTGCCTCGCCTTTGTACCCGTCGTCCTCGCCCGCCATGATCCGCAGCAGCGACGACTTGCCGGCGCCGTTGGCCCCGATGACGCCGATCTTGGCGCCCGGGTAGAACGACAGCGAGATGTCCTCCAGCACCTTCTTGTCGGGTGGGTGGACGCGCTCGAGCTTCCTGGTGGTGAAGATGAACTCGGCAGCCATGCGCGGCCACGTTACCGGTCGCCTCAACCCGGCGACGACTCCCGGTGCTGCTGGCCGATCGGCGCCGGGCGACGAATACCCTGTGCGAACGTGACGACAGAACCCACCGACCCCGCGCTCCCCGGTTCGCGCGCCCAGCGGGACTACCACACGCTCGACGTGGACCAAGTGGCGGCAGCCCTCGGTGTAGTCCTCGACCGCGGCCTCGACGACGGCGAGGCCGCCGGACGCCTCGCCGATGTGGGTCCGAACCGCCTCGACGAGGCTCCGCCGCGTTCGAAGCTGCTGGTATTCGTGGACCAGTTCCGCAGCCTGCTGATCGTGGTCCTCGCAGCAGCCGCAGCCGTCGCGGCACTGATCGGCCACGTGACCGACGCTCTCATCGTCCTGTTCGTGCTGCTTCTCAACGCCGTCCTCGGCTACATCCAGGAGAACCGCGCGGCGTCGAGCATGGAGACCCTGCGGCGCATGCTGGCGTGGCACACACGCGTGCGCCGTGACGGCGCGGTGCGCGAGATCGACACGACCGACGTGGTGCCCGGTGACGTCGTGCTGCTCGACGCGGGTGACAAGGTTCCTGCCGACGGGCGCCTCGTGTCGGCGACGAACCTCGCCGTCGACGAGTCGACGCTCACCGGCGAGTCCGAGCCCGTGGACAAGTCCGCGGATGCGGTGTCGGGGCCGGAGGCCGCACTCGGCGACCGCACGTCGATGGTCCACATGAACACCGTGGTAACCCGTGGCCGTGGCGAGATGGTCGTGACCGCCACGGGGATGGACACCGAGATGGGCGCGATCGCGGGGATGCTGTCGTCGGTGGAGCCCGAGAGCACGCCGTTGCAACGCCAGCTCGACCACCTCGGCCGCCGTCTGGCCGCGGTTGCGGGCATCGCCGTGGTCGTCGTCATGGGTTTGAGCCTCGCGCTCGGCGACACCATCGGCAACGCCATGATCGACGCGATCGCCCTCGCCATCGCCGCGGTACCCGAAGGCCTGCCGGCCGTCGTGACCGTGACCCTTGCTGTCGGCGTCTCCCAGATGGCGAAGCGACGCGCGATCCTGCGGCGCCTCGCGTCGGTCGAGACGCTCGGTGCGACGACCGTCATCTGCAGCGACAAGACCGGCACGCTCACCATGAACCAGATGACGGCGGTGCACGTGTGGCGCAACGGGCTCGACGTGACCGTCACAGGAGCCGGTTATTCGTCAGCCGGCGAACTGCTGGCCGGCGGCGCCCCCCTCGAGTCGGGGACCCTGGACCCGGTGCTCGTGCCGCTCGCCCTGTGCTCCGAAGCGGTCGTTCGCGACGGCGAGCTCGTCGGCGAACCCACCGACGGGGCCCTCGTCACCCTCGCGGCGAAGGGCGGGGTCGACGTCGACGCAGTGCGAAGCGAGTACCGACGCATCGCCGAGATCCCCTTCGAATCGGCCGCGAAGTACATGGCGACGTTCACTCAGGACGACGGCGGCGCAGTTCTCGTCGCTGCAAAGGGTGCGCCCGACGTGCTCGTCGAGCGCTGCGATCTGGAACCGCCCGCGCTGCAGGCGGCTCTGGCGCACACCGAAGCCCTCGCCGGTGATGGCCTGCGGGTGCTCGCGGTCGCGACGCAGTCGGTCGATCAGGCCACCTTCGACACCGCGCTGGCAGCCGGCGACCTCGGCTCGCTCGTGCGCGGCTTGCACCTCGAGGCGCTCGTCGGAGTCGTCGATCCACCACGGCCGGAGGTCCGTGACGCCATCCGTCTGTGCCGCAGCGCCGGGATCGACGTGAAGATGATCACCGGCGACCACGCGCTGACCGCCGCCGCGATCGCGGCGGATCTCGACATCCGCGGCAGCGTCGTCACCGGCGCCGAGTTGGATGCCCTCGACGATGCCGAACTGGAGGCCGCGATCCCCGGGATCGGGGTCTGCGCCCGTGTGCGTCCCCAGCACAAGGTGCGGTTGGTGCGAGCCCTCAAGGACAGGGGAGAGGTCGTCGCGATGACCGGCGACGGCGTCAACGACGCGCCGGCGCTCAAGGCGGCCGACATCGGCGTCGCGATGGGGATCACGGGCACCGAGGTCACCAAAGAGGCCGCCGACATGGTCCTCGCCGACGACGACTTCGCGACGATCGTCGGTGCCGTCAAGCGTGGACGCACGATCTACGACAACATCCTCACGTTCGTGCGGTTCCAGCTCGCGACCAACTTCGGCGCGATCGGGACCATCCTGCTGGCGCGGCTGCTACGCATGCCGACGCCGCTCGAACCGATCCAGATCCTCCTCGTGAACCTGATCATGGACGGCCCCCCCGCGATCGCGCTGGGTGTCGACCCGCCGCGGCCCAACGCGATGTCGCTCCCCCCGCGCGACCCGCAGGCGGCGATCCTCGACGCGCCGCGGATCACCAGGCTGCTGTGGGTCGGGTTCGTGATGATGGTGGGGACCGTATCGATGTTCGCCTGGGGACGCAGCGACGGCAACGAGGAGCAGGGCGTGACGCTCGCGTTCGCGACGTTCGTGCTCTTCCAGGTGGCCAACGCCCTGCTGTCCCGCACCGAGCGACGCAGCGTCTTCGGAAGGCACACGCTCACGAACCGCTACCTGTGGATCGCGCTGGCGGCCGTGATCGCGCTGCTGGTCGTGGTCGTGAGCGTTCCCGCTCTGCACGGGCTCTTCAAGACCACCTCCCTCTCGGCACCGCAATGGGCCGCAGCGGTGCTCACCGCGTCGACGCTCGTCTGGCTCGAGGAGCTGCGCAAGCTGTGGCTGCGGGCCGTCGACGCCGCCGCGACACGCAAGAGCGCGTCGGCAGCGGACGCAGTCGCCGAGATCGACGGCTGAAGTGATCAACGGGGAAACGTCGCCTTGGCAACCGTGATCATGGCGGCGACGAAGCCGTCGACGTCGGCGGCCTTGCCGTCGGCGACCACCCGCATGTCGTCGGGGACGTAGAACTCGAACCCGTCGGCCTCTATGGCGTCGACGATGCCGGCCGCGCAGTCGGACGCCGGCACGAACGGGCCCGCGAAGGCTCCCGGGAGCTCGCCGGGGCGCACCTGCCAGATCTCGGTGTCGATCGGCCCCGGGTTCACGAGCTTGACCCGCAGCGGGGAGTCGGCCTCGCCGAGATCGATCGCGGCGGCCTCCGCCCACAGGCACATCGCCCCCTTGGCTGCGCAGTACGCGCTCTCGTGCACGATGCCGAGGCGTCCCCCGGTGGAGGAGATCATCACGATCTCGCCCCTGCCCCGCTCACGCATGCGGGCGAGCGCCGCCAGCGCGATGCGCACCGGTGACAGGAAGTTGAGACCCATGACGTCCTCGTACTCACCGTATGTCATGTCCTCGAGGTGCTTGCGCTTGCTGGTGGCCGCGTTGTTGACGACGACGTCCAGATGCCCGAGGGAGTCCCACGCGTCGGAGACGACCTCCTCGGCTGCCTCCACGTCCGCGAGGTCGACGACCCACGACCTCGATCCCGGCGAGTGCCGGCGGCACCGCTGGAGAACCTCGCCGAGTTGCTCCGCGCGACGCGCCACGATCCCGACGGTGGCCCCGCGCTCGGCGAGCAGCTCTGCGAGCGCGGCACCGATTCCCGAAGACGCGCCGGTAACCAGCACGTTCGCTCCACGGACATCCACGCGGTACCTCCTCGCTCGCGAAAACCTACGCCGGCGCGGTTGTGGCGGCCACGCTGCAGTCGACGTGACCGGCGACCGCGGGTGACATACGCTTCCCGGGACCCGACCCGCCGCCCACGGGCGCAGTGCAGGAGTGTGACATGGCAGAACCGGTGATCGTCGCCACCGCGAGGAGCCCGATCGGTCGGGCCTTCAAGGGGTCGCTGGCGCAGATGCGCTCCGACGACGCGGCCGCGCAGATGGTCCGAGCCGCGCTCGCCAAGGTGCCTGCACTCGACCCGGCCGAGGTCGAGGACCTCCTGCTCGGCTGTGGGCTGCCCGGCGGCGAGCAGGGCTACAACATGGCAAGGGTCGTCGCGATCCTGTCGGGCCTCGACGACGTCCCTGGGACGACAGTCACCCGCTACTGCGCGTCTTCGGTGCAGACCATGCGCATGGCCGCCCACGCGATCAAGGCCGGCGAGGGAGACGTCTTCGTCGCCGCCGGCACCGAATTCGTGTCGCGCTTCGTCAAGGGTTCGAGCGACGGTCTGCCCGCCACGATGAACCCCGCCTTCGACGACGCGCAGGCGGTCTCTGCGAAACGTGCAGAGGGCGGTGCCGGCGTCTGGGCGCCTCCGGAAGGGTTGCCGGACGTCTACATCGCGATGGGCCAGACCGCCGAGAACGTCGCGCAGCTCGAGAAGGTCTCCCGCGAGGAGCAGGACGAGTACGCGTGCCGGTCCCAGAACCGCACCGAGGAGGCGATCGGACGCGGCTTCTTCGAGCAGGACATAACGCCGCTCGAGCTGCCCGACGGCACGACGGTGAGCACCGACGACGGCCCCCGAGCGGGTACGACGGTCGAGAAGCTGGCGACACTCGCCCCTGCCTTCCGCCCCGACGGCACCGTTACGGCCGGGAACGCGTGCCCGCTGAACGACGGTGCCGCTGCCGTCGTGATCATGAGCGACACCCGTGCCGCCGACCTCGGCATCGAGCCGATAGCGCGCATAGTCGCCACGGGTGTCAGCGGCCTGAACCCCGAGATCATGGGGCTCGGTCCGATCGAGGCGAGCCGCCAGGCACTGGCCCGCGCGGGGATGACGATCGCCGACGTCGATCTCGTCGAGATCAACGAGGCCTTCGCGGCGCAGGTCCTCCCGTCCGCGCGTGCTCTCGACATCGACCTCGACAAGCTCAACGTCAACGGTGGCGCCATCGCGCTCGGCCACCCATTCGGCATGACCGGTGCCCGCATCATGTCCACCCTCCTCAACGGGCTCGCCGACGCCGGCAAGTCGGTCGGCCTCGAGACCATGTGCGTCGGTGGTGGCCAGGGCATGGCGATCATCGTCGAGCGTCTCAACTGAGCAGGACCGCCGGCGTGGGCATGAGGACCGACTGCCGTCACTACTCACGCCGTTCGAGCGCGTCTGGCGAGGTCGCCGAGAGCTGTGAGCTCGGCGTGGCACCCGATGCTCCGCTGCGCTGCCCCGAGGACTGTCCGCACTTCGAGGCGCGCCGGTTGTCGACGCTCGGTTTCGACCGCGGCGATCTCGGCGCGTCGCCTGCAGCTGCGCCCGACACCGACGGCGTCGACGCCCTCTTCGCAGAGCTGCGCGACGTGGTCGACGACGTCGCCGGTGACGTCGTCGCCGCCGAGGCCGAGCGCAGGAAGGCAGATGCTGTGCGTGCCAGACGCAAGGCACGCAAGCGCATCCGGTGACGAGCACCGGAGCGCGCACGCCACTACCTTCGCCCGATGAGCACCGACGAGGACCGCATCGCCCTCTTCATGGACTACGAGAACCTCGCGATCGGTGCTCGTGATGCGCTCGGGACCAAGTCGCTCGACATCGGCCCGATCAACGACGCTCTCGCCGAACGCGGGCGCGTGGTCGTGCGCCGCGCCTATGCGGACTGGTCGTTCTTCGACTCCGACCGCCGCGACCTGACCCGCTTCCAGGTCGAGCTCATCGAGATGCCCCAGCGCATGGGGGGGCGCAAGAACGCCGCCGACATCAAGATGGTCGTCGATGCGCTCGAGCTCGCGTTCGAACGCGACTACCTGACGACGTTCTGCATCTGCACCGGTGACAGCGATTTCACACCCCTGGTGCACAAGCTGCGTGAGCTCGACAAGCGCGTGATCGGCATCGGGGTCAAGGCGTCGACGTCGGGGCTCCTCCCTCCGGCCTGTGACGAGTTCCTGTTCTACGAGCGCCTCGACGGCGTCAACCTCCCGGCGGGCACCTCCCGCCGCCGGCGTGGCGGCAACGGCCGGTCGCCGGCGTCGGGGCGCACCGAGGACAAGGGTGCAGCGGCCTCGGCTCCGCCCAACGGTGACGAGGTCGCCCAGGAGGGCCCGCGCAGCCCCGCCGATCTCGACCGCCAGATCGGCCAGACCCTGGCGGGGCTGGGTCAGACACAGGGCGGCGCCGTGCGGGCGTCCGCGCTCAAGCGTGCGCTGTTGCGCAAGGACCCGACGTTCAGCGAGGCCGACTTCGGCTTCCGCAGCTTCGGTGAGCTTCTCGGCTACCTCGAGGACCGCGGCATCGTGACGCTCGAGACCGACGCGACCGGCGACCCCCAGGTCGAGTTCGCGACCGGCCGTGGGGAGACCAAGGCGTTCGAGCTCCTGCGAACCGTGGCCGAGGCACATCAGCGCCGCAGCGGACCGCCGCAGCTGTCGGGCCTGAAGAACAAGGTGCGCAAGCGTGACCCCGACTTCAGTGAGAAGCCGTTCGGCTTCGGAGGCTTCCTGCAGTTCTGCAAGGCGGCCGCCACCCGCGGCTACGTCGAGCTCGACTGGGACGACGACGCCGGCGACTACGTGGTGAGCGTGCCCGAGCGCGCTGCGGGGAGCTGAAGCGCGCCGGCGGACAGCGGGCGGTGCACGGCCCTCGTGGTTGACCCGATGGTGGAGTGGGCTCAGGCTGTGACGAGGGTGTTGTGGAAGGCGATGGCCCGCCACTGGTCGCCTTCTGCGGTGAGGACGGCGGTGCTGAGGGCGTGGTGAACTCCGGTGAGGGGGCCCGCGGGCGCGTCGAGCGTCGCTCGGCCGTTGGCGAGGATGACGTCGCTTCCGACCATGCGGGCACGCTCGAGGTCGTACCGGATGACGCTCCCCTTGTAGATGGAGTCGAAGATCCCTTGATGGTCCGCGCCGATCTCGTCGGGGCCGCCGCGGTGTCGGATGCCACGAACATCGACGAACTCGGTGTCAGCGCCGAATGCTGCACCGTAGGCGCGGCCGTCGCCACGGTTCCAGGCATCCTCGATCGTCGCGTAGAAGGCGCGGGCGATATCGGTCGGGTCGTTGGTCATGGGGCGCCTCCTTTGGCGGCGGTGGTTGTGTTGGTCAACGGTCGGAGCATCGAGTTCTCGATCACGAATCGGAGGCGATCGCGGAGCTGGGTGAGACTCCAGCTCCGCTCCTCGGTCAGATCAGAGGTGAACGCCGCCGTCATGAGCGCGCTGATGAAGTCGGTGGCCTCGTCGACCGTCCAGTTCCCGTCGAGGTGTCCTTCGGCTGCCAGGCGGCTCATCACGTGGCGGGTGATCTGTCGACGTCCCTGGGGTCGCTGTTCGAACTTCCGGGATAGCTCCGGATCCCTTCGCCGCTGGGCTTCGAGGGCCAGCGCGGGTCGGAGGATTCTGGGCGTGAAGGTGATGTGGAAGTCGAGGAGGGCGCCCAACGCGTCTCGTGCGGTGGCGGCCCCGTACACCGGTGCGGCGAGGTCGTCGGCGCCGAGCAGGTGCCGGGCGTGGTCGACGGCGGCGATGAGCAACTCGGTGCGGTCCGGGAACTGCGAATAGAGGGTCTGGCGCGCCACTCCGGCGTGGCGGGCGAGGCCTTCGTAGGTGAAGTCGCCATGGCCCTCGTCGAGGAGCTCCAGCGTCGTGTCGAGGATCGCGTGCCGGGTGTTCTTGGCCACGGGACGACTCTAGCCGGAAAGCAGACACTATGTCTATAGCATCTAGACACTATGTCCATATATCGGCAACGTTCTGTCCGTGCCTGTTGGGCCTCGCTCCGGTCAGGCCCTTTGTGATCCCCGTCACCGACGGAGCCAGCGGTCTGTCACCTGTAGGTCTTGCGCCTGAAGACGCGGCGTGCGCTCACCACCTCGTCGAGGAAGACCTTGCCGTCGAGGTGTGCGATCTCGTGCTGGAGTGCTCGTGCCTCGAACGCGTTCGCCTCGACGACACGCACCTCTCCCGTGGGCGCCGTTCCGCGCACCACCACGGTCGACGCCCGTGACACGTCACCGGTGAGGTCGGGAACGCTCATGCAGCCCTCACGTCCGATCACCGGGTCTGAAGCGGTGAGCACGACGGGGTTGACGAGAACTATCTCGCCGTGGCACGAGTCGGCCTTCGGATGACCGGTCACGTCGACGCAGAACGCTCGAAGCGCGACTCCGATCTGCGGTGCCGCCACGCCGACGGAATGGCCGGCCGCGCGCATCGTGTCGACGAGGTCGCGGCAGACGTCGAGCACCTCTCCGTCGATGCCGGTGACCGGTGACGCGGGGGAGTGCAGCGTGGTGTGTGGGATCGTGAGCACCTCGCGCCGCATCGCGTCGGGCTCAGAGGATGTCGGCCTGCGAAGCGTGCAAGCTCGTGTCCACGCCGATCTCGCCAGACAGGACCTCGAGATCGGCGGCGAGGCTCGCGGGATCGAGTCCCGGCGGGAGCGCGACGTCGAGGGTCATCGCATAGACAGGCGCGGTGGCGGGACCGATCACACGGGTGTTGAGGTCGACGATGTTCACGCCTGCGTCGGCGAGCAGGCGCGCGACGGCATGGACGATTCCGGGATGGTCGGCGCCGTAGACCGCAACCGTCCAACCGGCGGATACGGCTCCAGGGCCCGCATCCGCATCCGTGCCGGCGGGAACGGCCCGCACCGACACAGCCAGGTCGAACTCGCGAGCTGCCGCGTCGAGAGCGCCGGTGATCGACGCTTCCGTCGCGGGTACGGGGGCGGTGAGCACGAGCAGGATCGCGAACTGCCCGCCCAGGATCGTCATCGAGGAGTCCTCGAGGTTGCAGCCCGCGCCGACGAGGGCCGCGCTGACCGCCGCCACGATCCCGGGCCTGTCCGCACCGACGGCGGCTACGGTGAAACGGGCCACGCCTGCCGGCCCCCTGTCGCTCAGAACACCTCGATCGCGGTCACCTCGACCGTGAACGTGCCGCCGGGAGCCTCGTAGGTGACCTTGTCGCCCACGGACCTGCCCTCGAGCGCGGCCCCCAGTGCCGATTCCGGCGACACGACGGGGAGGTCGGTGTCGGGCTTGTTGTGGGTCGAGGTGAACACGTACGTGTCGACGTCCCCGTCCTCGTCGCGCAGAGACACCTTGGTCCCGTGGGTCACCTTGGACGTGTCGTCGACGGCTTCGAGGATCTCCGCCTCGTCGAGCATCCGGCGCAGCTCGATGATGCGGCCCTCGAGGAACCCCTGGTCCTCCTTGGCCTGCTGGTACTCGGCGTTCTCGCGCAGATCGCCGAGCTCGCGAGCCTGGAGGATTCGCTGCTGGATCGCCGCCCGCCCGCCTGTCTCGAGCTCGGCGAGCTCGGCCTGCAGGCGGTCGAAGGCTTCTTGTGTGAGGTGCGTGGTGGCCATCGTGCTCCGTGGCGGTTCTGGTCGGGAACCTCGCCGGCTTGCGGGTGTCGCAGCCGCCGAACCCGGAACGTTACCGCGGTCGGTGGGCTGTCGCGACAGGGGGATGTCTCGCTCAACCCTGCCCCTTCACGGTCCGAAAAGACCACATGGACGAGGCGAAGGCACCACCGCCCGGTTGCACGGTCCTTGTGACGCTGCTCGACGGAACGGTGATGGAGGCACGCAACCGCGGTATGGAGGGCGGCGAGCTCGTGCTGACCACCCGCGACGCGGCGCCGGTGCCGGATGCCACGGTCGTGTTGCGGTGGGACCACGCCGGTGAGGCCTACGAGGCAGCCGGGGTCGTCTCCACGTCGTCCCGATCGGATGCCACCGCACCTGCGCCCTGGGGCGTGAAGGTGACCCAGGGGCCGGAGAACGCCAGATGCCGGCGCCATCCGCGGATCCTGGTGACGCTTCCGGTTCAGATCCTCGGCCGCGTGTCCGGCACAGGCAGGATCGCCGAGGGCGTGGCGACCGACATCAGCGTCGGTGGCATGCGGGTGAACCTGACACGACCGGCGCCGCTCGTCCGCGGCGACCAGGTCGAGGTCCTGCTCGTCGTGGACGGCACTGTCGTGCGCTGCCCGGCGCGTGTCGCCCACACCGCCGAGGACCGCGGCGACAGCGCGGTGGCCGAGTACGGGCTCGTGTTCGTCGGTCTCACGCCTGCCGCCGTCGATGCCGTCGCGTCCCTCGTGGACGCGACGCTCGTCACACGCGTTACCTGAGGGAATCCCAGACCATCGCGGCCCGCTCCGTCGACGACGCAGCCAGGAGGTCGCGGGGATCGCGCTTGTCGATGTGGCCGACGAGGCCGTTGTAGACGCCGTACCCGACGAGACGCTGCAGCCGTTTCGGGAAGCGTGCGACCGTTTCCGGTGGAACGCCGAGCTGCTGGTTCTCCTGCTGGCGAACCCACCCAGCGCAGTAGTTCATGGCGATGCCGACACGGCGCGCATCGCTCGTGTTGGCACCACCGCAGTGCCACAGGCTCCCGTTCCACACGAGGACGCTGCCGGCGGCCATCTCGGCGACGACGTGGTCGTAGTCGCCGAACGGCTCGGGGAAGGCGGCGTCGCGGTGGCTGCCCTCGACGAGACGGGTAGCGCCGTTGGCGCCGGTGAAGTCGGTGATCGCCCACATGGTGTTGCACACGATCGGCACGTGCGGCCGCGGCAGCGGGATGAGCTGGTCGTCGGCGTGCCAGGGCTGAGCCTTCTCGCCCGGCTCGATCGAGATCGACGACAGCGAGGACACGAGGCAGCCCGGGTCGAGGACCGCGTCGACGACCGGCAGCACCGCCGCGTGAACCGGGATGCGGGCGTAGACGTCACCGTGGGCGAGCAGGTTGTAGACCCGCAGCGTCCCACGGCCCTCGAAGCGGTTCTGGGCGGGGACCGTGCCCAGACGCGCCTCCAACGAGCGGAGGTCGTCGGCGAGCTCACGGATGAGGTCGTCCTCGATCACGCCTTCGAGGATCGTCCAGCCACGCTCCCCGATCTCGCGGGCAGCGACCGCAGCGTCGGTGTCTCCGGCCATCCGCGCAGGCTAACCCGCGCACGGCGGGTCTGAGGCGCCACGTCCGTTCCGCTCAAGTCCACGACCGCGATGCCGATGGTGCGCCCAAGGATGACGGCACCCACCTCGTCCTGCACTATGCTCCTTGACGAGCGCTGCGGCGCTCACCACGATGCACCGCCCGCTGAACGGCCGGTCGGACCCGACTTCGAACCTCGGTCCGGCGGCATCCTTCCTCCCGACGTGCGGGATCCGGCTGGCGGCACTCGTCGAACCATGCCAACGCAAGAACGGAACCGCACCTCGTGACAGACACCTCTCCTCGCTTCGCCGCGCTCGGACTCAGTGCCGACCTCTGCGAGGCCCTCGACACCGCCGGGTTCGACAGGGCGTTCCCGATCCAGGCGGCTTCCATCCCCGAGATCCTCACCGGCCGTGACGTCTGCGGCAAAGCCAAGACCGGCCAGGGCAAGACGCTCGCGTTCGGGACGCCGATCCTCGACCGCTGCGCGGCCTCCGGCGCGGCGAGGCCCGGGGCACCACGTGCGCTCGTGCTCGTGCCGACCCGCGAGCTCGCCAAGCAGGTCTGCGAGGTGCTCGAGCCCCTCGGCGCGGCCCTCGACCGCAGCGTGATCTCCGTCTACGGCGGCGCTCCGATGGAGCGTCAGGTCGATCAGCTGGGTCGTGGTGCCGACGTCGTCATCGCCACACCCGGTCGCATGATCGCCCACCTCCAGGACGGCACCGTCACGCTGTCGGATCTCGAGGTCGTGGTCCTCGACGAGGCCGACCGCATGGTCGACATGGGCTTCCTGCCCCAGGTCGAGTGGATCCTGCGCCACCTTCCCGAGGGTCGTGTGCAGACGCTGCTGTTCTCGGCGACGCTCGACGGGCAGATCGCCCACATCGCGAAGCGCTACCTCGACGACCCCGCGTTCTGCGAGATCGAGTCCCTCGACCCCACGGTCGAGGAGATGGCGCACCGCTTCCTGCAGGTGCACCACATGGACAAGGTTCGCGTCGTGGCGGCCATCTCGGGCGGGGTCAACAAGACCCTCGTGTTCGTGAACACCAAGCGCGCGGCCGACAGGATGGTCCGCAACCTGCGGGACGAGGGGGTGCGGGCAGCCGCGATCCACGGCGACCGCTCCCAGCGCGACCGTGAGCGGGCCCTCGAGGGCTTCGCCGCCGGGCGAACTCCCGTGCTGGTGGCGACCGACGTCGCAGCACGCGGCCTCGACATCGACGGTGTCGACTGCGTGATCCAGGCCGACCTGCCCGAGGACCACAAGGCCTACCTGCATCGTGCCGGCCGCACCGCACGTGCCGGCAACGACGGGGTAGCCGTCCTGCTCGTCGAGTGGAACCAGGGGATCCACGTCAAAGTCCTGCAGCGGCGCCTGAAGATCTCCGAACCGGTCGTGGAGGTGTTCAGCACCGATCCCCGGCTCGCCGACCTGGTCGCGTTCGACGCCGACGTGGTCGACGAGGCGGCCTCGGCCTGAACACCGCGACCGGCTTCACCACAGCGACGTCTCGAGCGGAGCGCCGGGATCGGCACCGCGCCGGATGTACCACTCGGTCCCGAACGCGAGTGTGAACACCGGCAACGGGAGTTGCAGGAACCACGAGTCGGCGCCGATCTGGCTCGCGTGGGCGGCCATCGCGGCTCTCTTGGCGTCGATCTCGGAGGTCACGTCGACAGCGGTCGTGATCGCGCTCTGAGGCGAGCCGAAGGACTCGAGCTGCTCCACGGGTGCCTCGCTGAGATCGAGGGCGGTGCTGCTCTCGATCATCAGGCGGACGTGGTCGCGGTTCTGGGTCGACTCGTAGACGGCGGGAGTGGCGGCCATCTCGGCGGCTCGCACTCCCACCGTGTGCACCTTGATGTGATCGGGGTGGCCGTAGGTGCCGTGGTCGTCGTAGACGGTGAGGACGTCCGCCTGCTCCTCGGCGAGGATCTCGGCCAGGCGACGCGCTGCGTCGTCGACGGGTGTGCTCCAGAACGAGCCTGACGCGTCGTTGGTGGGTTCGCCCATCATCCCGCTGTCGGTGAACCCGAGGAAGGCCACCCGCGACACACCGAGGATGTCGGCCGCAGCGTGTGTCTCGTGGCGGCGCCGTTCCAGGAGCGTCTCGCCGTCGGCGAGCAGTCCGTCGTCGACCTTGCCGTGCTCGCCGCCGGTAGCGACGACGAGCACCACCCGATGCCCTGCGGCGGCCGCCAGCGCCATCGTGCCGCCCGTCGCGATCGCCTCGTCGTCGGGATGGGCGTGGAAGGTCACGAGCGTCAACGCCATGACGGCAGAGCTTACGCCTGCGAGCGGAGGTGTGCCGGTGCGCCGGCACGGAGTGCGAGAGGTGGGACTCGAACCCACACGCCCGAAGGCACCGGCTCCTAAGGCCGGCGCGTCTGCCAGTTCCGCCACTCTCGCGTGGGCCCGCGCGAGGCCCCGGTGGGCAGTGACGCGGGACTCGTCGAATTCGGTGGGCCGCGTAGGAATCGAACCTACAACCTTGGGCTTAAGAGGCCCCTGCTCTGCCAATTGAGCTAGCGACCCGCGCGGGCAGGAGCGTAGCGGAACGGATCCCGCCCGCGGCATCCGGGAAGACGGCGGCGCGCGACAGAAATCGGGCCCTGCGCGCCGATGGTCGTGGTGGTGGAGATACGGAGCGGAGTCGCCGTGCGTTGCCCCAGATGCCAGAACCACGAACCGGCCGGGAGCACGACGTGTCGCATGTGCTTCTCCCCGCTCGACCCGGGTCCGACCGATCCCGAGGTCCTGAGGCGCCGCGCCGCCGCCACGACCGCGGTGCGCAGCCGCGCCGGCGCCGACGTGGACCGGTTCGCGCCGGCTGCGATCTGGCCTACCTCCGACGCGCGGCACGCGACGGCAGCCGGCCGCTCTCCGCGGCCGCCGAACAACACGTCGATTCCGGCGCTGAGGCGTCGCAACGACCCAGTAGCGGTTGCAGCGCTGGTGAGCGGGCTCCTCGCATTGGGGCCGATCGCGATGCTGCTGGGGGTCTGGGGACGCCGCCGCGTGCACGCCCGTCCCGCACGGGGCGGATATGCGCTCGCGTCCATCGGGTTGTGGCTCGGCCTCGCCGCCTCACTGGTGTACCTGTGGATGTTGCTCGAGTCCGGTGGGGCCGGCACCGTCTGAAGCGGACCGGCGAGACCACCCGGCGCCCTTGCCTCGAACCGCCCGAGCACAGGTGGTCGCGCCCACCTCAGGGGAGCGGTACGCTGCGGCGGTGCACTTCCTGTCGGACGAATGGCGACTCGAGGCCCTCAGCCGTCTCCGGGCCGATTCGGCGTTCGCGGCGCAGGCGAGACGGATCGGCAACCTCCGCGTCTGGATCGTCTCGGACCCGCGTCCCGCATGGGCCGAGAACATCACGATCGTGATCCGCGACGCTGTCGTCGATGCCTTGGAGGGTGAGGACGGCCAGCCCGACGGGATGGCGCGAGCCTCCTACGACACCTGGCTGCGGCTCTTCCGCGGGCAGCTCTCCCCGAAGCGGGCGGCGATGACGCGCAAGTTGCGCGGCAAAGGCCTGCCTGTCCTGCTCCGGAACATGGGTCTGCTCAACGCACTTCTCGACGTCGTGCGTGTGATTCCACTCGACGACCCCGAGTCCCAAGACTGAGCGGCGCTTCGATGCCCGCACGGGTGCACGGCAGGCGCGTCTGGGGTGACTGAGGGGACTCGAACCCCCGACCTCCGGGACCACAACCCGGCGCTCTAACCGACTGAGCTACAGCCACCACGCGGCGGGGCAGGCCCCGGCAGCGGCCGCCAAGCGTACCAACCGAGCCGGTGACGTCCCGTGTGGAGGGCGGAACCTCAGCGCCGTGCCAGAGGCGCGGGAACTGCGTCGGGTTGGGGTGCGCGGAGCATGGTGGCCGCGACGCCGAACACCACGAGCGACGCAGCCACAGCCAGGGCAGCAGCCACTGCCAGCAGCCCCAGGGGAGCGCCGAAGGCCTGCTCGGCGAGCTGGGGGTGCAGTGCGGTGGTGTGGCGGCCGGGCGGGACCATGGACCACACGATCACCGGAATCAGCGTCGCCGTCACGCCGAGGAAGAGAGCGATGGTGCCCATCATCGACCATGCGGCGACGTGAAGCCCACGCTCGATCGACGGCGGTCGGCTCGCCCGCATGTTGTGCCCCTCTTCTCGACGTCACCGCCGCGAGGGCGGGACGGGACTCCGCCGGCAACGGTATCACTGGTCTGCTTCGGCACTCCCGTCGAGAACCTGTTCCCGCCGGCGTTCGAGGGTACGGGGAGCGGCGGTACCATCACAGCGTCCGAGCGCCCGTAGCTCAGTCAGGACAGAGCAGGTGGTTTCTACCCACCCGGTCGGGAGTTCGAATCTCTCCGGGCGTGCCGATTCCGATCAGCTCGGTTGGTCTCCGGGCTGTGTGAGCTGAGACGTGAAGCTCGCGAGGTCGAAGTAGTCGCGCCACAAGGTGATCTGGCCGTCCGTCACCTCGAAGATCCCGGCGACGGGGATCTCGATCCAGCGGCCGTCCACGTGGAAGCGATCCGTTCGCTCGTTCATGACGGTCGTCGCGTCACCCACCTGTCGGTGCACAACCCATTCGACCTCGTCGGCGCCGGCGATCAACGCGTCGAGCAGGGACCGAGCCGCGTCACGGCCCTCCACGGCGGCCATCGGCACGATGTCGTCGACGACGTCGGGGGCGAGGTGGTCACATGCGCTCTCGACATCGCGTGCGCAGATCAGTTCGATGAAGGCATCCACGGTCTCGACGGCTGTCGCCATGTTCCGGTCGCCTCCTCGCGATCGGATGGGATTGGATCGGATCCGGCTGGCTGGAGCGGGTGACGGGAATCGAACCCGCATCACCAGCTTGGAAGGCTGGGGCTCTGCCATTGAGCTACACCCGCGGGGATCGCCGAGCCTACCCGGAGCCCCACGTAGGGGTGGGTGCTGGGACGTGGGGACGCAGATCGTGCTGTGACGCCGTTTCGCGTCCCCACGTGGGGTGGGTGCTGGGACGTGGGGACGCAGATCGTGCTGTGACGCCGTTTCGCGTCCCCACGTGGGGTGGGTGCTGGGACGTGGGGACGCAGATCGTGCTGTGACGCCGTTTCGCGTCCCCACGTGGGGTGGGTGCTGGGACGTGGGGACGCAGATCGCGTTGTGACGCCGTTTCGCGTCCCCACGTGGAGTCGGGCAGGCCGGATTTGAACCGGCGACCCCCACGTCCCAAACGTGGTGCGCTGCCAAACTGCGCCACTGCCCGTCGGATCGAAAGGATAGGCGGGTGCGCTCAGCGGCCCAGGTACGTGAGCACCTCGGCGGCGGTCGGGTTCACCAGGTAGTCGTCGCCGATCCTGAGTGTGGGAACGGTGCGGAACCCGCCGGTGAGTCCTTCGATGATCGGGCCGAACTCGGGCGTCTGCTCGATGTCGACCTCTTCGACGACGACGCCGTGGCCGGCGAGGGCGCGCTTGAGCCTGCGGCAGTAGCCGCACCAGGACGTCGTGTACATGGTCACTTCGATGACGGGGGCCGCGTCGGTCACTGCAGTCCTGGCCGGGATCGCCACATCTCGATTCGGGCCTGGCCGGGGTTCGTGAGAGCCAGCTGCCCTGGGGGCGATCGGGACCGTGAAGGTACACTCTCGCATCCCGTAGGCGCATTCCTGCCGCACCCCCGACGCAGATCCCCCGGAGCCCTCGTTGAAGACCACAGTCACTTCCCTGCCCGGCAACCAGGTCCGGGTGGAAGTCGAGGTGTCCGAGGACGAGCTCTCGCCGGCGCTCGAGCGTGCAGCGCGTGAGATCGGTCGCAAGGTCAAGCTCAAGGGATTCCGTCCCGGCCGTATCCCGCGCAAGGTGCTGGAACGTCATGTCGGCCGTCGCGCGATCCTCGACGAGGCCGTGCCTGTGGCAGTGCCCGCGTTCCTCGCCGACGCCGTCGATGCGGAGGAGATCGACTGGGTCGGGCGGCCGACCGTCGACGAGGTCGACGGCGGCCTCGACGCTCCACTGAGCTTCGTCGCGACCCTCGACCTGCGCCCGCAGGTGAGCATCGGCGACGTCGACGACATCGTCGTGACCCTCGACGGTCCGGTGGCGCCGACGGAGGACGAGATCGAGTCCGAGATCGACGCCATCCGCGGCCGCTACGCGACGCTCGAGACGGTCACGCGGCCGGCAGCCGAAGGCGACCACGTCCTCATCAACCTCGAAGCCCACCGCAACACCGACAGCATCGAGGAGCTCACCCGCAACGACCTCCTCTACGAGCTCGGATCGGGGAACCTCGTCGAGGAGCTCGACACCGAGCTCAGCGGCGCCACCGCCGGCTCGATCCTGAAGTTCAACGCCACGCTGCCGGAGACGGCACCGTTCCACGCCGGCGAGGAGGTGAGCTTCGGTGTCCTCGTCAAGGAGGTCAAGCAACGTGTGCTGCCCGAGCTCACCGACGACTGGGTCGACGAGAACAGCGAGTTCGACACCGTCGACGCGATGCGGGCCGAGCTCATCGACCACCTGACGGCGAGCAAGCTCAACTACATGCGCCAGATGGCGCAGTCCAAGGCCGTCGACGCGCTCGTGGAACGTGCGGGAGTTCTCGTCCCCGAGTCGGTCGTCGAGCTCGAGCTCGACTCGCGCATCAACGAGCTCGTCCGCCAGTTGGCGAGCCAGGGCATCGATCTCGGCGGCTATCTCGACGCCACCGGCGAGACCCTCGACTCGCTGCGCGACCGGTTCCGCCCCGAAGCCGAGAAGACACGGGCGGCGGACTTCGCGCTCAGTGCCTACGCGGAGGAGGCCGGCGTGTCGGTCTCGGATACGGACCTCGAACGCCTCGTCACCGTCCTGGCCGCGCAGGCGGGCAAGCACCCCAAGCAGATGCGAAAGGAGCTCGAACGCTCCGGCCGCCTCGAATCCCTGAAGGAGTCGTTCACGCGCCAGAAGGCGCTCGGGACCCTGCTCGAGTCCGTCAAGGTCGTCGACGACGCCGGTGAGGCCGTGGACCTCTCCTTCCCGGAGGCCGACGACGACGAATCGGTGGCCGAGGCCGCCATCGCCGAGGCCGCAGACGACGACGAGCTCGCCGCGGACGACGACGAACCGTCTGCGTCCGGTGACGACTGACCAGGTCAGAGGCCGCATGCGCAACACGGACGCGTCCCCCTCGGATTCGCAGTAAGGTGGGCGACAACGCCGGCGCCCCAGTGGCCTTTCCCTGCCGGCCAGTCGGTCAACCAGAGCAACGGCGATTACGTCTTCCAGGCCAAGCCCCAGAGGATCCGGATGCAGAACCTGATCATCCCGACCGTCATCGAGCAGACCCCCCGTGGTGAGCGGCACTCCGACATCTACTCGCGGCTGCTGCACGACCGGATCATCTTCGTCGGCACCCCGATCGACGGACAGGTGTCGAACCTCGTGATGGCCCAGCTCCTGTTCCTCGAGAGCGAGGACCCCGACAAGGACATCGCCATCTACATCAACAGCCCCGGCGGTGAGATCGACGGGCTCATGGCGATGTACGACACGATCCAGTTCATCAAGCCACAGGTCTCGACGGTGTGCATGGGCCTCGCCGCCAGCGCCGCGGCCGTCCTCCTCGCCGCCGGCGCACCGGGCAAGCGCTTCGCCCTCCCGAACGCACGCGTGCTCATCCACCAGCCACACGGTGGCGCCCAGGGCCAGGCGGTCGACATCGAGATCCAGGCCAAAGAGATCATCCGCATGCGCGACACCCTCAACGAGATCCTCGCCGAGCACACCGGCCAGCCCCTGGAGCGTGTGGCTCGCGACACCGACCGCGACTACATCATGAGCGCCCAAGAGGCCAAGGACTACGGCATGATCGACGAGGTCTTCGTGTCGCGCAAGCTCAAGGCCGCAAGCTGACCTAAGCGAGACGGTGCTGTGAGCGGACCAGGTCCGGTCACAGGACTCGGGGAGTGAGCAAATGGCGAAGTTCGGCGATGGGGGTGAGCTCCTCAAGTGCAGCTTCTGCGGCAAGTCCCAGAAGCAGGTCAAGAAGCTGATCGCGGGTCCCGGCGTCTACATCTGCGACGAGTGCATCGAGCTCTGCAACGAGATCATCGAGGAGGAGCTCTCCGAGACCACCGAGCTCGGCCTCGAGGAGCTGCCCAAGCCGAAGGAGATCTACGAGTTCCTGAACGAGTACATCATCGGTCAGGACGAGTCGAAGCGCTCCCTCGCGGTGGCGGTCTACAACCACTACAAGCGGGTCCAGGTCGGTGCCCAGGGTGAGGGCGAGGTCGAGCTCGCGAAGTCGAACATCGTCCTGCTCGGCCCGACCGGCTGTGGCAAGACCCTCCTCGCGCAGACGCTCGCCAAGATGCTGAACGTCCCGTTCGCGATCGCCGACGCGACCGCGCTCACCGAAGCCGGCTACGTCGGCGAGGATGTCGAGAACATCCTCCTCAAGCTGATCCAGGCCGCCGACTACGACGTGAAGAAGGCCGAGACCGGGATCATCTACATCGACGAGGTCGACAAGATCGCACGCAAGAGCGAGAACCCGTCGATCACCCGTGATGTCTCCGGCGAGGGCGTGCAGCAGGCGCTCCTCAAGATCCTCGAGGGCACGCAGGCGTCGGTGCCACCCCAGGGCGGGCGCAAGCACCCGCACCAGGAGTTCATCCAGATCGACACGACCAACATCCTGTTCATCTGCGGCGGCGCCTTCGCCGGGCTCGACAAGATCATCGAGCGACGCATCGGCAACAAGGGCGTCGGCTTCGGCGCCGACGTGCGTTCGATGTCCCAGAAGGACGTCGGCGAGGTCTACTCCAAGGTCCTGCCCGAGGACCTGATGAAGTTCGGGCTCATCCCCGAGTTCATCGGACGCCTCCCGGTCATGAGCGCAGTGCACAGCCTCGACAACGAGGCGCTCGTGCGCATCCTCGTCGAGCCGCGCAACGCCCTTGTCAAGCAGTACAAGAAGTTCTTCGAGTTCGACGGCGTCGATCTGCAGTTCACCGACGACGCCCTCGAGGCCATCGCCGATCAGGCGATCGAACGCGGCACCGGCGCCCGCGGCCTGCGTGCGATCCTCGAGGAGGTCCTCCTCGACGTCATGTACGACATCCCGTCGCGGCGCGACATCACCCAGTGCGTGATCACCAAGGAGGTCGTCGTCGACCGGGTGCCGCCGACCCTGGTGCCACGTGTCGACCGCGCCGAGCGCTCCTCCAAGGACGTCGACGACCGCGGCGAAGAGGCGACCGCCTGAGCCATCGGCCAGGTCAGCAGACGCCCGGTGCCCGATCGTGCCCGTCGCCGGTCTCAGGGCTGCATCACGACACATGGGACGGTCGCGGTCGCCCGCACTCTCGTGGTCCGTGTGAACGTGTTCGCCGTCGAGCAGTGCCAGCGCATGACGAGGCCGTTGACCGAGATGCCCAGCTCGCGCAGGCGACGCGGGGTCGGGTGGTCAGGTCGGCGGGCGCTCAGGTGGAAGCCGAAGCCGGCGACACCGAGCGGTCGTAGGGTCTGCGGACCGATGGTCGACGCGAGCGGCTGCTGGTGCGGCTCGAAGCCGCCGCGGCGCAGGCCCTCGGACTTCGGGGTGTGGACCTCGAGGCGGTCGGCCGGCACTGCGAGGACGAGCAGCGTCATCGACGCCTCGAGCTCGGGATCGCGCCGCGACCCGACGGAGACGCCGGCATTGGTGCGGCCCTCCGCTCCCGGCACCCCGACGAAGGCCGACAGCTCGGACACACCGGCGATCGGCCGGTCGCCGAGGTCGATCTCGAAGCCGGCGAGAACAGCCACGAGCCGCGTTCCCTCCGGCTCGCTGCCGAGGTCGAAGGGCCACTCCACGAGCCCGCTGCCGCGGCGACGGCTGAGCCGGACCTCGCCGACGGTGTGAACGCCGTAGGCGACGGGGTCGTGCCAGCGCGCCTCGGCGAAGACCGTCTCGGCGACGCCGTCACCGAGATCAACACCGAGAGTGGCGGAATCGGGGTCGAGGGCGAGGCGCTGCAACCCGTGGGGACGCTTGCGGCACCGGTAGCGAAAGTGCCAGAGCGCGTCGACGAGGGGGGCCTCCATCCTGGACATGTGAAGGGAGCGTAGGCGCAGGTTGGGGTACTTGCCTGCGCTGGCGACGCGAAGGAGTGCGGGGTACCATCGCCCCCGTCTCCTCACGAGACCGCGCAGAGTGGAGCGGGTGTGCACCGTGGGTGATCTCGAGGAGGAGTCGGCGGGCCAGGGAGCGAAAGCTCCCGAAGGGGCGGAGCTCCGGGTGCGTCGAGCAAGGTGGCAGGACGCCGACGAGAGCCGCCGAGTGGAGCAGGGGAAAGTGGCAATGGGTCTCCCGGGTGGAAATCGGATGAGAAGGGGATCGGTCGTGGCCGACAATCGCGTCGCCGGCCCGGTGCGCAAGCGGAGAGGGTGGACGCGTCGCACGCGTGTGGGTGCGGTGGTCGCAGCGGCGGCCCTCGGCCTCGGCGTCGTGGCGTTGCCTTCCGCCGACGCCCAGATCGACTGGGCCAAGCGCGACACCGACATCCAGCTCCACCGCGGCCAGTACAACGCGGTGATCAACTGCAACATCGGCGGCAACCAGCTCAACCTCCCCGCGTGGAGCTGCTGGGCCGGAAACAGCCACTACTTCGGCTGGTGGCTGGTCCCGAACTACCTGAAGCCGACGAACACGGTGCAGCACCCCGAGCAGGTCATCAAGATCGGAGAGGACGGCGCCTTCAACGCCGACCTCGACGCAACCCTCGCTGCACTGCTCGCCGTGGCGACGCGTGCCCAGGCCGCGAACATCCCGCAGTCGCAGTGGAACCAGACGAACGCGGGCCAGGCCGTCAAGGACGCCGCCAACCCGACGTCGGGCACCAGCGCCACCGACTACGTCAAGAACGCCATCTCGGGCGGCTGCCCGGCATCGCTCGAACTGACCGCACGTGCGGGGTACTACCTCTTCCTCGTGGGTGAGTCGGCGTCGCAGGGCAGCTGCAACGTCTACGACACGATCCACGCCAGCTACAACGGCAGCGGCCAGTTCGGCGCCGGCCTGCGCGACACGATCTGGTCGTGGTACGCGGTGGCGTCGTTCGCGAGCCAGGACCCCGTCGCAGCCGCGTTCCGCGACGAGATCAGCGGTGCCGTCGCTACCTACATCAAGAGCCAGCAGAAGGCCGACGGGAGCTGGGGAGACGCCCCGATCATCGACTTCCGCACGACCGCCGAAGCGGTCATGGCGCTGCTCTCCAACGGTGGCACTCCTCAGGACCCCGAGATCGTGAACGCGATAAACGTGCTCGCCGGCCACCAGAACGACGACGGCGGCTTCGGCTACATGGACCAGAGCGCCGAGGAGCCGGTGAGGCTCACCAACACCCGCGACACGTCCTACGTCGCGATGATGGCCAACTCCGTCGTCAAGGGCGCGCAGGACCAGCAGACGATGTTCGCCTTCACGCAGGGACCGCCGTGGGTCAACAACCAGGCCGTCCACCACACCGGCTACCAGGCCCTCCTCGAGATCCTGAGCGACTACCTGCTGCGCCAGCCGGGATGTGACCCCGAGGACCCGAACGTGTGCACCGGTCCCGGCCTCCGCTACGACCCCGACACCCAAGACGGCGAGGGACGTTTCCGGGCGACGGTCGGCGACATCGACGACGACCCGCTCACCCCGGCCGACACCCCCGAGCAGATCCAGGACACGCGCCACTCCTCCGACGCGGTGTTCGGGTTGATCTGGTACCACCCGATCGTGGGGGTCGTGAAGGGCGACGGCGGCAACGTCAACCCCACCGACGTCTGCACCACCAACCCCGAGGACCCGTCCTGCACGGCCGTGTCCCCGGTGACGGCGCAGCCGAACGTGACAGGCTGAGTCGCCGCAGCGTCCCGGCGGCCGCCGGCGGGCCGGGCCGCGGCGGAGCGGGGAGCTGGGGCTACGGTGGGTCGGTGACCTATCCCGAAGCCCTCGCATACCTCGACTCGCTGCTCCAACGCGGGATCGCGCCCGGCCTCGACCGCATGCGCGCGGCCATGGACCTGCTTGCAGAGCCGCAGGCGAGCTACGACGTCGTGCACGTGACGGGAACCAACGGGAAGACGTCGGTCGCGCGGATGGTGTCGGCGATCCTCGTGGCCGCCGGCTTGCGCTGCGGGCTCTACACGTCCCCGCACCTCGAGTCGGTGACCGAGCGCGTCGTGGTCAACGGCGACGCGATCGGACACGACGAGCTCGCCGAGGCCGTGACCTACCTGCAGCCGATCCTCGCCGCCGTCGAGGAGACCTGCGCGAGCGCCCCCACCTACTTCGAGGCGGTCACGATCCTGGCGTTGCAGCACTTCGCCGCCGAGGCGTGTGCCGCCGCCGTGCTCGAAGTCGGCCTCGGCGGCACCTACGACGCCACCAACGTCGCAGACGGCGTCGTCGCAGTGGTGACCAACGTGGCCGTCGACCACGTCGAGTTCCTCGGGCCCGACCCCCTCGGGATCGCAGTGGAGAAGGCCGGTGTCATCAAAGACGGCGCCGTGGCCGTCACAGGCGTCGACTCACCCGAGCTGCTCAGCGTCCTCGACCGCCGTTGCCGCGAGGTCGGTGCCGCAGCGCTCTGGCGTCTCGGTCACGAGGTGCGGGTCGAGGCCGTGACGCCCGCTCTCGGAGGCCTCGTCGTCGACGTGGCCACACCGAGCGGCACCCACTCAGGCGTGGAGGTGCCGCTGCTCGGAGCGTTCCAAGCCACCAACGCGGCTCTTGCGATTGCGGCCGCGGAGGCGTTCATGGGCCGCCGCCTCGACGGCGCGGTGCTGGCCGAAGCGATGGCGGGCCTGACCGTGCCGGGGCGGCTCGAGGTGGTCGCACAGCGTCCCCTGACCGTGCTCGACGGGGCGCACAACCCGGCGGGTGTCGCGGCGCTGATGGCGACACTGCGCGAGGTGTTCCACTTCGACGACCTGCTCGTCGTGTGCGGTGTGCTCGGTGACAAGGACGTCGGTGGCGTCGTCGGCCCGCTGGCTGCGGCCGCGGACAGGTTCTACGCCACCTCGCCCGACTCGGAGCGTGCAGCGGATCTCGTCGCCGTCGCGGATGCGGCCGAGGCGGCCGGGGCGGAGGTCTTCGAGGAGCCGGGCGTCGCGGCGGCGCTGCAGGTCGCGAGAGACGATGCCGGGCCCCATGACATGGTCCTCGTCACCGGGTCGCTCACGACGGTCGCCGAAGCCCGTTCCGCGCTCTCCCTCTGACGCGCGGGGCAGGGATTTCGCGGTCAGTCGGTGTCGTCGAGGCCGATGTCGCGCAGGATCTCGTCGGGCAGGCGCACCGAACCGATGCTGGACTCGTACTCGGCGACGTGCTTGGCGAGCGCCCGGGTCAGGACCCAAGCGTGATGGGGGCTCATGCGCACCGTGGCCACGTTCTTCTGCTCGCCGGGCGACTCCGTCGACAAGCCGAAGTCGAGGACGAACGAGTAGGGGGTCACTGAGATTCGCACCGAATCGGTGTAGTACTCCGGGACCGCGCTGCCCTCGAGATGCGATGTGTCCATGTCGGGAGCGTACAAGTCGCCTCGCACCTCGCGCTTGCACGCCACTACCTTGCGCCACTGACCCGAGCCGACGCGGCGCGAGCGCCGACCAGCCTAGGAGTGTGGAGTGGAGCGAACCCTGGTCCTCATCAAGCCCGACGGCGTCAGGCGCAAGCTCGTCGGCGAGATCATCGCCAGGTTCGAGCGCAAGGGCCTCACGATCGTCGCCGGCGAGGTCCGCTCCCTCGACGTCGACACGGCGCAGCGCCACTACGCCGAGCACGCGGACAAGCCGTTCTTCGGTGAGCTCGTCGAGTTCATCACCGGCGGTCCGCTCGCCGCCCTGGTGCTCGAAGGCCCCGACGCCGTGAAGGTCGTGCGCACGCTGATGGGCACGACCAACCCCGTCGAGTCCGCGCCGGGCACGATCAGGGGTGACTTCGGGATCCTCCTGACCGAGAACCTCGTCCACGGCTCCGACTCTCCCGAGTCCGCCGCGCGTGAGATCGCGTTGTTCTTCCCGCGCTTGGCCGGCTGATCCGGCGTAGTGCGACCGCGTCGCGTATCGTCGGGGAGGCATCGCCCGAGCGTCGCATTGGCCGTACCCGGCAAGTGTCTCTAGGATCGGCAACTCCATTGGCCTGAGCCGGCGTTCCAGCCCCCGCGACGAACCTCGGAGTCCCACTATGGCGACCTTCAGCCAGGTGTTCGGGCGAGACATGGCTGTCGACCTGGGCACAGCCAACACCCTCGTCTACGTCCGTGGCCGCGGCATCGTCCTCAACGAACCGTCCGTCGTGGCGATCAACACGCGCACGAACCAGCCGCTCGCGGTGGGAGCGGACGCGAAGCGCATGATCGGGCGCACACCCAGCCACATCCAGGCGATCCGCCCCCTGCGCGACGGCGTCATCGCCGACTTCGCGATTACCGAGAAGATGCTGCGCTACTTCATCCAGAAGGTGCAGCAGCGGCGCTGGCAGAAGCCGCGCATAGTCATCTGCGTTCCCTCCGGCATCACCCAGGTGGAGCAGCGCGCGGTCGAGGAGTCCGCGATCCAGGCCGGCGCCCGTGCCGCGTACATCATCGAGGAGCCGATGGCAGCGGCGATCGGTTCCGGACTGCCGGTGCACGAGCCGACCGGCAACATGGTCGTCGACATCGGTGGTGGGACGACAGAGGTCGCCGTCATCTCCCTCGGCGGCATCGTCACGTCCGAGTCGGTCCGCATCGGCGGCGACGAGCTCGACGAGTCGATCATCAACTACGTGAAGAAGGAGTACAACCTCGCCCTCGGCGAGCGCACGGCTGAGGAGATCAAGATCGCGATCGGCTCTGCGTTCCCGCTCGAGGACGAGCCGCGGGCGGAGATCCGCGGACGCGACCTCGTCACCGGGCTCCCGAAGACGATCATCGTGACCACCGAGGAGATCCGCGAGGCGCTCGAGGAGCCGGTCGCCGCGATCGTCGACGCTGTCAAGATCACGCTCGACCGCACACCGCCGGAACTGGCGGCCGACATCATGGAGCAAGGTATCGTCTTGACAGGCGGAGGAGCCCTCCTGAAGGGTCTGGATCGCCGCCTCGGCCACGAGACCGGGATGCCGCTGCGCATCTCCGAGTCACCACTGCACTGTGTGGCTATAGGCTCCGGCCAGTGCCTCGAGGAGTTCGAGGCACTGAAGCAGGTCCTCATCTCCTCGACCTCTCAGCACTGAACCCAGGTTCCCAAGGACGGCATCCGAGCGCCTGTTGCGGCGCGGGACCCGTCCGTGGAAGGCATCCAGCCCTCATGGCCGCTCTCAACAAGCGAGCACCGAGTCGCCGCAAGCTCGTACTCATCGGACTGATCATCCTCTCGGTGATCCTGATCACCGTGGACTACAGCAGCGACGCCGAGGGGTCGCCGTTGCGCAAAGGCCTGCTCGAGGTCGTGCGACCCGTCCAGAGCGCCGTCGGCGCGGTCACGCGCCCGATCGGCCGCTTCTTCAGCGGGGTCTTCTCCGCCGGTGACCTCAGCCGTGACAACGAGCGTCTGCAGGAGGAGAACGAGCGGCTGCGTGCCGAGCGCGTCGACGTGGCCAAGTACGAGCGCGAGCTCGAGGAGCTGCGCAGGCTCACGAACGTCGTGAACGCGAAGAGCTACGACTTCCTGACGGCCCGCGTCGTCGGCGAGCCGGCGACGAACTTCGACGAGACGATCACCATCGACGCCGGCACCGACGACCGCGTCTCAGACGGCAACCCGGTGCGCACGGGCCAGGGCCTCGTGGGACGGGTCCTCGACGCCACCTCCACCCAGTCCAAGGTCCTGCTCCTCACCGACCCCCTCTCCGGTGTCGGGGTGCGCGACGTCCGCAACGGCATCACGGGCAAGCTCCAAGGTCACGGGTCGGGGAAACCGCTCACGCTCGACTTCGTGGATGCGAGCGCCGACGTCGCCGTCGGAGACGAGATCGCGACGTCCGGATTCGAGGGGAGCCGGTTCCCGCCGAACCTGCCGATCGGGCGCGTGGCGACCGTCGACCTCGATCGATCCGGCCTCGTGAAGGCGATCACCGTCGAACCCTACGCCGACGGCACCAGACGCGACTTCGTCACCGTGCTGTTGTGGACACCGTCCACATGACCCAGGCCGGGGCGTTGCAGCGCTGGGTCGGTATCCCGGTGGCGCTCGTGATTGCGATCGGTCTGCAGGCGTCGTTGTTCGCGCAGCTCCCGCTGTTCGGCGCGAAGCCCGAAGTGGTCCTCCTCGTCACCGTCGCGGTGGCGATGCGCCTCGGGCCCGAATGGGGTGCAGGCGTCGGCTTCGTCGCAGGCCTGCTCCAGGACCTGATCGGGGGACTTCCGCTGGGGATGTCCTCGATGAGCTTCACGATCGTGGGGTACACTGTGGGCTTCGTGGCCCCCAACCTTCCACCGGGCCCGTTTCGCCAGATCGGCGTGACGTTCGTGGCCACCGTGGTTGCGGAGTCGATCGTGTTGGGTTTGGCGTGGCTGCTCGGTCAAGGCGGTCGCGGCGTCACGGTGCCGACCGTGCTCCTCTCATCGCTGTACACGGCTGCTCTGGGCACCCTGGTCGTGCCCCTCATGGGTCGCCTGCTCACACCACCTGGAGACGTGTCCTGAAGACGACACTCCCCAAGAACAAGCTGCCGAGACGGCTCGACGTCGACGCCAAGGCGGCCAGGCGCTTTCGCAAGCGCAAGGAGCCGATGCTGCGCATGTCGCCGCCGTGGGCGCGGCGCGCCGCGAAGGCCCGTGAATCGGCGCGAAAGCTCGAGGAGAACCCTGCGGGCGACACGCGCATGCGCCTCACGATCATCGCCGTCGTGATCGGGGCGCTGCTGCTGACGCTCGGGGTGCGGTTGTGGTACCTGCAGGTCCTCGACCACGAGGACTTCTCAGCGCGGGCGAGCGACAACCAGGTGCGCCTGATCCGCTCCGAGGCACCGCGGGGGCGCATCCTCGACCACAACGGCAACGTCCTCGTCGACAACCGGGTCTCGTTCTCGATCGGGGTCGAGAAGGCCCAGATCAAGAGCAGCGACGACATGGACCGCATCGTGTCGCGGCTGTCGATCCTGTTGAACCAGAGCGAGGACGAGATCCGCACCAAGCTCGAGAAGCCCAAGGGCTCACCGGTCGACGCGATCCCCGTCGCCGACGACGTGTCCAAGCAGCTCCTGCTCTACATCGAGGAGCATCAGGACGAGTTCCCGGGTGTCGTGGCGGTGACGAGGCCCGTGCGCGTGCTGACCCAGCTCACCGGCTGCACGGACGAGCAGAAGAAGAAGACGCTGGCGGAGCAGACCGATCTGTCTGCCAACCGCGACGACATCCGCAAGGACCCGTGCCGCTCGATCGCGCCCCATGTGCTGGGCTACGTCGGCGAGACGACGGCGGACGATCTCGACGCGCATTCGGAGTACCGCATCGGCGACTCGATCGGGCGTGGCGGCGTCGAGGCCAGCTACGAGTCGTCACTGCGTGGGAGCCCCGGCCTGAAGAAGATCGAGGTGAACTCCCAGGGCAAGCAGGTCAGCGTGCTCGGTGAGGAGCCGCCCCAGCAGGGCAAGGACGTCGTGCTCACCCTCGATCCGGATGTGCAGACGATCGCCGAGGATGCGCTGCGCGAAGGGATCTTGCGAGCCCGCAACACGTACGACGGGGAGAAGGGCCATCCCACGCCGGCTCCGGGGGGTGCCGTGGTCGTGCTCGACACCCACACGGGTGGGGTCGTCGCGATGGCGTCGTATCCCAGCTTCAACCCTCAGGACTTCATCGGGGGGATCCCCCAGGCGACGTGGGAGAGCCTCAACGACCCTGCCAACCAGTACCCGCTCAACAACCGTGCCATCCAGGGCCAGTACCCGGCGGCTTCGACGTTCAAGGTCGTGACCGCGATCTCTGCACTCCAGAACGGGTTCGTGACCCCCGAGACGACGATCAATGCGGGGGCCTACTACACAGCCGGCCGCGAGGGACGACGCTTCTACGACTGGAACAAGACCGGGCATGGCCGCACGGACCTCGCCAAGTCCCTCGTCGAGTCCGTCGACGTCTACTACTACACGATCGGCGACCAGATGTATCAGCGTCGCGGTGAGGGCGGTGACTACTTGCAGAACACCGCGCGTCAACTCGGCTTCGGTGACAAGACGGGCATCGACATCGCGAACGAGAAGGGCGGCCAGGTGCCCGACGAGAACTGGCTGCGCCGCATGAACAACGCCAACCCGGCGGCGTTCCCGCGCAACTCGTGGAATCCCGGCGACAACATCAACCTCTCGATCGGCCAGGGCGACCTGCTCGTGACCCCGCTGCAGGTCGCCAACGTGTACGCGGCCATCGCCAACGGGGGCCCGGCTTACAAGCCCCACATCGCCCAGCAGATCCAGGCGGTCGACGGGTCGATCGACCGCCAGTTCCCGCCCGAGCCGATCATTCAACTGCCGATCCCGCCCGAGCAGATCCAGGTGATCCAGGCTGGCCTCGCCGGTGTCACGCGTGACGGAACCGCCAAGCGGGCCTTCGCGGGCTTCCCCTTCGACCAGGTGCCGGTGTCGGGCAAGACGGGAACGGCGCAGAACGGTTCGACCAAGACCGACACGTCGTGGTTCGCGAGCTACGGCGGGCCGAACAACGAGTACACGGTCGTCGCCGTGGTCGAGGAGGGTGGCGCCGGGAACGTGACCGCGGCCCCGATCGTTCGGCGCATCTACGAGGGGATCTTCGGCCTCACCCCGGGCAACATCCAAGAGGGCGACAGGACCGACTGATGGCCGTCGTCACTACCTCGCAGGTGGCAGCGCAGACGAAGCGCCGCCGCCATCTGGACTGGATCCTGCTCGGGTCGACCGCTGCCCTGGCTGCGTTCGGCGTCCTGATGGTGCACTCCGCGACCGCCACGCGCCTCGCGAACGCCGGCGCAGACCCCTACAGCTACCTCAAGCGCCAGCTCGTATGGCTCGTCCTCGGCGCGATAGCGATGGCCTTCACCGTCGTCGTCGACTACCACCGCTTCCAGTCGTGGGCACCCGCCCTCTACATCGGCGCAGTGGTGCTGCTCGTGCTCGTGCTCACCCCCCTCGGCAGCGAGATCAACGGCGCCAAGGGGTGGTTCGGATTCGGGGCGTTCGCGGTGCAGCCCGCCGAGCTCTTGAAACCGGTGATGGTCGTCGTGCTCGCGACCGTGGCGTCGAACGGGCGTGGACCGTTCGACCTGAAGCGCCTCGTACGCATGCTCGGCCTCGTCGCGGTGCCGTTGGGCCTGCTCGCACTCCAGCCCGACCTCGGTTCGGTGATGATCTTCTGCTTCGCCACCTTCGCGATGCTCGTCGTGGCGGGCGCCAAGGCACGCCACCTCGTGATCGTCGGCTTGATCGGCGTGATCGGAGTGGTCGGCGCTCTCCAGCTCGGCGTCGTCAAGGACTACCAGCGTGCCCGCCTCACGTCGTTCCTCGATCCTCAGAGCAACGAACGCGCCTCTTACAACCTGCGCCAGAGCCTCACGGCGATCGGCAACGGCGGTGTCACCGGACGCGGGCTGTTCGAGGGATCGCAGACGAACCTGTCCTACGTGCCCGAGCAGCAGAACGACTTCATCTTCACCGCGATCGGCGAGCAGCTCGGCCTGATCGGCGCGTTGAGCGTGATCATCGTCTATGGGCTCGTGCTGTGGCGAGGGGTGCGTACGGCGATGCTGTCGCGCGACTTCTTCGGCACCATCCTCGCAGCCGGTGCAACGGCGATGATCGGCTTCCAGGCGTTCCTCAACATGGGCGTCACGGTCGCGGTGATGCCGGTCACGGGCGTGACGTTGCCGCTCGTGTCGAGCGGGGGGTCCTCGATCCTCGCGACCGCGATCCTGCTCGGGATGATCGTCAACGTCCACTTGCGCCGCTTCGCACGCACACCGCTCTCGCCGTCGCTGTCGACGGGCACCTGAGCGATGCCTGCGCGCTTGGACGCACTCGGCTTCGGTGCCGGCGATGCCGCGGACATCGACGCCGTGGTGCGCGTCGTGCTCGCGGAGACCGAGGCGGTGGAACGCCCCGACGCCGGTCTCACCCACGTGTGCGGCACGTCGTCACGTGCGGCGCTGGTGGTGCATCAGGACCTCAGCGGCGCGGTCGCCTGCGTCACGCCGTTCCTCTCCGCACAGACGCGCACGACCGTGCGTGTCGTGGCGACGGTGCCCGACCACGAGTGCCCGCACTGTTCGGTGCTCCTCGTCGATGTGTGGGGCCCGGGCGGTGCTGTTCGCGTGCCGATGACGACTCCGCATTTCCTGCTGTGGGCCGATGCGCTCGTGGTCGGCGCCACGATCGAGGTGGGGCTCGGCGCGGTCGCCGAGTCCGTCGCCCACGTCGACGCCGCGACGCCTCCCTCCGTCGTACCCGACCTCGCGACGACGGCCGTCGGAGTGAAGGTGCCGGCGCCGATGGTCGAGCTCTGCGGAACAGTGACGTCGCACCTGCTGCGCCACAACGAGCTCACAGGGGGCGCGTTCGAGTGGGCGAGCGTCGATTGCGGCGGCCTCATCTTCGAGGTGTGCGCGGCGCCCGGCGACCTCCGGCGCCCGTTCAAGACGGGCGACACCATCGCGGGGCGGTTCCACATCTCCGGGCCGATCTGGTCTGTCGTCTGAGACGTGCACGGCGCAACCTCCGCCGGGCGTTTGCAACCAGCATGTCCTCCCGCACCGGCGACGTCATGCTCTGCTGGGTGGGCGCGCCCAGGAGGGGGAGCCGCCTCGGCCTGCTACGCTGGTGCGAGATTTCGTCCGTGCCCTCGGGCCCTGCCGCCGCAGCGGAGCTCGTTCCGACGCCACGGGCAGCCGCAACAGACGGGAACGTCAAGTGAGCCACACGCTGTGGCCCAGCGTCGAGCCGCTCCTACCCGGAGTCGCGAGGCCGGCGCGCTACATCGGCGGCGAAGGCAACATGATCCGCAAGGAGCCGAGCCCCGAGATGGTGCGCTGGCTCCTCGTGTTCCCCGATGCCTACGAGATCGGCCTGCCGAACCTCGGCCTGCAGATCCTGTACGAGCTCCTCAACGACCGGCCTGACGCGCAGGCCGAACGCGCGTATGCGCCGTGGCCTGACATGGGCGCTGCCATGCGTGCGGCGGGAGTGCCGCTGTTCTCGGTCGACCGCCACGACCGTGCCGACGCCTTCGACGTCGTCGCGTTCACGTTCCCGGCAGAGCTGCTCTACACGAACCTGCTCGAGTGCCTCGATCTCGCCCGGATCCCGCTGCGCAGCGCCGACCGTGGCCCCGACTCCCCGCTCGTGGTGGCCGGCGGTCACGCCGTCATGAATCCCGAGCCCATCGCAGAGTTCGTCGACGCGGTCGTCATCGGCGACGGTGAGGACGCCGTCGTCGACATCACTGCCGCTGTCAAGCAATGGCGCAGCGGGGGAGGCACGCGCCATGAGCTGATGACGGCGCTCGCCCGCATCGACGGCGTGTACGTGCCTTCCCTCTACGACGTGTCGTACAACCGTGACGGCACCGTCGCCGCCGTCGAACCGAACCATCCCGCTGCGCCTGAGCGCGTCGACGCGCGCAAGCTCGCCGACCTCGCCGACATGCCGTACCCGCGCCGTCCCCTCGTTCCGCTCACCGAGGTGGTGCACGACCGGCTCAACGTCGAGGTGTTCCGCGGCTGCACCCGCGGCTGCCGCTTCTGCCAGGCGGGGATGATCACGCGTCCGGTGCGGGAGCGCCCGCCCGAGCAGATCCGGCGCATGGTGCGCGACGGACTCGAGTCCTCCGGCTACGAGGACGTGAGCCTGCTGTCGCTGTCGTCTGCGGACTACTCCGACGCCGAGGGCCTCGTGCGCGGGATCATGGACGACTGCGGCGACAGACGCATCTCGCTGTCACTGCCGAGCCTGCGCGTCGACGCGTTCGGCGTCGGGATCGCGTCCGAGGTCAGCCGCGTCAAGAAGACCGGGCTCACGTTCGCGCCGGAAGCCGGAACGTGGCGGATGCGCCGGGTCGTCAACAAGCTGATCTCCGAGGACGACCTCTACGCGGCGGTCGAGGCGGCCTACGCCAACGGGTGGAAACGCATGAAGCTGTACTTCATGATCGGCCTCCCGACCGAGACCGACGAGGACGTGCTCGGCATCGCCGAACTGGGCCGCAACGTCGTCGAGATCGGCAAGCGCCACGTCAAGGGCGCGTCCGCCACGATGTCGGTCGGCGGGTTCGTGCCCAAAGCGCACACACCGTTCCAGTGGTTCGGCCAGGACCAGCCCGACGCCCTGGCGCGCAAGATCGCACTGCTGAAGGACGCCACGCGGCGTACGCGTGCCCAGCTCCGCTGGCACGATCCCTCGGCGACCACGGCCGAGGGTCTCATGAGCCGCGGGGACCGGCGTCTCGGGCCGGTCATCGAGCACGTCTGGAGGGCAGGAGGAGTCTTCCAGGAGTGGGGCGAGCATTTCTCACTCGACCTGTGGCGTGCGGGGATGCACGCCCACGGATTGGACATCGAATCGACGGTACACAGGACGCGGGACGACCAGGAGGTCTTCCCGTGGGAGCACGTGAGCGCAGGGCTGCGCCGTGAGTTCCTCTGGGACGAATGGCAGGAAGCGCTGGCGGCGAACGTGCTCGAAGATTGCCGGTGGACGCCTTGCTACGACTGCGGGGTCTGCACCGATTTCGGGATCGAGCATCTCGTCGCCTCGGCTACGCCCCCAGCGGGTGGGAGCCAGGGGACGGGCCAGCACCTACCCGGGGCCGCCTCAGGCACCGGCACTCCCGTTCGGTTGTCAGCCAAACCCACGCAGACGCACGAGGTCGCCACCGCCACGAGATGAGGTGAGTCCTCTGCGGTTGCGGTTGCGGTTCACGAAGACGGGCAGGGTGCGCTTCATCGGCCACCTCGACCTGGTGCGGGTGTGGGAGCGTGCGGTGCGACGCGCCAAGCTCCCCTTGGAGTTCACCGCCGGCTATTCGCCGCGCCCGCGGATGCACTTCGGCCTCGCGTTGCCGACCGGCTTCGCTTCAACCGCCGAGTACCTCGACGTCGACCTGTCGGACCACGTCGACGCAGATGAGACGGCGATCGCGCTCAGCTCGGTCCTGCCGGAGGGGATCGACGTCGTGGCGGCAGCCGCGGTCGCGGCGGACTCGCAGTCGCTGCAGGCGGTCGTGGCGGCCTCCGACTACGTGGTCGCATCCGACGACGACCCGTCCGCGGCAGCGGAACGCCTCACTGCCGTGCTCGAAGCCGGCTCGATCGAGTACGAGCTCGAGCGGAAGGGCCGGACGACGACCGTGGATCTGCGCCCTGGCATCCTCGACCTCGCGGTCGCCCCCACGCGCGAGGTCCGCCTCGACGTGGGTTCCGGCGCACCGACGGTCGTGTCGGGGCGCTGCATCGTGAGGATGCGCCTCGCGGCGCAGCCGCGCTCGTACCGTCCGACCGAGGTCTGCGCGGTGACGGAACCGCCGCTCGCCGCCGTCCTCGTGCACCGGTGTGCCCAGCTCGTGGGCGGACCGGTCGAGTTCTCCGAGCCACTCCCCGTCGGATCCTCCGCGGGCGGGCCGGCTCACCGACCAGAACCCATTGAAAGGAGCGGCAATGGCTCGCTTCGTGAGGAAGCCACGCCCGACCCATCAACCACGGCGCTCGCACCACGGATCTGAACAGCCGGCAGATGCCGGCACACCCGCCGAGCCCGATGCAGACGAGGGCGTGGACACCGGCGTCGGTGACCCGCCGATCGAGGGCGTGGCCGGCGAGGTGACCGCGGCGGCGGAGGCCGCGCAAGCCGATGCGGTTGCGATTGGCCACGACACCTCCGACCGTCCCGAGGTGACCGCGGCCGGGGTCGACGGCGGGAGCGACGCGCCCGAGGCGGTCGAGACGACCGGGTCGGCGCCTGATGCCGACCAGCCGGCGGTCAGCGTTGAGGCTGTCGCCGAGGCCGACGCCGGGGTCGCCGAGTTCGTGACGTCGTCGGAGGCCGCCGCCGGGGCGGTGCCGGCAGCAGAGGCCGAAGCAGCTGTCGAGGCGGTGGCGGAGGTCGAGATGCCCCTCAGCGACGTCGTCGCGGAGGAAGCCGCCCTCGCCGGCGGATCCGAACCGGCCGGGGACGCCCCCGGTCGCGAGCCGGAGGCCGCCGCGCAACAGGCGGAAGGTGCCGAGCCGGCCGGCGCAGATGAGACAGAGGCCGGCGACGGCGCGGCCGCGCCGATCGCGGTCGGCGAGACGACCGGCGACACCGGTGTCGACGGCGCGGAGACTGCCGACGCCGCCGATGCCGGCTCCGACCCCGACGGCACACGGCGCACGATCAAGCGCCGGCGCCGGCGACGCCGGCCTGCATCCCAGACCGATGGTGACGCCGCCGCAGAGACCGCGTCCGAAGTGGACACCGCCGCGGCCGGGAGCCCCGGCACCACACCGGCCCGCAACAAGGGCGAGGCGGCTCCTGCCCAGAGCGCTGAGGCCGACAAGGACGACAAGGACGAGCGCGGCCGCCTCCAGATGCTCATCCACGTCGAAGGTGACCGCGTCCAGGTGTCAGTGCTCGAAGGCCGGACCCTCGTCGAGCACTACGTGGCAGACCGCACCTCGCAGTCCCTCGCGGGCAACATCTACCTCGGCAAGGTCCAGAACGTGCTTCCCGGGATGGAGGCCGCGTTCGTCGACATCGGAACGCCCAAGAACGCCGTGCTCTACGCCGGTGACGTCCGATTCATCGCCGACGAGTTCGAGACGAAGTCGCCGCGGATCGAGGACATCCTCGAGGTCGGCCAGTCGGTGCTCGTCCAGGTCGTAAAGGACCCGATGGGCTCCAAGGGAGCGCGCCTCACGACCGAGATCAGCCTTCCCGGGCGCTTCCTCGTGTTGGTGCCCGAGAGCGATTCGACCGGCATCTCGCGCCGGCTCGCGGAGTCCGAGCGGGAACGGCTCCGTGATGTGCTGCGCAGGATCCGGCCCGACGGATTCGGCGTGATCGTGCGCACGGCGGCCGAGTACACCAGCGAGGAGAAGCTGTCACTCGACATGCAACGCCTCGAGGAGCTGTGGAAGGACGTCTACCGCGAGGCGACGCGGGCCAACCCGCCCGACCTCGTCTACGAGGAGCCTGACCTCGTGATCCGCACCGTGCGTGAGATCTTCAGCGGCGAGTTCCGCCGTCTCATCGTCGACGACAGGGAGGTCTACGACAAGATCTGCGCGTACCTCCACGACTACGAGCCCGACCTGCTGCAGCGGATCCAGCTCTACGACGATGACATGTCGCTGTACCGCAGGTACCACGTGAGCGAGCAGCTCCGCCAGGGTCTGGCGCGCAAGGTCTGGCTCCCGTCGGGTGGTTCGCTGGTTTTCGACAGCGCCGAGGCACTCACGGTCATCGACGTGAACACGTCCAAGAACGTGGGAAAGAGCAGTCTCGAGGAGACCGTCTTCCAGAACAACCTCGAGGCCGCCGACGAGATCGCCCGGCAGCTGCGGCTGCGTGACATCGGCGGCATCATCGTCATCGACTTCATCGACATGGAGACCGCCAAGAACCGCCAGGCGGTGCTGCGCGCGTTCCGTGAGGCAGTGGCGCGGGACAAGACCAAGACCCAGGTGTACGACATCAGCGACCTCGGGCTCGTGGAGATGACCCGCAAGAACGTGAGCGAGGGCCTCATCTCGGCGTTCAGCCACTCGTGCCCGGACTGCAGCGGCCGCGGGATCCTGATCGACGAGGACTTCTGACGCCGTCGCGCCGCAACCGCGCGGGCGGCGGCGGATCGAGGCCGCCGGCAGGGGAGCTGGCGCCGGAGGCCGAAGTCCACTGTAGATTTCCTTGCAGTGCCGCGACCCGGGCCAGACCGGGGTGGCACGACGAACAGAAAGGACACGCCGATGGGAGGCCTGGGAGCTACAGAACTCCTGATCATCCTCGCCGTCGTCGTACTGCTCTTCGGCGCGACACGGCTGCCGAAGCTGGCCCGCTCGCTGGGCGAGTCCAAGAAGGAGTTCGCCGAAGGCGCCGGCACCGGCGCCGACGACGACTCCTGAGCAGGCGCGGCGCCTTCGTCGCCCCCGGGACCACGCTGCTACCCTCGGGCGTCTATGCACGCAGTGATAAAGACCGGCGGGAAGCAGTACAAGGTGGGCGAGGGTGACGTGCTCGACGTCGAGCGCCTCTCCGGTGCCCCCGGAGACGAGGTCGAGCTGCCGGCCGTCATGGTCTTCGACGGCGCCGACATCAAGACCGGTGACTCCGCCGGGACCGTGCGTGCACGCCTCGTGCAGGAGCTCAAGGGACCCAAGCTCACCGTCTTCAAGTACAAGTCCAAGACGGGCTACCGCAAGAAGAACGGCCACCGCCAGATCCAGTCCCGCATCGAGATCGTCTCGATCTCCCAGGGCTGACAACGACGAGCAGGACCAGCAATGTCCAAGACCAAGAGCGGCGGCTCGAGCCGAAACGGACGTGATTCGCACGCCCAGCGCCTCGGGATCAAAGCCCACACGGGCGAGCTCGTGCATGCCGGCACGATCATCGTGCGCCAGCGTGGCACCCGCTGGCACCCCGGTGACAACGTCGGCAAAGGCAGCGACGACACGCTCTTCGCCAAGGTGCACGGCCACGTCCGCTTCCAGCAGGGCAAGCGCCGCTTCGTGCACGTCGAACCCGCCGACCTCGCCTAGCAGCCCCGTCCCAAACTCGGGCGGGGGTGGCCCCGTCCCAAACGCGGGCGGGGGTGGCCCCGTCCCAAACGCGGGCGGGTTGACCCGTGTGCGGGCGATTCTGCCCGCGTTTGTGGGTGGCCCCGTCCCAAACGCGGGCGGGATGACCCGTGTGCGGGCGATTCTGCCCGCGTTCGGGGGGAGAGGCAGGCGCACGTGTTCGTAGACGAGGCGCAGATCAACGTCCGCGGAGGCGACGGTGGCGCCGGCTGCGCCTCCTTCCTGCGAGAGGCGCACAGGCCCAGAGGTGGCCCCGACGGTGGCGACGGTGGACGCGGCGGAGACGTGTACCTCGTCGCCGATCCCTCGGTGAGCACCCTCGTGCGCTTCACCAAGGAGATCCACTTCCGTGCGGAGTCGGGCACGCACGGCACCGGCAAGGAGCGCCACGGCCGCGGAGGCCGCGACCTCAGGGTGCTGGTCCCACCGGGCACGACGGTGCGCGACCTCGACGGCACGATCCTCGCCGACCTCGTCGGCACCGGGGATGCCTACCAGGCCGCGCACGGCGGACGTGGCGGGCGCGGCAACAAGCGGTTCCTGTCGAACCGGCACCGCGCACCGCGTTTCGCCGAGCAGGGCGAGCCGGGCGAGGAGCACTGGCTCCGCCTCGAACTGCGTCTACTGGCCGACGTCGCGATCGTGGGTTTCCCCAACGCCGGCAAGTCGACGCTGATCGCCGCTGTCAGCGCTGCCCGCCCCAAGATCGCCGACTACCCGTTCACGACCCTGACCCCGAACCTCGGCGTCGCGACCGTGGACGACCGCGACGTCGTCGTGGCCGACGTGCCAGGCCTCATCGAGGGCGCCGCCGAGGGACGCGGCCTCGGCCATCGGTTCCTACGTCACGTCGAACGTGCCCATGTCCTGCTCGTCCTGCTCGACCCGATGAACCCCGAGCACAAACCCGACGAGCAGTACAGGATCCTGCTCGACGAGCTCGGGCGCTACCAGCCGCGCCTCGTGACGCGACCACGCGTCGTTGCGCTCTCCAAGGCGGACACCGTCGACGCCGAGACCGTCGAGCTGGTCGCGACGTCGCTCGCTCTCGGCGCCGGACGTGAGCTGCACGCCGTCTCCGCCGCCAGCCACCAAGGCCTCACACCCCTGCTGCGCAGTTGTGCGGACAGCGTCGAGAGCGCGCGATCGGCGGCGACACCGACGACCGGATACGTGGTGCACCGGCCGCGGAGCCGCGGCTTCACCGTGTACCGTGAAGGCTCCCATTGGGTCGTCGACGGTCCGGATGCCCGGCGGAGTGTCGCTCTCAACGACCTCACCGATGACCAGGCCATGGCCTACGTGCAGGAGGGCTTACGTCGATTGGGTGTCTTCGAGGCCCTGGAAGCCGCGGGCTGTCGCAGCGGTGACGAGGTGCACATAGGCGACTTCGAGTTCATGTTCGAGCCCGACAGCGAGTCCGTGGCGCCCGCGGAGGTCGAAGCCGGTGACTGAGCGCGAAGCCGCTCGCGTCCTCGAGCTGGCGCCGAATCCGACACTCGTCGTCAAGATCGGCTCGAGCTCTCTCGTCGATGACGACGGTCGCGTGGACGCCGATGCCGTGGCGCGTGTCGGTCGTCAGGTCGTCGACGCTCGCGACGCCGGAGCGCGGGTCGTCCTCGTCAGCAGCGGCGCGATCGCAGCCGGCCTGCCTGAGCTCGGCTACGACTCACGCCCTGCCGACATCGAGACCCTGCAGGCCATCGCAGCAGTCGGCCAGGTTCGGCTGATGATGGAGTACCGGGCGTGCCTCGAACCCGCCGGCGTCCGCGTGGGCCAGGTGCTCCTCACACGCTTCGACTTCGAGGAGAGAAGCCAGTACCTCCACGCACGCTCTACGTTGCGGCGCCTGCTCGAGATCGGGGTGCTCCCGATCGTGAACGAGAACGACACCGTCGCCGACGACGAGATCCGCTTCGGCGAGAACGACCGTCTCTCGGCGCTTGTCGCGCACCTGATCGCAGCGGATGCGCTCGTGCTCCTCACCGATCAACCAGGGTTGCTGTCGTCCGACCCGAGGCTGAGCGAGGACGCGACCCTCATCGACGAGGTGCACGCCGTCGACGCCGAGCTCGAGGCCGTCGCCGGTGCCGGTGGTCCGCTCGGCTCCGGCGGGATGGCATCCAAGCTCGCAGCGGCACGCATGGCGGGCTGGTCCGGTGTCGCGACCCTGATCGCCGATGCCGCGCGTGACGACGTCCTCGCTGCGCTCATGGAGGGTCGCAGCGTGGGCACGGTGGTGCGTCCCCACGACCGCCGCCTCTCGAGTCGCAAGCTCTGGATCGCGTTCGCGCAGGCTGCAGCGGGGCGCATCTTCGTCGACGACGGAGCGGCACGAGCGCTGGAGCGGGAGGGCTCGTCGCTGCTCGCCGTCGGTGTCGTCGCAGTCAGCGGCGATTTCCACACCGGTGACGTGGTCGAGGTCTGCTCGCGGGAAGGGGCGCTCGTGGCCAAGGGCCTCACCCGCGTGGATTCGAAGGAGGTCGCCGAGATCCTGGGGAAGCGGGACGCGCCGGTGGTATGTCACCGCGACGACCTCGTCGTGTTGACCGGGGGTCCTGGTCTGTGACCGAGGACGAGATCGCCGGGATCATCGCCGGGATGCGGACGCTCTCACGTCAGCTCGGGCAGGCGGAGCTGAACCGGCGCCTCGACGCGTGCGGTCGCTTCGGGCAGGCTCGCTCGATCGCAGAGGATCCGCTCGGACGCGTGCTCGGGGGGCACAGGGACAAGTACGGCGTCGACTGGGTCCGCCGCAGCGTACCGATCGGCGTCGTTGCTCTCGCCGACGCCGACTCGGACCGCATTGCCGACACCATCCTCGGCGGGAACGCGTGCGTGTGGAGCGGGATGGACGACACCGAGGTCCGCGAGGGGATCTCGCGAGCCGGTTTCCCCGACGACCTCGTGCGCAGCTTCGACGAAGTGCCCCAGGTCGAGATCGATGCGTTGTGGCGCGGCGACGGCGACATCGTCCTCGCCGAGCGCACCGGCGGCAGTCGTCACGTCTACGTCGATGCCGACGCCAACGAGCACCATGTCGCATACGTGTGCGTCAACGCGGCGAGCCATCACAGTGCAGACACGTTCGTGTTCCACACAGACTTCTCCAAGTCTGCGGCGACGGACGTTCGCAACGCGCTCGAGACGCTGGGCGAGACAGCCACGTTCGTGACGGTCGCCAACGTGGTCGAAGCAGCCGAGACGATCGACGCCCGCTCGTCCGGCGAGGTGGAGACCGTGATGACGACGAACCTCGTGGCGCTGCGCGAGTTCTTCGGCCGCGTCGATGCCGCCGTCGTGATCGCCAACGCGTCGCCGGCGCTCGTGGAGGACAAGTTCCTCACGCGTTCGGTCCGTGACTTCACGCGGAGCCGCTGGGAGGGCTTCGGCGACGGGCAGACGCTCCCCCTCGGCCAGCTCCCGCTCTAGCGAGCTGGGCTCCCTGTTGGAGAACAGCTCGGCCATCCGGTCGGGCTCGGATAACGAGAGGCGCGCTTTCGCGTACCCCTGTTATCCAACCCCCCTAGCTGGCCGACCGGTTATCCAATCCATAGTGCCGGGTTCAGGGCGGTCGGTACACTCGCCGCATCGTGACTGCACACACCCAGGATCCCACCGCTGCCGCTGTGCCGTCCGTCCCGATCTGGGCGGACATCGAAGACGTCGCCCCGCGCCTGCGCGAGACCGGCTACGTGGCGGACCGTTCGATCGCAAGCGTCGTGTTCCTCGCCGACCGCCTCGGCAAGCCCGTCCTCCTCGAGGGCCCCGCCGGCGTTGGCAAGACCGAGCTGGCGAAGGCCATCGCGTCGGCGAGTGGGCGCCGTCTCATCCGGCTGCAGTGCTACGAGGGCCTCGACGAGGCGAAGGCCCTGTACGAGTGGAACTACAAGAAGCAGCTGCTGCGCATCCAGGCCGACCAAGCCCACGACCACGCCTGGGACGAGATCGAAGAGTCCATCTTCGACGAGCCGTTCCTGCTCGAGCGGCCTCTGCTCGAGGCGATCCGCAGCGAGGAACCCGTGGTGCTGCTCGTCGACGAGGTCGACCGCGTCGAGGTCGAGACCGAGGCGCTGCTGCTGGAGATCCTGTCGGACTTCCAGGTGTCGATCCCTGAGCTGGGCACGCTGCGGGCTGCCTCACGTCCGACGGTGCTGCTCACCTCCAACAACACGCGCGAGCTGTCCGAGGCCCTCAAGCGCCGCTGCCTCTACCTCCACATCGACTACCCCGAGCCCGAGCGCGAGCGCGAGATAGTCCAGGCGCGCGTGCCGGGGGTGGGTGCCGAGCTGGCCGATCAGGTCGCGCGCCTCGTGCGCAGCATCCGCACCATGGACCTGAAGAAGGCCCCGTCGATCGCAGAGTCCCTGGACTGGGCACGCACACTGCTCCTCCTCGGCGTGCGCCACGTCGACACCGACACCGCCAAGGCGACGCTGAACGTGCTCCTCAAGCACCAGAGCGACCTCGTCAAGGTCGCCAAGGAGCTCACCGTCGAGGACGCATGAACCCGGCGGCGCCGTCGTCGGCGGACGCGCTCGGGACGACAGCTGCCGGCCTCGAGGCGACCCTTCTCGCGTTCGTGACCGAGCTCCGCACCGCCGGTGTGCCGGTCTCGATCGCGGAGAGCCTCGATGCGCTCGAGGTAGTCGGTCTCGTGGGAATCGGGGACCGCCCGTCGTTCAAGGCCGCGCTCGCCGCGACGCTCGTCAAGAACCACGCCCACCACGGGGCGTTCGACACCGCCTTCGAGGTGTTCTTCGCTTCGACCCCGTTCGAACGGATCGGAGACGATCGCGACGAGCTCGCCGAGGCACTCGCCGGCGCAGAGAGTGCCGGTGGGGCCGGTGGTGCCGGCGACGGCGACGTCGACGATCTCGTCGAGGCGCTGTTCCAGGCGCTGCTCGCCGGAGACGAGGGCCGCGTCCGCGGCCTGGCCCGCCTCGCGGTCACGCGCAACGCCGGCATGGAGTCCGGCCGGCCGGTAGGCGGGACCTACTACATCTACCGGACCCTGCGTGCTGTCGAACCCGAGAAGATCATGGAGCGGCTCCTCGCGCAGATGCGTGAGGCAGCCCACGAGGAGGGTGAGAACCTGTCTGCGCTCGAGGAGCGCATGCTCCGCGAGGAGTTCGAGGCGCGCCTGGAGGCCTTCCGCGAGGAGGTGCGTTCCGAGATCCGCCGCGCGCTCGTCGACGACCGCGGAGCGGAGGCGATGGCGAAGACGCTGCGCAAGCCGCTGCTCGAAGAGGTCGATTTCATGCACGCCACCTCGGCGGAGATGAAGGAGCTGCAGCGGGCCGTGCGCCCGCTGGCACGCCGGCTCGCGGTACGGCTGCAACGCAAGCGCATGCACCGTCGTCGTGGTCGCCTCGACGTGCGCAGGACGATGCGCGAGTCGCTGTCCTCCGGTGGCGTGCCCCTCGACCCGAAGTTCCGTCACGCACGGCCGCACAAGCCCGAGATCTTCCTGCTGTGCGACATCTCGGGCTCTGTCGCCAGCTTCGCACGCTTCACACTGCAGCTCGTGTACGCGATGCAGAGCCAGTTCAGCCAGGTGCGGTCGTTCGTGTTCATCGACGACTGCGACGAGGTGACCGACCTCTTCGACACCGACGACCTCGGTGATGCGCTCGCTCGCATCAACAGCGAGGCAAACGTCGTCTGGATCGACGGGCACTCCGACTACGGCCACGCCTTCGCGCGCTTCGACGAGCAGTACGGGGACTCGGTGTCATCGAAGACGTCGCTGATCGTCACCGGCGACGCCCGCAACAACTACCACGCGTCGGAGGCGGCCGTCATCGCCGACCTCGCCCACCGCGCGCGGCACGTCTACTGGCTGAACCCCGAGCCGATCAGCTACTGGGACACGGGTGACTCGATCGTGTCCGAGTACGGCGCCCACATCGACGGCGTGTTCGAGGTGCGGAACCTGACCCAGCTCGAACGTTTCGTCGAGGCTCTGGTCGACTGAGCGCCGCCGGGTTCAGGTTTGATCGCGTCGGTGCCGACACTCAGGGGGAAGACAACGTGACCGAGCGCCTCGGTGTGTTCGGGGGAACCTTCGACCCGCCCCACTTCGGGCACCTGGCCGCGGCGCGTGCTGCGAGGCGGGTGGCCGCGCTGGACAGGGTCCTGTTCGTGCCCGCCGGCCGGCCCTGGCAGAAGAGCGACCGCGCGGTCAGTTCGGCGGAGGACCGCTACCGCATGACACAACTGGCCATCCGCGACGACGAACCCGCATTCGCGGTGAGCCGTGTCGAGGTCGACCGCCCGGGACCGTCCTACACCGTCGACACCCTCGAGGCCCTCGACCGTGACGGGCGCGACCTCTTCCTCGTCCTCGGTGCGGACGCGGCCGCCGGCATCGACACCTGGCACATGCCCGGGCGCGTGTGCGACCTCGCTGTGCTCGCGGTCGTGAACCGGCCCGAGAGTGCGAGTCCGCCCGCACGTCCTGGGTGCAGGACCGTCGACGTCGACATGGAGCCGGTCGCTGTGTCGGCGACAGAGGTGCGCAGACGTCTTCGTGCCGGACTGGACGTCAGCGGCCTCCTGCCGGAGCAAGTCGCTGAGTATGCGCAGCAGCGGGGTCTCTATGGCGGCCGTTGACAGCGACGACGTCTGGGGCCCGCTGATCGCGCCCGGCGACGACACGCGCTCTGGCGCCGTGGCGGTCGCTCGATCGTGGTCGCCCGAATACCTCGACCGCACCGTGGAGGAGTCAGCCGGGCACGCAACCGTCGAGGGCGTCCTCGGCGCCGCACCGGCGTGGGGTGCGGCACCGGCTCACACGGCGGATCCCTTCGAGCACTACGTCCCGCCGGCCTTGCTGCCCCTCGACGACGTATCCCTCGGGCTCGCCGACGAACTCGAAGGAACCGGGTGGATCGAGGCCGGTGGTGCCAATCCCCTCGGTGGGTACATGGCCGCCGATCCCTTCGAGGTGGAGCAGTCACGCACGCTCGCCCGCGGTCGCGCCGCATTCGCGGGACTCGATCTCATGGGAGGTCCCCAGCGGGTCCAGCTCACCCGCGTCGAGCGCAACCGGCTCGGGGCGCGCCTCACGTGGGCGCGGCGCCTGTTCGCGTTCGGCGTCCTGATCTGCATGGTGGGCGTCGTCATCGGCGCGATCCGTTCGCACGCGACCGCGGCTCCACCGGCCGTCGCCGACGCACGTCCCGCCGAAGGCAGCGCCACCCTGTTGATCCAGAAGGACGGTGCCGCCCTCACGGCGGTCACGCTGCTCGTGTCCCAGCCCGGCGGTGGGCGGGTGATCCTGGTGCCCACCGGCGTCAGCGCCGTCGTGCCCGGTGTCGGTCCGGCAACCCTCGCTGCCGCCACCGCCGACCCGGCGATCACGACCGCTACGGTCGCCGACACGCTCGGGGTGCGCATCGACCACTGGATCCAGACGGACTCCTTCGGGCTCGAGCAGCTGTTCGGGACCTATGGGACGCTGCCTGTCGAGGCTCCCACCGACGTCGTGGCGGTGCGATCCGCTGTGCGGCCCGGCGCCGGTGTGGACACCGAGCTGTCCTCGCGTTCGGTGTCGGTCCACGCCGGACACAACGACCTCGACGCTCACGACAGCGTGGCCTACATGAACGCGATGACGGCGGACGGTGAGCTCGCCCGCCTCGCACGTCAGGCCGACGTGTGGAAGGCCTTCCTCGGCCGGTTGCGGGACGAGCCTCAGCGCGCCGCGGCACTGTTGGGCGCCAACAGGCTGATGACCAGCGACGACACGGAGATGCGCGAGGTCGGTGCCGTCCTCGGCGGTCTCGCCGGCGCGAGCGCCGTCGAGTTCGGGGTTCTCCCGGTCGTCGCGACCGCCCGCGCCGCCGATGGCACCGAGGCCTTCCGGCCCGACACCGCGGGCGTGGCACGAACCGTCGCATCGTTGCCGACCGATGTCGTCGTCGAGGGCCAGAAGCCGCGCCTCGGTCTGACAGTGAGCAACGGCGTCGGAGCGGGCACGATCGCCGGCGTGGTCCGCAGCGTCGTCCCGACCGAGTCCGACCTGGTGCTGTCCTCCGCCACCGATGCCGCGTACGATGAGACGCTCATCGTGTACTACCGGGAGGCCCAGCGGCCTGCGGCCGAGGCGCTACGCAACCGTCTCGGGATCGGCAGGGTGGTCAAGGACCTCCGGGATCAGGACGTAGTGGACGTGAGCGTCACACTCGGTAGCGATGCCGAGCGTGCGCACTCGGCATCGGCGACGGAGCAGCAACCTGCAGCAGGCATCGACGACATCACCAACGCCGGACCCGGCTGACGAGACCCTGCAGGCTGCGATGGCGGCTGCCCGTGCGGCCGACGACAAGAAGGCCCTCGACGTCGTCGTGCTCGACGTGGGGGACACGATCGGGGTCGTCGACTACTTCGTGATCGCCTCGGCCAGCAACGACAGGCAGGTGCGGACGATCGTCGACACGATCGAGGAGCGTCTGCGCACCCGCGATGACGATGCCGCAGACAGCGGGGCTGCGCGGATCCCGATCGGACGTGAGGGCGTGGATGCGAGCCGTTGGGCGCTGCTCGACTACGGCGACCTGGTCGTGCACGTGTTCCTCGACGAGGTGCGCCGCTTCTACGACCTCGAGCGTCTGTGGGCCGACGCGCCCCGCGTCGCGTGGGTCGACGTGCCGCCGGCCTAGAGCGAAACGCGGGGCTTGTCTGCTGCGGCGTCGGCAGGAATCCCGTCGTAGACCTCGACCGCCGGTGGCGGGAAGAGGCGCTCGAGGCCTGCGCCGATCCTGTGCGCCAGCTCGGCGGCGGACAGCTCGTGCTCGCCCGGCTGGGGCGCGACGGTGACGCTCATGATGGCCGGCTCGATGCCGGCCGACCGGAGGGATCTGCCCTGTTCCGATGCGAGCCGCACCCGCAAGCGCGCTTCGATCGCGGCGGCCCCGCCGGCGTCGCAGGCGGCGAGCACACCGACGAGATCCGGGACGTTCACGCCGGGGAAGCCCGTCGCCACGAGGTCGCGGTCGCGTATCGCGGATCGCACGAGCCGGGTCGTGTCGTCGAGGCGTGAGGTGGGGTGGCGGGGGTCGGGTGGAGGCACCTTGATCACCACACAGCTCACCCCCTGGGGACCGTCCCCGCCAGGCTGCGCCAGCGCCGAGACCATGTGCTCGAGCGTGTAGCTCGGCAACGTGAAGTGGAACGTGGTGCCCGACCCGGCGCCGGACTCGGCCCAGATCCGGCCACCGTGCGCCTCCACCAGGCGCTTGCAGAGGTAGAGGCCGAGACCGAGTCCGCGGCGGCTCGACCGCAGTTCGTCCACGGACTGGCGAAGTGGATCGAACAAGGCGGCCGCGATCGCAGGATCGATGCCGGGTCCGTCGTCGCGAACGGAGACGGTCACCACCGACCGCGTCTGGTTCGTGCTCGCCGACAGGTGCACGTCGGAGCCCTCGGGCGAGAACTTGACGGCGTTGTCGACGAGGTGATCGATGATCTTGCGTGCTCGGGCAGGGTCGGCGAGCACGTCAGGCAGGTTGTCGGCGACCTCGACGACGAGGTGCGAGCCGCGTTCGCCGGCCTTCGTGACCGCGTCGGCGATCGCGTCGCGCAGCAGCTCGGTGGGATCTGTGCGCTCGGGATCGACGCGGGTGCGTCCCCGATCGGCGCTCGCGGCGTCGAGGAGGTCGTCGACCATCCGGCGCAGCTGCGCGCAGTTGCGCAACGCTATCTCGAGGCATTCTTTGAGCGGGAGGGGGAGGTCGTCGTAGAGCTGTTCGGTCAGGATCTCCAGCGTGCCGTAGACCGCGGTGAGAGGTGTGCGCAGCTCGTGCGAGACGTGCCCGAGGAAGTTCTCGCGCCGTGCCGACACCTCGTCCGCGAGGCTCAGCACGCGACCCTGGCCGGCTTTGAGCTGGCGCCAGATCACGGCCGCCTGGGTGGCGACCGAGTCCATGCCACCAGTGCCGCCATCATGCGTGTCGGGTACCACGAGGACGGCGTGAACGCCGGCAGGGGCGGCGTCGGCTGCCGCGGCGTGGGAGGTGGCGACGACGACGCTCCCACACACCTGGCGCGCCGCGACCCAGGCGGCATCGAACAGATCGGCAGGCGCGACGACGACGTCGGTGGTCCCGCACGCGGCCTCGGCGTCGAGCATGGACGCGACCCGCCGGACCTCGACGCCGGAGACGTGACCGGCTATTGCGTCGGCGAGGTCTCGGGGTGCGCGGTGGCCTTCGTCGACGACCAGCACACGCAGGTGTTCCATCCTCAAGGCATCGGTCGATTCGGTCAACACGTGAGGAATTCGCCCCGGCAGGTCGGCAGGCGGTGGGTGGCTGGGACGTGGGGACGTAGATCGCGCTGTGAGGTCGTTTTGCGTCCCCACGTGGGTGGGTGGCTGGGACGTGGGGACGTAGATCGCGTTGTGAGGTCGTTTTGCGTCCCCACGTGTGGGGTGGCATGCCGAGGTGCTTCCTCTCTGGACGTCCGCGAGTGGTGGTGTGTGGTTCGCAGGGTCCGTAGGAGGAAGCGCCGAGCGCCTCTGTGGGGTGGCAGGCCGAGGTGCTTCCTCTCTGGACGTCCGCGAGTGGTGGTGTGTGGTTCGCAGGGTCCGTAGGAGGAAGCGCCGAGCGCCTTTGTGGGGTGGCAGGCCGAGGTGCTTCCTCTCTGGACGTCCGCGAGTGGTGGTGTGTGGTTCGC
>JAIBAC010000077.1 GCA_019695375.1 Acidimicrobiia bacterium
GACACGTCGGGGTTGACCGCCTCGACGACGAGCTGGTCGGCGTCGACGACCCAGTTGCCGCTCCCGGGCGGCGCCTCGACCATCAGGTGCCACAGCGGCGGCACCTGGCGGATCACCGTGGCCATCGGGTGCGTGTACGCGAAGTCGGTGTAGAGCTCCATGCACTCCTCGACGTCGTCGTCGGAGTGCTGCGGGGTCCAGTTGTAGTACCGGTCCCAGTCGTTGCTGATCAGGTGATAGCTGATCGCGTAATAGGGGGGCAGGGCGCCCCAGTCGACGTCGGAGCCGTACAGCTCGGCTGTCACGTCGTCGCACGTGATGAGCTCGCAGACCCTGATGTTGAACGACGCCATCTTGCCGTCCCAGCCGGGTGGCGGCGTGAGGTGCAGGGCCATGTGGTCGTCGACGTCGTCGCCGGTGACGTCCTCACGCACGATGCCGAGGCCGGGCGTGCGCTGGCTCGTGGCGTCGGGCTGTGCGAACGTGATCGTGCCGCCGTCCATGCTGTAGACGCCTTCGGGATCGATGGCGCACAGCTTGATCGTCATCTCCTGGTTGTACGGGCTGCGGAAGCGGAGCTTGCCGTCGGCGGTCTGGTACGGCTGGCACGTGCTGCGCCCGAACGCGTCCGGCGTGGTCATGATCCCGATCGTGGGTGGCTCCTCGACGGGGTTCACCGTGACGCGCACGACCGTGCTCGCACAGCTGAGCGGTACACCCTCGACGTCGATCTGCCACTCGGTGAGGTTCTCGGTCGTGCACGACTCGATCACGAACACGTCGTTGCCCGCGAACTCGGGCTGGGGCTTGTACGCCCACTGGATGTCGTGGGTCGGCTGGCCGCCCGCGAACTTGATCGCGGCGCTCGCCATGCCCGAGCGCGGCTGCACCAGGATGCGCGCGGACGGGAAGTAGGCGTTGCAGGGATCGCCGAGGGTGAACGTGCCGCCTGTGGCGGTGTCCTCGTCGGTGGTGGCGTCGATCAGCAGCGGTGCCGACACGGCACCGCACACGAGCGGCTCGACCGTGACCCTCGTGAGCATCTGCACAGGCGGCCAGTGGCCGTCGTCGGCCTCGAGCACGAACGACAGCGTGCCCGAGAAGCCGATCGGCGGGTTCACCTTGACGACGCCGTTGGCGCTCAGTTCGAAACAGACCGGTCCGTTGCCGCACGCTGCAGCGAACGACGCCGGGAAGTTCTTGGCCACGACGGTGAGCGCCACGGGGTCGCCGTCGGGGTCGACGACGGAGATCGGGAACTCGTGGGTGACCCGCGGAGGCCGCCAGCTCACGTTCTCGGTCACCGAGCCGAGGTCGAGCACGCCGTCGACCGCGTCGGCGAACTGCGGCGGCCCGCCGGCCTTGTCGAACGGGGTGAGCAGGAACGGCGGCGCGACGTCGACGGACTGGTTCGCGCCGGCCACGGTCACGGTGCGCGTGTCGGAGCCGACGACCTTCCATCCTGGCGGTGCCGACACCTGCAGCGTGTAGCTGCCCGCCGACACGCCCGAGAGGTGGAAGCTGCCGTCGGACTGGTTGACGTGCTGGGTCAGCGGCGTCGGGCCCGCTGCTGTCACCTGGGCGCCGGTCGGCTGGTCGAAGGGGTCGCTCGGGTAGGGGTCGGCCTGGCCGTCGTTGTCGGAGTCGACTTCGACGGTGCCCGAGATCGAGCCGAGGCCGGCGCAGTCGCTCGCCGTCGGGAACGGGGAGCCGAGCGGCACCCAGATCTCGACGCCGAGCAGGTCGAGCACGTTCACCTCGCCGCAGAAGGTGGGTGAGCTCGCCCCGCTCGGCCAGCGCAGCGTGACGTTGCGCACCTCGGGCCCTGCGTTCTGGACGACGCCGGACCGTGAGCCAGGCAGCGACGCGTTGTAGCTCGCGCCGTAGTCGATCTCGCCGCTGCTGACCGCAAGTCCGTCGTTGGTGAGTGTGACGTCGCCGGTCACGTATCCGGCGGAGTCGTAGCTGACCGACGCGAGACCCGTGATCCCGGCCCGCACGAGCACGCCGAGGCCGCCGCCGGGCGATCCCGTGACGGTGAAGCTGCCCGTCTTGACGTTGACCGTCGCATCGATGTCGTTGGCGCCCGCGTCGACGAAGCCGGCCAGCCCCGCGTACAGCGACGTCCACTCGCCGCCCACGGCGATCGTTGGAGTTGCCGAGATGCCGGCGTCGCTGATGCCGATGATCCCCGTGTCGAGGTCGACGGTCGTCGTCCCGGTGATCTCGAACGGGACGGACCCGGCGTCGAAGTTGTCCCAGCGGAACACGCCGCTGATCGGACCGCCGACGCTGAACGTGGCCTGGTTCCGCAGCGCCTGGATGTCCAGGGGCGCGTGGAACGCGGCCTCGCCGTGGTCACCGACCGCAGCCGTGAAGTCGGCTGTGATCTGCGTGCTGATGCGGTCGGGCTCGATCGCGAGGTCACCAACCGTCAGGTTGTCCAGGGTCCAGCCGCTGCCGGTGCTGCCGGTCGAGATGGCCGCCGTGCCCGCCTCGAAGTCCAGCTTGGCGAGGTTCGAGCGGCTGAAGCTGGAGTTCGTGAAGTCGACCGCGAGATCGAGTGATCCCCAGTGCACGTAGAGGTGGGCGCTCGCGATCTCGAGCCAGTAGTTGGAGCCGTTGCCGTGGATCCGGATGGAACCATCGACCGTGAACGTCGCCGGCGACAGGGGGCTACCGAGGTTGATCGGCGAGGCCGGTGTGATCGTCACGTCGTAAGCGCCGATGCCGCCGCTGTTGAGCAGCTCGAGGGAGCCCGTCATGTCCCACGACCCGCTGGCGGCCGCACCGAGGTCGAGCATCCATGCGCCGGTCTGGGTGTCCACGTTGGCGTCGACGACGACGTGGATCGGCGCCGCGTCCTGGATCAGGTCGCCGAGGTCGAGGGTCAGGTCGAGTGTCAGCGCCCCCGCGGTCGTCGCGCCGGTGCCGTCGGTCTGCCACCAGGCCCTGAGGCTGCCGAGCTGGACGTGGAATCCGGACAGGTCCGCTCCGTCGCCCCAGGAGCATGACCCCGAGCTCGGGTCGGTCATGACGACACTGCGGCCCGACTCGTAGAGGATCGCCGCCCCTGAGATTCCTGCCTCGCAGCCAACCGGCAGCCACGACGGGCCCGTGACCGAGAACGTCACCTGCCCCGCGAGGCTCATGGCGGCGTCGCCGAACACGACGCCGGCGTCACGGACGGCGATCTGGACTCCCGGCGTCCACGCGGTAGGCGCGAACGTGACGTCGGCGTCGTCGATCAGCACCGCCGACGGCGTGAGGCGCAGGATGACGCCGTCGAGGGTCGCGGGACCGAAGTGGAGGTCCTGGGCGGCGAAGCCACCCGAGACGAGCCTGCCGGTGCTCTCGTCGAACTCCATCGAGCCGTAGATCGCCCCGATCCGGCCGTTGGCGTCGGACTGGGTGACCTCGAGCTGGTAGCGGCTCGGCTGCGGTTGGGTGAGGGAGCCCTGGACCGTCGCCCACACCGAAGGCGTGAAGAAGAGCTTCGCCGCGAAGGTGCCGGTCACACTGGCGCCGTCCAACGTGAAGTGCAGTTGCAGGTCCTCGAGATGCAGCGACGTCGACGAGATGAGGTCCAGCCGTGCCGCGATCGAGATGTCGACGGTGAGGACGGAGTTGGCCATCGTCGCCTGTCCGGTGGCCGAGCCGGACACGTGGTAGCCGAACACCGACATGGCGCCCCCGAACGAGATCGGGAAGGTGCCGTCGGCCACGCCGGCGGCCTGCGCACTCCAGTCGACCGTCGCCGTGAACCTCATGTCGCGGATCGGGCCGGCGTCGATCTGGATCTCCGCCGTCGCGTTCGTGCCGTTGAACGTCAGTACGAGCTGGTCGACGGTGACGCCGAGGACATCGACGTCGTACGCGGTCGCGGTGCCCGTCACCGACGTGTTCGACGCGTCGACGAGGAGCGAGAAGCCGAAGGAGCCGTCGCGGAGGGCGCCGGCGTCGTCGACGTTGGGCCAGTCGCCGTTGCTGACGAGGCCGTGGGTGCCGTCGGCGAAGCGCGTCCAGCGCAGCGCACCCGTGAGGGTCGTGCCGCCTGTGGTCAGCTTGCCTCCCACCGTGAGCTGGTCGTCGGCCCACTGCCCTGAGATGTCGAGGTCGAACAGGGTCGCGGTCGACCCGATCGAGACCGACGCGTCGTCCATGTGCAGGGAGCCGCTCGTGACGTCGCCGAGCTCGAGCGTGCCCGTCACGCCGCCGGTGAGGACGACGTCGCCGACGAAGAGGACGTCGCCGGCCGTGACGGTGCCGACGTCGAGGTCGAAGTCCCAGCGGCTCAGCGCGGGGTTGCTGACGAGTGTGCCGGACGGGTCGGCGATCACGACCCAGGGATCGGCGGCGGCACCGATCTCCACCGTGTCGGCGTCGAGGTCGATGCGCAGGCCGCTGTCGTCGTAGGTGCCTCCGATTCCGACGCCGGAGAAGCGGACCATCTCGTCGCCGCCGACGGAGACGCCACCGGTCGCCGTGACGTCGAAGTCGACCGCCCGGGTGCTCAGGGTCACGCTGAAGGTGCCGCCGGCCGACGCGGCGAGCGAGATGTCGGGGAGACCCGGATACGCGAGGGTGACCTGCCCGGAGAGCTCCTCGAGGGTCAGGAGGGCGTGGTCGGCGTCAGGGAAGGTGATCGTGGCGCGGACCAGCGACGTCGACGCGAAGACGGTCCAGTCCGGCCCGTGCACGACGGCCTGTCCCGCGGTGACCGTGATGTCGAGGCGGGGGTCGCCGCCCTGGTAGCGGAACTCGATCTCGAGGTCTATGCCGGAGAGCTCGAAGTTCATGTAGGTGAGCGCGAGATCGGTGGCCGTGAGCCGGATCGTCGGGCGGATCGGGAACTGTGTGAGGTCGGCATCGACCTCGATCGTGACGTTCGCCGCCGACACCTCGTCGCCGGACACCGACACGGACAGGACGCTGTGGAGGGTCGTCCCGTCGAAGGTCGCCGACAGGGTGCCGTCGATCCACATGCGGATGTCGGTGTCGAGGTCCTCGGACACGAAACCGAGCGTCCCGTTGGTGTTGAGGTCCGCTGTCGCGTGCATGTCCGCGTCGAGGGTGAGGTCGCCCCAGACGTGGAAGTTGTCGAACCAGGCGACGTGCCTGCCTTCGCCGAAGACGGCACGCCCGTCGCCGTCGGCGTTGATCCAGAGCCGGTGCTCGGCGATACGGAGGTCCATCTCGAAGTCGACGCGGGTGAGCTCCACCATCGCGACGCGGCCGGCGAGGGCACCGTCGAGGTGGAGGAGCTGGGCGTCGGGGTCCCAGCCGAGGTTCGCGAAGCCGCCGACGTCGACGGTGTTCTGGTAGCGCACGTGGGCGACCTCGGTGCGCGCCGCGACCTCGGTGCCGTCCCACCAGATGTCGACACGGAGGTCGTCGATGCTGATGTCGCCCCACGTGTAGGCGTCGACGGTGAGCCAGCCGTGGAGGTCGAAGGTGTCGAGGTTGCCGTTGAACTCGATGTTGACACCGGCGTTGATTCCCCCGCCGACGTCGGCGGCGATGTCGAGGGCCAGGTGCTCGATCGAGGAGAAGTCCGCTGCAAACGTGGCGTCGAGGGAACCGGTCATGGCGACGCCGATCACGCCGGGCACGTCGACGGTTGCGGCGATGTCGAGTGACGCGGTGACGCCCTCGATACGGCCGGTGAGGACAAAGCTCGTGAGACGGATCTCATTGCGTCCGCCGACGCGGAAGTCGCCGGCTGCCGAGACCGCGAAGTCGATCCACTCGGCGGAGCCGTCGACGACGTGGGCGTCGACCGTGCCCGACAGCGTGAGGTCGGCACGGCCCATGACCGTGCCGGTCCCGGTCAGCTCGGCGTGGAGCATGCCGGTCCCCGCGTCCCACGCGACCGAGCCCGCCACCTCGGCGTCGAGGGTGGCGCCGCCGTCGACGAGGATGTGGGGCGATCCGCCGGTGCCGACGTCGAAACCGCCCGCGGAGCCGGTGAACGCCAAGTCGCCGCCGTCGATGCGGACCCGGCCGTAGTCGACGGTGCCGACACCGGCCGTGCCGGTCAGCGTCGCGGCCGGGATGTCCCACACCATCGCGACGCTGGAACCGGTGACCTGCGCGGTGCCGATCTGACCTGTGGCGGTCAGCGACAGCGACAGGCGCTCGGTCAGCAGGTCGTAGGAGACGCTCGCGTCCGCAGCGAGGTCGACCTGGTCGCGGTAGAGGACGTGGTCGACGGTGCCCGAGACGCTGATCGTGGCGGGCGGGTCGTAGCAGACCGCGAGCGTCACACCCTGGAGCGTGAAGTCGCCGTAGCCGAGCTCGTCGATGTCGATCTCGCTCGTGCAGAAGAGCATCGGGGACGCGAGGTTGCCGTCGAAGTCGAGCTTCAACGAGCCGCTGCGGCCTGCCGCCACGACCGGGAGCGAGAGGTCGACGGCGTCGATGCCGTATTCGGGTGAGTACCTGACGGTCGCGTCACCGGCGACTGCGAGCGGCGCGGCTCCGAGGACGGCCACGTCGGCGGTGGTCGACAGGGTCGAGTCCGTGCCTTCGAGGCGGCCCGACACGGCGATGCCGTCCATGCGGACCTCTGAGCGGGTGCCGACGTCGACCGCGCCTGTGGTCGTGACGTCGAGATCGATCCAATCGGTGGCGCCGTCGGTGATCTGGGCGTCGACGGAGCCGCTGAGCGTGAGACCGTCGCGGCCGAGCAGGCTGCCTGCCCCGCTGACGTCGGCGTGGAACGTGCCCGCGGCCTCGTCCCACGCGACCGCACCCGACACCGCGGCGTCGAGCGTCGCACCGCCGTCGATGCGGATGCGCCCCGCGCTGCCCGTGGGGGTGACGTCGACGCTCGACGCGTCGGCGCTGAGCGTGAACCCCGAGTCGGTGACCGCGATGCGGCCGTATGTGAGCTGTCCCAGGGATCCGGATCCAGTCAGCGTGCCGGCCGCTGTATCCCACGTCAGCGCGATGGCGAAGGGCGCGGCACCCGCCGGCTCGTGCAGGTCGAGACGCCAGCCGGCGGGGTCGGCGTCGATGGAGCCTGCGAAGGCCACCACGTTGCCGGGGAACGTGAAGGTCCCGCTGATCTCGGCGGCGGCACCGCTGTCGAGGTTGCCGACGAGATGGAGGTCGCGCAGGGCCACCTGGCCGCCCGCCCATTCGAACTCGGCATCGGTGTCGAGCTCGTAGCGGACGTCGGCCGCGCCGACGTCGAGGCTGCCCTCCATCTGGGTGATGACGGTGTCGGGCGCGCGCCGCCACTCGGCTTCGCTCGTGACAGACAGCGTCTGCACCGCTGTCGGTCCCGCACCGTGGAGCTGTGGCGAGCGCAGCGTGATGTCGTCGGTGACGGCGATGTCGTCGCCGAGGCTGAGGCCGAGGTCGTAGACCGTCGCCGAGAGCTGCGCGTCGACGTCCGCCTCGTGGTCGACCCCGCGGAACGCGAAGTTGCCGGTGAAGGAGTGGTCCCAGCTCAGCAGCGCGAGGTCGACGTCGTCGATCGTGCCCGCGACCGCCATCTGCTCACCGACAGCGGTGTCGAGGTCGACGCTCGCCGACGTCGAGCCGAGGTCGACGGTCGTGCTCGCCGTCGTCGCATGTCCCAGGATCGCCCCTGCGGCCTCGACGTCGAGGTCCTGGTTCTGACCGCTGAGCGACCCGCTCGTCACGGACACCGGACCGAAGCGCCCGGTCGTGAGCCCGCTCTCGGCCTCCACGTCGTACCAGGGCACGTCGGTGTAGTTGCCCTCGACCCCGGTCCTGAGGTCCTTGGCGCGCACCGGCCCGACCCACACGTCGGGCATGTCGACCGACATCGCCGTCTCGGCGCAGGGTCCACAGCCCGAGTCCGCGTTCGAGTACACATCGGCCTGGAGAGAGCCGACGACCGTGCGCTGGCGTGTCGAGAGGTTCATCCGCACCGGCCCGGCGACAGACCACGACGACCCCCCCGGGTCGACCATGAAGCTGACGGTCGCGTTGGCGCTGAACTCGCCGCCTGCGATGGCTGCGGGGGCCAGCGAGATCGAGCCCGAGACGCCGTCGAGCCCGAAGTCCCACGTGTCGATGACGGCGGTCAGCGCCGTGTTGCCGGGCTGGTGCACGAGGCGCACCTGCGTGCCCGGCGACATCGGCCCCGCCGGCGAGCTGCCGCCGTCGGGAGATGAGATCACCCAGAACTCCGGTGCCCGCAGCCAGCGGCGCACGACCTCGGGTGCGGTCGACTCGGTGCCGACGAGGCGGTCGAGGGCACCACCTTCGACGGTATCGAAGCCGCGGACGGCCACCACCGGACGCCCCGCGCCTACCGTCGCCGTCACGCGCGCGGCGACTCCGTCGGCGAGACCCCACGCGTTGGCGCCGGTGACCGTGCCGGTGCCGTCGACGACGACGTCGCCGGAGCCACCCAGCGCGTCGAGCGATCCCGAGACCACGACGTCGTCGAGGCTCACACCGCCCACACCGGCGGCGTCCGCCCACGGCTGCGTCGCCTGCAACGACAGCGTCGCCGCACCGGAGGCGGCGTCGACGACGACGGTGCCCTCCAGCTCGAGCGAGGACGCGGGCCGCACGATACCGCCGTCACCGGCGAGCGTGAGCGTGGCTGCACCCGAATAGGTCGTCGAGACCCCCGCGACCGTGGACACCTCGGGATCGGCGAAGACCAACGACGATGTGAGTGCGCAGTCGCCGTTGGCACAGCGGTCGAAGACCACCAGCGGACCACCGAGGGGGTCACCCGCGACCAGCGCGGCGCCGTCGCCGACGGAGCCGGCATCGCCGGTGCCACCGGAAGCCGGCACCGCGCCGACCGCCGCGTTGGCCGACTTGACCTCGCCGGCGACGATACGGGCGATGCTGCGGCCGTAGGCGTTGTCGGTGGGGACCGTGAGGCTCTGGCCCAACAGCAGCTCGGCGCCGACGATCGTGGGCGAGTACGTGCCGTCGTCGTAGACGGGGGGTGCGGTCGTCGTAGGCGGCTTGGGTATGCACGCCCCAGCCAGCGCCACCAGACCGAGCATGAGTGCGAGCCCGAGCAGGCGGGCGCTGGCCCGCAGGTGGAAGCGGCTAACGCGGGCCGGCCTCGACAGCACAGAACGCAGCACGATCAGCCTCCGCATCTCAGTCCCCAAGATCCAGACCAGGTCCCGACGCGCGACAAACGCGACAGGGCGAGCTTGGACCGCCACCCCCCCGGTTCCTCCCGCGAAACAGTGCCAACCTCGATCGCCGCTCCGGAGGGCCCGTCCCTAGGCGAAGCTGCCCTGGTGGACGTGCACGGCGACGGCGTCGGCGGTCGTCTCGACCCCGAGTGACTCGCGGATCCGGGCGAGGCGGCGGAAGACCGTTCGCCGTGACCAGCCGAGGCGGTGGGCTGCCTCGTCCGCGGCCATGCCCAGCGCGAACAGGTCCAGAAGTGCCTGTTCGTCGGCGTCGAGACGGCTGCTCAGGGTCTCACCGCTCGCGCCGCGGATGTCGACGGGCCCGATGCGCCGCAGATCGGCGAGGAGCTGGTCGGCCAGCGGCGAGGCGGCGTCGACGTGCACGAGCACACCGCGGCCAGCGAGGGCGGCCAGGAGGACGGCCTCTACGTCGTGGCTGTCGCGGATCCTGGTGGTCGTGATCGTGCGAGACGCGGCAGCGGCCTCGTCTCCGGCCTGCGCGCCGGAGTCAGCAGCGCGCACGATGGCCCATCCGCCGGCCCGCATCGCCTCGGCTGTGGCCGCGAACGCCTCGTCGTCGCCTCTGACGACGACGAGCGGCGGCTGTGCCGAACTGGTACCGCTGAGCACCGCGCTGTGGCGCGATCCAGTGCCGAGCTTCTTGTCTATGCGCCGGAAGTAGTAGGTGACGGTGCTCGCCGAGATCCCGAGGCGCCGTGCGATCTCCGAGTTCGAGGCACCGGTCCGCGCCGTTTCGAGCACCTGCTGCTCGAGTGCTGTGAGCACGTCGGTGTTGTCGTCGAGGGTGTGCTGCCGGGGGGAGATGCCTGCTTGTCGCAGCGACCGGCGCGCTCTCCACAGCAACGGCCCGAGGCCGGCGCGCCGGCAGCGCTGCTCCACGTCCGCGAGGAGCGCGCCTGCGCGTGGGTCACCGGAGAGGCGTGCAGCCTCGCCGGCACCCCACAGGCAGCGCAGCTCGTTGCGCATCAGCTTCCCTGACCAGCCTGAGGCGGCGTCCACGAGGAGGTCCACGACGTCGCTGCCGGCGCCGTTGCGGCTCCACTCCTCGAGCCCGTCCCATTCGCGGTGGACGTGGGCGAGGAGCGGCACGGGGGGGATGAAGCCGCGAGCCGGGATCGGTGTCTCCGCCTCGACCGCCGCCCACGCGGACGACAGCACGCCGAGGGGGGCGTAGAAGTGGAAGGCCGGGAGCGCCTCCAGCGCGGCCGCGAAGCCCTGCACGGCCTTGGCAGTCCTGCCGCGCCAGTAGTCGGCCTCGGCTTGGAGGATCGCCGCGAAGCCGCGGCCCCCGGGGCCTGCCATCCCGGTCGCCTGCAGCGAGCGGAGCTGCTCGCGGGCCTCGATGTCGGCTCCGACGTCGATGAGGGCCATCGTGCGGGTGAGCTGGACGAGCTCGGCGGTGCGATCGTCGCAGGGGCGCCGGAGGAGCTGCGCCGTACCTGTGAGCACGTCTCGGTACCGCCCTTGGAACAGGGCGACCATCATCGCGTAGGTCTCGAAGAGGCGCTGCCGCTTGAGAAGGAGATGATCGGCGGCCGCTGATGCCACGTCGTCGGCGAGGACGCGGGCATCGTCGACACGTCCCGAAAGGATGCGCCCGAGGATCAGGGCCTCACGGATCCACCAGGTCGCCGGAGTGTCCGCTGCCGCCTCGGACTCAGCGAGCGCCGTGTCCAGGGTGTCGGACCAGTCGGGACTGCCGAGCACGAGCTGCGTGAAACCGAGTGCGAAGCGCGCACGGTGTGCTGACGCGGCGGTCGCGTCCGCGGTCGCGATCGCCCGCGTCGCCATCTCGAATCCGGCGGGTGAACCCGGCACCTCGAACAGCTCCAGCATGGCCCGCTGGCTGAGCACCGCCACGGCCGCCGCGTCGTCGAGGCGCGCGATCTCGGTGTCGAGTACGGCGTGTGCCTCGTCGCGCTTGCCCACGTCCCAGAGGGCCTGGCTGCGGTGCAGCGCCCAGTCACGCCCGCTGGCTGCTGGTTGCTCGAGTGTGTCGAGGATCTCGAGCGCCTGCGCCCCCTCACCGGCGGCGATCGCGAGGCCCGCGGCCTCGAGGTGGATCTCGTGGTCGTCGGCCGCGGCGTGCCGGGCGGCGAGGCCGAGGAAGGCGGCGCGGCTGCCGGTGGAAGTCGCGTCAGCGGCAGCCTGCAGCGCGCCGGCGACGACATCCGCACTGCGACCGGCCGCAGAAGCATGGGCGAGCCTCTCGTCGGCGCTCTGCAGGCGGTCTGCGAGGATGCCGTGCAGCCGGCGGCGTCTTCGCACATCGAGCTCCTCGACGGCGAGCTCCGCGAGGAGGCCGTAGCGGATGGCGACACCGGCCCGATCGGTCCGGATCGCGACCCCGCGTTCGACGAGCACGTCGACGGCGGGACCGTCCACCTCGTCCGCGGTCGCGGGCCGGCCCAGGAGTGCGAGGAGGCACATCGCCTCGCGGGACTCCGGCGGGAGCTCGTCGAGACGGTCGCGCATCCAGGACTCGATCTCGCCGGGCACGGGGTTGCCGGATGCGAGCTCGATGCACAGCAGCGGGTTGCCCCCGGCTCGTGCGACCGCGTGGTCGATCTCGTCGGGTGTCCAGTCCTCGCGCAGTGACGCCACGAGCTGCGCGGCAAGCTGGTCGGGGAGGCCGGCGAGCTCGACGACCTCGAAGCCGGCCGTGCGCAGGTCGGTGGTGAGCTCAGCCGACGCTGAATCGCGTGCCGTCACCACGAGGGGGGCCTTTCCCGCGAGCATCTTGACAGTCGTGCGTGTCTGGGGGTCCGCCCACTGCAGGTTGTCGAACAGGAGGGCGCCACCACCCGCTGCCGACAGCTCGTCCAGCATGAGCTCCGCGGCGAGTGCTTCGTCGCCGGCGGCACCGAGGTCGGGTATCCACCTGCGCGCTCCGCCGTAGGGAACTGCGCACAGCGTCTGGAGGAACACGAGCGTCTCCGTGCGCTCGGTCGTGGAGCTGCAGGCGCGGGTGGCGAGAGCCGTCTTGCCGATCCCGACCGGACCGACGACGGCCACGGGACGGCCGCGCTGCACGTGCTCGGCCACCAGCTCCACCTCGCGGTCACGTCCGACGAACATCTGCGCACCGATCCCCGAGTGCCCGGCACCTCTCGTGAGTGCCGCCTGGGTCATCGGCCCGCTCCGGCTGCGAGCGGTGGCGGCGCCCACCGCGTCCGGTGACGTGGTGGCGGACCCCACGCGGCACACGGATTCGTTCCACGCCCGAGGTATCGGAACCTGCCCGTCCCGTAAAGGCGGCCGTCCGGGTGATCGACCTCGGGGTGTTGGAGCACGGGGCGGCCACGACGGGCGGTTTGGAGCACGGTGCGGCCACATGTGGCCGCACCG
>JAIBAC010000078.1 GCA_019695375.1 Acidimicrobiia bacterium
GCCAGGCCGCACGGCTGCTCGCGCGCCGCCGCCACCGTGCGGGAGCGCGCCGATGAGCGACGCAGTGCCTGGCACGTTGCCGGGTGGTCCTGCCGACTCGGTCTCGATGTCCGACCCGTGGATCCGCCGCTGGGCGGCGTGGGCGCGCGAACGGTTCCCGCCGGGGCGCGCGATCGCGATGCTGCTCATCTTCGTACCCGTCGTCGTGTTCGGGCGCTGGCTCGTCGCCGCGGCAGCGACGCCGGCGCTCGGGTGGCTCGACGTCGCCGGCTATCTCGGCTTCCTCGGCCTTCTCTACACGATGCGCGTCATCGACGAGCACAAGGACTACGAGGAGGACTGCGTCAACTACCCCGAACGCGTGCTCCAGCGCGGCCTGGTCACCAAAGCCCAGCTGCGCGCGACCCTCGTCGTCGCGGTCCCGCTCCAGGTCGGGGTGTGCATCGCCTACGACCACGGTGTCGGGGCCGTCACCGCCACCTGGGCGCTGACGTTCGCGTGGCTGCTGCTGCTCTCACGCGAGCTGTTCGTGGGCGACTGGCTGCGCCGGCATTTCATGATCTACGCGACCACCCACGTACCGATGTTCCCGCTCATGACCTACTGGGTCCTCACGATGGGCTCGCGGCGTCTGACGGGCGGCACCGACGTCGTCCTGCTGCTTGCCATGACGTTCTGCGTCGGCTTCGCCGGTGAGATGGCACGCAAGATGCGCTCACCCGACCGCGAGCTCGACCACTACGAGACCTACACCAAGGTGCTCGGAACGCAGCGGGCGTGCGTCGTGGCGTCAGCACTGCTCGTCGCCGGCACCGCCTTCGCCGTGGTGTTGCTGGCACGTACCGGCGGGATCGTGTTCGTGACCGTGCCACTCGCCGTCGCCACGGGTGTCTACGGCGTCGTCACGGCCGCCCTGTTCGCACGCGGCCCGAGCGCCAAGACCGAGAAGCTGATGTTCGGCGGCATCGGATCGGCGATGGTCACCTTCTACGTGCTGCTCTTCGCCGCAGTCGTCGCCGAAGCGGGCCTCGCGTGGACGTGATCCGCCCCGGCGACGAAGTCGGCCCCGGTGTCGCCGTCGGAGGCAAGGCCGCCGGCCTCCTCTCCATCGTCGCCGCAGGCCTGCAGACCCCCGCGTTCTTCGTCCTCCCGGCATCCGCCCACCGCCGGCACCTGCGCCAGCAGCGCATCGCGACCGCTCTCGGTGTCCTCGCACTCGAGCTCGAGGACGCCGCCGACGCGGCACACGCCATCGCAGTCCGCGCCGAAGGCCTGTGCACCGCCGTGCTGAACGCGCCGCTCGCGGACGCAGTGTCCACCGACCTGTGCGCGGCCGCACGCGACCTCGGGCCGGGGCCCTTCGCGGTGCGTTCGTCGATGGTGGGCGAGGACTCGCGCCGCCACTCCTTCGCGGGCCAGCTCGCCACGGTCCTGCAGTGCCCCACACCCGAGGACGTGCCGGCTGCCGTCAAGAGGTGCTGGGCGTCCGCCTACACCGAGCACGCGCTCACGTACGCGGTCCGCCACGGCCTCGCGCCTGCGTCGCTGTCGGTCGCGGTCGTCGTCCAGCAGATGGTCGACCCCGACGTCGCCGGCGTGTTGTTCACGGCCGACCCCGCCTCGGGCAGACGCGATCACTGCCGTGTCGCCGGCACCTACGGCTTGGGCGAAGGCGTCGTGTCCGGGCAGTGCGCGGCCGACGAGTTCACCTTCGACAAGGGGACGGGGCTTGTCACGTCCACGGTGGCGCACAAGGCGACGAGGATGGCTGCCGCTCCCGGCGGGGGAGTGGCGGAGGCCGACGTGCCCGCCGACCGCCGCGACGTCGCCTGCCTGAGCGAGGCCGAAGTGCAGCGCCTGTGCACCAAGGGCATCGAGCTCGAAGCGGCGCTCGGGCAGCCACTGGACATCGAATGGGCCGTCGCCGGCGGCGACACGTACTTCCTGCAGGCGCGTCCGGTGACATCGGCGCTCGCCGCGCCCGCTGCGGGCACCACGACGCTGGTGTGGGACAACAGCAACATCCAGGAGAGCTTCTGCGGGGTGACGACCCCGCTCACGTTCTCGTTCGCCTCGTACGCGTACGAGACGGTCTTCGTGCAGACGTGCAAGGTCGCCGGCCTGTCCGACTCGCAGCTCGACGCGGCGCGGCCGCTCTTCGCGAACCTGATCGGCTTCGTCGACGGGCGCGTCTACTACAACCTCGCGAGCTGGTACGCGTCGATGAAGCTCCTCCCCTCGTTCGGGCTGACGAAGGAGAACTTCGAACGGGCCGTAGGCGTGACTGATCCGGTCGACTTCGTCGAGGACGAGGTGCTGACCGCCGGTGAGAAGCTCGCCCGCACGCCCCGTCTTGCCGCCAACGCGGCGCTCGTGCTGCCCGCGTTCGCACGACTGCGGCGTGACATCGCTGCTTTCCACACCCGCTTCGAGACGACGGTGGCGGGCATCGACCGCGAGGGACTCGGCGCGCTGGGCTTCGCGGACCTGTTCGACGTGTTCGACCGCGTCGACCGCGAGATCTCGCAGAAGTGGACGGCGCCGATCATCAACGACTTCATGGTGCAGCTCACGAGCGGCGCCGTGGCGCGCACGGTGGAGGCGCACTTCCCGGACGAGGCCGACGCCGTCGTCGCCGCGCTCTTCTCCGCCAACGACGGCATCGAGTCCGTCGAGCCGACCCTTGCACTGTTCGAGGTGGCCGCCGCCGTGCGTGCCGACGCCACCGCGTCCGCCGCGATCGGCACCGGCACAGCGATCGAGGGCTATCGCGCCCTCCGATCCGCGCGGCCGGACCTCGCGCTCGTGCTCGACGCGTGGATCGAGCGCTACGGAGACCGCTGCATGGGCGAGCTCAAGCTCGAGACGGTGTCGCTGCGCCAGGACCCAACGTTCCTCGGCGACGTGCTGCGCGGATACGTGGCGCGTCCAGACCTCAGCGCGGAGGCGTTCCGCGCACGTGAGCGCGACCACCACGAGGCCGCCGTCGCAGCGCTGAAGGAGCGCGTCGGCGCACGGCGATGGAGCGTGACCCGCCGCGTGATCTCACGCGCGCGCGAGGCCGTGCGCGACCGAGAGAGCATGCGGCTGACGCGGACGCGCCTGTTCGGCCTCTGCCGCGACATCTTCGTCGCGATGGGCGCGAGGCTGAGCGACGCCGGTCGCCTCGACGAGGCCCGCGACGTCTTCTGGCTCACCCTCGACGAGCTGCGTGCCCACAACGAAGGCCGCGCCGTGACCACCGACCTGGCAGCGCTCGTCGCCGTGCGCAAGGCCGAGTACGAGCGGTACCACCGCAGCGATCTCGCAAACAGGTTCGAAACCGGACGGCCGCCGTACGACACACGTGTGCCGGCGACACCGCCGGAAGCAGACGACGCCTCCGGCGGCGGGCTGCACGGGATCGCCTGCTATCCCGGTGTCGTCGAGGCGGAGGCGCGTGTGGTCACGGGCCCCGGCGACGCCCACGACCTCGGTGGCAAGGTGCTGGTCGCGGTCCGCACCGATCCCGGCTGGACGCCGCTGTTCCCGACGGCGGCAGGCATCCTCGTCGAGCGCGGTTCGTCGCTGTCGCACTCTGCGGTAGTCGCGCGCGAGCTCGGGATCCCGGCCGTCGTCGGTATCGACGGGCTCACCGCCTCCGTGCGCGACGGCGACCTGGTGCGCATGGACGGTACGCGCGGCACCGTCGAGGTGATCAGCCCTGCCGCGGAGCGGCGCGGATGAGCGCCGTCCGCGTGTTCACGCGTGTGAGCCTGGGTGCGCTGTGGTCCGATCGCGGACGCACCGCCCTCGCGGTTGTCGGTGTCGCGATCGGCGTAGTGGTCATCGTCGGCTCGGCGATCCTCACACGTGAGCTGCGGACGCCCTTCGACACGTTCTCCGCCCCGCTCGCCGCAGCAGAGCCGGGGACGACGGTGCTCGAGGTCCGTCCCGCCGTGCAGGGAGCGCTCGAACCCGGCACGGTCGACAGGCTGCGCGAGATCGAAGACGTCGAAGCCGCCGTGCCCGTCGTCGCCGACCTGCTTCCGCTTCGCCACGGGGATGCGGAGTCCGGGGCTCTCCTGCTCGGAGTCGACTGCAGCGTCGAGGCGATCATCGGCGACTTCGACTGCGAGACGATCGCCCCCGACCCGAGCGCACTGCCGACGGCGCCGGTCCTCGCGATGACCGAGCCGCTGGCCGCCGACCTCGGCGTCGTCGCCGGCGACACGGTCACGCTCCCCGGTGGCGATCCCGCGGGGGTGCCGATCGGGATCGTGTTCCCCGCCGGCGTCGTGCGCGATGTCGGCGGCGGCCGTGTTGTGCTCACGGCATCTCCGGCGGTTGCGTCGGCGCTGCTCGGACGCGGCGGGTACCTGACGGCGGCCGAAGTGGTCGTCGCGAGTGACCGTGTCGACGCAGTGCGCCCTGCTCTCACACGCGCGGTGGGGGACGCGGCCACGATCGACGAGCCGGCGGCGCAGCTGCCACCGGCACTCGTCACAGTGCAGGCCGCGCTCGGGTCGGTGTCGATCGGCGGCCTGATGGTCGGAATCGTCATCGCGTTCAACAGCGTCCTGCTCGCCACGGACCGGAGGCGCGGGACGCTGGCGACGCTGTGGGCGATCGGGGCGACTCCGGGTCGCATCGTCGGGGGCTTCCTCGCCGAAGGCGCACTGCTGGGCGTGATCGGCGGCGTGCTCGCGATCCCGGGCGGGTTCCTCCTCGGCCGCCTCCTGGTGAACATGTTCGGCAACGCGCTCCTCGCCGGGACCGGCGTCGAGCTGTCCCCGCATCTGGCGGCAGCCGACATCGGCGTCGCTGTCGGCGCAGGGCTCGTGGCAGGCATGCTCGCGGTCACACCCGCCGCCGTGTCGGTCGTGCGCGGTGGGCCGCTCGCATCGGCGACGGGAGTTGCCGGCTCGGTCCGCATCCACGCCGTGCGGCTCTGGCCGCTGCCCGCCGGCCTCGCAGCAGTGCTCGCAGGCTGGTGGGTGATGCGTGCCTTCGGGCGTGGGGAGCTGCCGGCGAGCGCCGCGATGGTCGGCCTCGGCCTCGGCTTCCTCGGCCTCCTGGGGGCCGTGGTCCCGCTCGTGCCGCTGGTCGCGTCGGCATTCGCGGCGGCCCTCGGCCGCGTCCGTCCTGTCGAGGGGCTGCTGGCATGGTCGGACTTCCGCCGCTTCCCGCGGCTGCTGGCGGCAACGACGGTGACCCTCGCGGCGGCGGCTGCGCTCGCAGGGAGCTTCGCCAGCATCGGTGCCCTGGCCGCACGCAGCGCATCGGACGCCGCGGCCACGGTGCTGGGCGACGCCCTGTTGGTGTCGGCGCAAGGCCTCTGGGATCAGCGCGATGCCGCGATCGTCGACACCACGGCTGCGGCCGTGCGCGACGTGCCCGGCGCCACCGCCACCGAGAGACGCCGTGCCGTGCTGCCGTCGGACACCGAACCCCGCATAGTGGTGGGCATCGACCCCGACAGCACCACCGCAAGGCGCACGGTCGCGTCTGATCCGTCGGCCCTCGAAGGCCTCGGGCCCGGGAGCGTGGCGCTGTCCACGATCGCGGCGTCGCGCCTCGGCGTCGCCGCCGGTGACGACGTGACGCTCACGACCGCGAACGGCCATGCCACGTTCGCGGTCACGGGGGTGTTCGACCCCGTCCTCGCCGACGACTCGACGGTCGGCGACTGGGTCGTCGCCGACCTCGACACCGCTTCGGACGAGTGGGCTGCGATCCGCACGCAGATGGTCGTCGAACCCGAGCCGCGAGCCGACTTGGCAGCGATCGAGTCGCGCCTCGGAGCGATCGGCACCGTCGAGGTCTTCGACGCGCAGCGGTGGCGTGCCGACGCCACCGCCGCGATCGGACGCTACTTCCGCCCGTTCGTGCTCAACGGCTACCTGATCATGCTGGCCGCCGCCGTGGCGCTGCTGGACATGCTCCTGCTCGGGATGCTGGAACGCCGCCACGAACGCGCGGTGCTGCGCGCCGTCGGCATGGAGGACGCGCAGGAGCGGCGCACGATCCTGACCCAGTCCGTCGTCGTCGCGATCGTCGGCGCGGTGACGGCCGTCGCCGTCACGATGCTGTTCACGTGGTTGCTCTCGCTCGCATCCGTGGCCTACTACGGCGTCGCCGTGCGTTGGGCGGTGGTGCCCGCCGCGATCGGAGCCGCCGCTCTCGTCGCCGTGTGCCTCGCGGTCCTGTCGGCGGCATGGCCGATGGCACGCGCGTCGCGGATCGAGCCAGCCGCCGAGCTACGAGCCGACTGAGGAGGAACAACCCGTTGGACGTGCAGACAGCCGACGGCACCGAAGGTGTGTCCGGCGAGTTCGCAGCCCTGGCGCAGGACGTGTATGCCGGAGATCCGCGCTGGATCCCGGAGGAAGCCGCCGTGCTCGCGGCGTTCTTCTCCGCGTCGAACCCGCTCCTGTCGCGGATGCGCGTCCGCACCTGGTGCGTCCCCGGACGATCGCGCCTGGCTGCGTTCGTCTCGGACGGACTCGAGGTGGACGGCGCGCGGGCGGCGTTCTTCGGGTTCTGGGAGAGCGCCGGTGATGCAGCCGCGGACGCGGCGCTCTTCGACGCCGCGGCGTCATGGGCGCGGGACGCCGGCGCCGCGGTCCTGTACGGGCCCGTCGACGGCTCGACGTTCGGCAACTACCGGCTCGTGCTGGGCGGCGGTGGGGACTGGCTCCCGTTCCCCGGGGAGCCGTACAACCCGCCGGAGTACCCGGAGCGGCTCGAGCGGCTCGGGTTCGAGGCGTTCCGTCACTACCACACGCGCTACGCGAGCTTCGACGACGTCGGGCCGCTCGCGGAGGTCATGGTCGAACCGGCGGCCCGCGCCCGCGATGCCGGCTACCGCGTCCTGCCGATCACCGAAGAGCTCTGGCTGGAGCGCCTGCCCGAGCTGCACGCCGCGGCCGACGCCACGTTCGGGCACGCATTCGCCTACACCCCGCTCTCGTTCGACGAGTTCGCCGCTGTGTGCGGCGCGTCGTTCGTCGCCAAGATGTGTCCCCACACCTCCATGATCGGCGTCGACGCCGATGGCGCGCTCGCCGGCTTCCAGCTCTCGTACGCGGACTTCGGCCCCATCGCGGTCGCCGGTGCCGGAGACGACCGGGTGCCGGTGTCACAGCTCGAACACCGAAGTGCCTTTCCCCTGCTGACCGCGAAGCTGGGCAAGGAGCTGCCGGCGGCGATACCGAAGACGACCGGGGTGCTGCCCGGTCACCGCAAGGCGGGAGTGATGGCACTCGTCGGCCTCGAGATCTGGCGCGGGATCCGGGAGCGGTACGGATCGGTCGTCTACGCGATCACCGACGTGGACAACCCCGTGCAGGTCCTCACCGAGGACCTCGCCGGCGGGCAACGCAACTACGCCCTCTACCGGAGGGGGCTGGAAGGGTCGAGGAGCTGATGGACGACGTCGTGATCCGGCCGGCATCGGCGCCGGCCGCCAATCCTCCGGGCCATGGCCGCGGCGGCGACGCGCCTCAGCAGTGGTGGCGGAACAAGGGCACACTGGCGGCGATCGCGGGAACGGTCCTCGTCGTCGTGGGTGTCGTGCTCGTGCTCGCGCTCGGCTCCGGCTCGGGCGACGGTGACGGCGAGAGCGCAGCCGGAGGCGGCGCCGCGGCCACCTCACCCGACGGCAGCCTTCTCGACCTCGACACGTCCGTGTCGACGACGTCACCCACCGGGGGGCCGGCAGCCACTGACCCCGGAGCCGCGGGCGCGGCGGGCAGTGGCAGCGACGCAGCTACCGGTGGCGCATCCACACCCGGTGCCACCGGGTCCGGGGGTGGTGCCGCGCCGGTGCTCGTCCCGCGCGCCGGCAACTACACGTTCACGGGTTCGGGCACGGAGAAGACCACGCCGTTCCTGCCGGCACCGGTAGCGCAGGGTCCGACGAAACCGGCGACCGTCGCGGACGCCGGTGGCGGCTGCTGGCGCCTGAGCATCGAGCAGAACACACAGCACACCGACGAGTCGACGTTCTGCGCCGGTGGTGACGGGTCCCTGAGCATCAAGAGCATCGTCGTCTACCAGAGCAACAACCTCGGCCAGTTCGGCCAGGTCAAGTCGACGCTGACGACGATCTGCCCGACCCCCGTGGTGGTCGTCGCGCCAGGCATGGCCCCCGGCGCGCAGTTCCCGTTCGACTGCACGGTGCGGACCACGGCCAGCACCCCCGTCGCGGACTCGGCGGCGACCGGCACGGCCACGTTCGTCGGTGTCGAGAACGTCGGTGTCGGCGGGACCGCGGTGCCGGCCTACCACCTGCACCAGGTGGTGACGCTCGTACCCAAGGACGGTGCGCCCACGGGCGAGCGGGTCTCGGACGTGTGGATCGCCACCGACGACGGCATGGTCCTGCGCGAGACGCGGTCGATGACCGCGTACGCCAGGATCTTCGGCCAGGTGAGCACCTACACCGAGACGAGCGAGCACACACTCGCGTCGCGGTGACCGGTGACGGGAGTGCCGGCGACGCTACCGTTGCCGAGGTGACGACCTCGCCCTCGCCCCGTGCCGACGTGGACACCCGGTGGGTGGAACGGCACGCTCTGCTCGCCGGCGGCCGCCGCCTCGGCTACACGGAGTACGGCGCTGACGACGGACACTGCGTCCTGTTCTTCCACGGCACCCCGGGTTCGCGCCTCGACGCCAGACTCCTCCACGACCCCGCCTGCGCGGCGGGGGTGCGCCTCGTCGCCGTGGACCGCCCCGGTATCGGTGCGTCCGACCTCAGTCCGGGACGGACCTACCTCGACTGGCCTGCGGACGTGACGGCGCTCCTCGCCCACCTCGGGGTGGAGCAGCACTCACTGCTCGGGTTCTCGTCCGGCGCTCCATACGCGCTCGTGTGCGCGGTGGACCCGGCGCCCGGCCTCGGCGCCGTCGCGGTCGTGTCCGGCAACAGCCCCGTCGACGACCCGGAGGTGCGGCGTGTGCTCCCGCCGGACTCGAAGGTCTACCTGCTCCTGAACGAGCGCGCGCCCTGGGTCGCGTCGGCCGCGACGCTGGCGATGCTCGCGCCTGCACGGATCGTCGCGCGCAGGTGGCCACGCGTCAGCGGCCGCCTCTACTCGATGCTGATGTCGCCTGGTGACCGCCGCGTGATCAGCGACTACTCCGCGGAGTACGGTCCTGAGACCGGCCTCGCAGGTGTGGTGGAGTCGATGCGCTCCGGGATGCGTGGTGTGCGCGACGACGTCGCGATCGAGTTCGCCGACTGGGGCTTCGACCTCGCCGACATCGAGATCCGCGTCGAGGTGTTCCACGGAGCCGAGGACCCGCTCGTGCCGCTGCCGCAGGCGGAGTACGTCGCCCGTGTCGTGCCGGACGCGCGCTTGCACGTGATCGACGACGTCGGCCACCTCGTGCTGTACGAACGCGCCGCCGAGATCTTCGCCGCCCTCGTCCCATGACCACTCGATGCGCGACATGACCGAGACGGCCGAAGGCACGCTGCGGATGCCACGCGCCTGGAGCGGACCGCACCGCCAGACCTTGCGCCGGCACGTCCTCCGCGACGCCCCGCCGATGCCGGCCGGCGCCGAGCGCATCGACGTCCACCTCCCTGACGGCGACGTGCTCGCCGTGTCGGTCAACTGGCCCAGGATCGACCCCGGTGCCCCGCTCACGCTGCCGCTCGCGGTCGTGGTGCACGGCCTCGGTGGATCGGCGCAGAGCCCCACCGTGCGCGCGACCGCACGTCACCTGCACGACCTCGGTTTCGGTGTCGCCCGCGTCGACATGCGTGGATGCGGCGACTCGAGCACCACGACGCGGGGTGCCCATCACGCCGGTCGCAGCGCCGATCTCGCTGCCGTCCTCGACCACCTCAGTGCCGTCCGGCCGGAGCTCTGCGCGGCGGGCGTCGTGCTCGTCGGCATCTCGCTGGGAGGTGTGCTCGTGCTCAACCTCCTCGGCGGGCAGGCCGCGACGGTGGCGCGGGTGCGCGCGGCCGCGACGGTGTCGGCCCCGCTCGATCTCGTCGACGCCGCCGCCGGGCTCGCACGCCCCCGCGCGTGGGGGTACCGCCAGGTGATGTTGCGTTCGGCCAAGCGCCAGATCCTGAGGCCCGCTGCCGCGCTCACGCGAGGTGAACGTGCCCGGATCGCCGACGCGCGGTCGTTTGCCGAGCTCGACGACGTGTTCATCGCGGGAGCAGCCGGCTACGCAGGCGCGTACGCGTACTGGCGTGGGGAGTCGCCCCTGCAGCGGCTCCACGCCATCGGCGTGCCCACGCTCGCGGTGCACGCCGCCGACGACCCGGTGATAGTCGACGGCACGTACGCGCGTGCCGGCACCGTAGCGTCCGGGGCGGCGGTGACGCTCGAGCTCAACGACTGGGGCGGCCACGCCGGTTTCCACGCCGCAGGTGATCCCGTCGCGTGGGCTGACAGGCGCATCGCGTCGTTCCTGCGAGGCGTCCTCTTCGAAGGCACACCCCTGTGAGCGCGGACCACGGCGGTCGCGACCGCGAGAACTGGTCCGGCATCCTGAGCCCGCCGCTCGACGGCGTCGTGCCCGGCCAGGTCGGCTATCCCGAGGTCGAGGCACGGCCGGGGCTGCGGGTCGAGCACGGGGGCACGGGCTTCGGTGGCGTCGTGGTCCGTCGCGAAGGCAACGGTGTGGTCGTTCGCAGCCCCTCGGGCCGGGAGCGCCTCTTCGACCCGAAGCCCGGTTCGTTCCGCGTGGACGGGTACGCGGTCACGCTCGTCCTGCCGGCCCGCGAGGAGGCACCAGCACCGGTGCGCACGCCGAGCGGCTCGATCGCCACTCCCGGAGAGACAGCACGGGTGGCGCGGCCGTCGCGGATCCTCGTCGAGGGACTCCACGACGCCGAGCTCGTCGAGCGCATCTGGGGTGACGACCTGCGCCATGTCGGTGTCGTCGTCGAACGTCTCGACGGTCTCGACCACCTGCCCGCGTACGTGGACACCTTCGACCCCGAGCGCGGGCGACGGCTCGGGGTCCTCGCCGACCATCTCGTCGCCGGCACCAAGGAGGACCGCATCGCGGCCCGGATCACGTCGCGTCACGTGCTCGTGCGCGGCCACCCCTACGTCGACGTGTGGCAGGCGGTGCGGCCGTCGGTGATCGGCCTCGACGAGTGGCCTGAGATCCCACGTGGGCGCCCGTGGAAGGAGGCGCTCTGCGAGGAGCTCGGCTTCGAGGAACCACGGGCGCTGTGGCGCACGCTGCTCGGTCGTGTGCGCGACTGGGGCGACCTCGAGACCCCGCTCGTGACCGCAGTCGAGGAGCTGATCGACTTCGTGACAGCCGATGACCCCTGACCGGAGACGCACCGGCACTATCGTTGGCCGTTCCGTGCACCGCCCCGCGCCAGGAGGACGCGCCGTGCCCGCAGCGCCCGAGATGCAGATCGACGTCGACAAGAAGTACCGCGTGACGATCACGACGGACAAGGGTTCCATCGTCGGCACCCTCGACCCCGCGCTCGCCCCGGTCACGGTCAACAACTTCGTGGTCCTCGCGCGGCAGGGCTACTACGACGGGCTCACGTTCCACCGCGTCGTGCCCGAGTTCGTGATCCAGGGGGGCTGCCCCGAGGGCAGCGGACGTGGCGGGCCGGGGTACCGCTTCGCCGACGAAGCGGTGGTGGGCGAGTACGTAGAGGGCACGTTCGCGATGGCCAACGCCGGCCCGGACACGAACGGGAGCCAGTTCTTCATCACGATCGACGACTGCCGCCGCAAGCTCGACAAGCTCTACAACCTCTTCGGTTTCGTCGACTCGGGGATGGACGTCGCGAAGGCGATCGTGCCCGGAGACGTGATGCGTACCGTCGCCGTCGAGGAGATCCCGGTCTGAAGCGCTTCTTCGGCGTCGTCGTCGCGATCGTCGTGGTGGCGGCCCTCGCGGCCGCCGGGATCTACGGCGTCAAGCGTCTGCGCACCACCGACGTCGCGCGCCCGGGGGTCTTCGTCCCCGCCGCGATGGCGTCTGCGCTAGCGGCGCTACCCGACGGCGGTCTGCTCTACGGCGAGCAGCGCACCGGCCGCGTGTTCGAGGTGAGCGCCGACGGCACGTCGCGCAAGCTCGTCGCCGAGCTCGACGTCGCCACAAACGGCGACCGCGGGCTGATGGGGCTCACCGTCGACCCGAGCGGCGCGCACCGCTACGCGTCCTGGGTCGCGCCCGACGGGCGCTTCGCGGTCGGCGAGCTGACCCCCGGCGGTGCCGTCGTGACCTGGATCGGGCCGCTGACCGGCGAGCGCGAGAACGGTGGCCGCATCGCCTGGTCACCACGTGGACTGGTGTTCGCGGCGGGTGCGCAGGGGGCAGTGGCGTCCCGTGAGGACCAGGCCTCGCCGCTCGGCAAGCTCCTGTACGTCCCTGCGGTGCCGGTCA
>JAIBAC010000079.1 GCA_019695375.1 Acidimicrobiia bacterium
CCACGATGTGCTCGTGGGTGAGGACCTCGCCGACGGGACGGCCCATCCGCAGCGCGAGGCTCTTGAGCGTCGCTGCCGCCCAGTCCTCGAGCGTCCACGGGCCTTCGAGGCCGGTCTTCGGAGCCGCGGTGCAGTTGGGGAAGCCGCCCCAGGGCAGCGCTCCCGAGCTGCGGGCGGTCGCGAGCAGGCTCTCGAGCTTGGCGATCGCGGCCTGCTGGTTGGCCACCGACGCGTCGACGATCTTCTTGCTCGCCTCGCGCTTGGACTGCTCGTCCTCGAGGTCACGGCGCTTGTCGCGCAGCTGCTCGCTGAGCTCGGCGAGGTCGTCGCGATCACGCAGGTTGGCGTCGAGTGCGTCCGAGTTGCGGTGGAGCGCAAGGCCGAGGTAGCGCTGGCCGACGATGTAGTCGTTCGGCGATCCGGCGTTGAGGATCGACGCGAGACGGTCGTTCGGGTGGCGGTACAGCTCCTTGGCCATCAGGTCGACGCGCTGCTCCGACGCCCGCGCCGCCGACTCCGCTGCCGCGACCGCCCGCTGCGCGTCGCGCTCCTCGGCCGTCGACGCGTCGATCTGGGCGTCGAGCTCGTCGATCTTGGCGGCGAGGTCCGCCTGGCGCCGGGTCTCGCTGTCGAGGACCTCCTTGAGAGCGACGATCTGCTGCTCGAGATCGGCCGCAGAATCACTCGACTGGGCGCGCGCGCTCATCGGGACGAGAAATCCCGTCACGGACACGGCGCACGCAAGGAGGGCCGCCTGGCAGCGTCGCAAACCACCCATGGGAGATCTATCGACTGTACGCGTACCGGAGTGCAGCGTCTCGAGGTTCACACGCCGCGGACCGCATCCACACGGCCATCCGCCACCGCCTCCACCAGCATCTCGTGGTCGCGCTCGGTCTGGTCCGCATACGCGACTGCCCAACTGGAGATGGCGGAGTCGAAGGTGCCGCCCTTTCCCACGTATCCGGAGATCGCCGCCGCATCACCCGAGCGCGCGTGCGCCCGCGCCATGACAGCACCACAGAGCGCCGCGTAGCGCAAGAAGGTTTCGGGGATGAGGCTGGCGATGTCACCGGAGTACTTCATGTCGCGCAACTGCCGGAAGTAGAAGTCGACCTCACCTTCTGCGTCGTGGCTCCAGCCGAGGAAGATGTCGCTCGTGGCCTGCATGAGCCGCTGGCCCTCGACGACACGCCGGCCGTGGTTGCGGTACCGGCTGGCGGGTAGGTGCGCCTCGAGCACCGAACGGTCGGCCTCCTTGGCCTGGAGGAACAGCGGCGCCCCGCTGTCGTCCTCGAGCAGCAGGATCAGGCAGCGCGTGCCGACGCTGCCGACGCCCACGATCTTGCGCGCGAGGTCGACGTAGCGGAACCTGTCGAGCAGGTGACGGCGGTCACCTGCGAGGCTCGTGCGGTACTCCTCGAACGCTGCCGAAACACGGCGGGTGATGCCGGGCAGCTCGTCCTCCTCCAGCGGGACCACGAGCGGGGGATCGGCGACGATGCGACGCCGGCCGTCGACAACAGCGGTCAGCTTCTCGAACGCCTGCAGGCTCGTACGCCGGCTCGCCTTCTTGACCGCACGCTCCACACGTTGGTGGACATCGGCGGACTCGCCGGCCATGTCCATGATCGACTCGGCCTCCATGCGCTGGTACCAGGTGTCCATCATCGGGATCGACGCGAAGTGCGTGATCGCCTCCCGGTAGGACCGCACGGCTTCTGCCGCGGCGGCTGGACCCGCGTCGCCGGGGAAGCCGTTGTCCCGCGCGGCCACCACGAGGCTGGCCGTCAACCGTTTGAGGTCCCACTCGAACGGCCCCGGCAGCGTCTCGTCGAAGTCGTTGAGGTCGAACACGAGGCGGCGATCGGGGCCGGCATACGCACCGAAGTTCGACAGGTGCGCGTCGCCGCAGAGCTGTACGACGAGTCCGGTGTGCGGAGACGCGGCGAGGTCGTGCGCCATGACCGCCGCAGCGCCGCGCAGGAACGTGAACGGGGTCGGGACCATGCGCCCGTAGCGGATCGGGACGAGGTCGCTGAGGCGGGTCTCGTCCTGGTGCGCCAGGATCGCGAGCGGGTCACGGTCGGCCGCGGGAACCGTGAGTTCGGCGTGAGCACTGCGGGCCAGCGCCTTGCGTCGGGACCTGCCCGCCTCGTAGCTCTCCTGACGCGTCGGGCGTGCGGCCAGCAACGAACTGCCCGCCCGTTCGTGGGTGAGTGGATCCATGTCCTGAAGGTAGGTCACCGATCGAAAAGCCTGAACGGAGCGTGTCCCGGTAGCCTCTAACCCATGATCGACGGGGGACGGAACCATCGCTGACCTGACCGTGGGCGCGGTGCCCGCGTACTTCGGGGCCATGGCCGTCGAGCATTGGTGGCTGCGCCGCCGACGCGAGCGGCGCGGGCCCACCCCCGCGGACTACGAGCCACGCGACACCCGCGCGAGCCTCCTGATGGGAGTCGGCAGCCTGGTGGTGCCGCTCGTCGCCGACCGGATCGCCCGGCGCGTGGCGCCCGGGTTCGGCCGCTGGGGAAAGCCACTTCTCGCAGCGACGGCAGCGGCCGCGGTCGTGACGACCATCGCTGACCGCGTCGGTGCCGGCCCCGACGAGCAGATCCGACCCGACTCAGGTGTGGCGATACGAACCAGGTCGGACCGGCGCCGCGCCCGGCGTCTGGCACGCAAGATCGCGTCAGCCGGTGGAGTGGCGACGATCGCCGCGGGTACGACTGCAGCGACGTCGGCGTTGGCGATGGCCTCGACCCCCGACCGCATGTTCGGTCGCCGCCTTCTACCCGACCTCGGTGGTGGCCCGTGGGCGCTCGCACTCGCGGTGCTCGGGTGGGACCTCATCTACTACTGGAACCACCGGTTCATGCACGAGAGCCGTTTCATGTGGGCGATCCATGTCGTGCACCACTCGAGCGAGCACTACAACCTCTCGACGGCGCTGCGCCAGCCTGTCGCCGACATGTTCGGTCTGTTCGTGCCGTCGACGCTGCTGTGCCTGCTCGGGGTCCGTCCCGAGCTCGTCGCGACGGCCCGTGGTGTGAACCTGCTCTACCAGTTCTGGATCCACACCGACGCGATCCGTCGCATCGGCCCGCTCGAGACCGTGCTCAACACCCCGTCACACCACCGCGTGCACCACGGCTCGAACAAGCGCTACATCGACCGCAACCACGGCAGCATCCTCATCATCTGGGACCGCCTCTTCGGGACGTTCGCGGCCGAGGATCCCGACGAGCCGGTCGTCTACGGGCTCACGAAGAACATCGACACCTTCAACCCGGCTCGCATCGCCACCCACGAGTACGCCGACATGTTGCGGGAGGTCGCGGGATCGACGACCTGGAGTGACCGCCTCGGGTTCGTGCTGCGCTCGCCGGGATGGGCCTACGCCCGCCGCGCAGAGATGGCGGCGGGCGACGAGGCCGCGGCGACTCTGCGGGCGAACAACCCCTACCGCGAACAGGCCCAGGACGCTAACTTGGCGAACCAATAGGAGTCCCGCAGAGCAGCTGGGCGACGGGGCACGGTCCGGCCACGGGCGCCGGACACGGGAGCAAGGGGACAAGATGCTGGGAACATCCAAACACTCCAACAGGGCCGCGCGCCGGTTCCTGTTGTTCGGTCTGGTGCTCGTCGGGGGCGCCGCCATCGCCCTGTTGAGCGCCTCTGGTGCCCAGGCAGCGGAGGAATGGGGCCTGATCACCAACGACCCGTCGCCGTGCACGACCGTGGTCATCTGCGTCGGCGGGTCCACGCAGAGCACCTACGACGCACGACAGGACCAGGCGATCACACTCGAGGCGGCAGTCTGCCGTGACGACAGCATCTTCGACGACTGCGGCGACATCGCGCCGGGATCGGTGTCGCTCAACGGTCCCGACACGATCGAGGTGCAGTGGGACATGGAAGGCGACGGTGTCGCCAACCTCGTCGACAACAACGGCGGCAGCGGCTTCGGCAGCGGCATCGTCGACGACAACTGCCCGACCGGCACCGTCTTCTACACGGCGACGTACTGCCGCCTGAAGATCACGGTCCCGGCGAACACGTTCAAGCCGTCACCACCCGACGGTTGGAACATGCAGTCGCGCATCTGCGCCCTGGGCGGCTCGCCGTGCTCGAGCTGGGAGCGGTGGTCGATCGCCGGCATCGACACCGACTACGACATCCAGTGCGCGCCGGGCAAGGACAACGACGCCGACGGCGTCCCGTGCGAGTTCGAGTTCCCCGGTGGGTCGGTGATCACCAACAACGACGACCGCGACAACGACGCCCACCAGCAGCGCTCCGACCTCAAGTGCCTGAGCGCCGACGTCGCCGGACTGCCCGGAGTCGACCTCGAAGCGGCAGGCAACTTCTCGGCCGCCACGTTCCTGAACTTCTGCAAGAAGCAGATCCTGTTCTTCGGGAACCCGATCTTCACCTACTACCAGGGCCTGTTCGCATGGGCTGACGTGACGATCCAGTCGGGCACGCTCGAGTACGCGCTGGCGAACCTGCTGACCCAGAACGGTGTCGTCACCCACAACGCCGACGGGACCGTCGAGGCCTACATCAGCGGCCTCGGCATCTGCACGGACCCGTCGACGCCGGGCATCTTCGGCAAGGACGTCGGCTTCTGCAACTACCAGGCCGTCATCCAGGACGACAACGACTTCCTGACCCAGGACGAGTTCGCGCTCAAGGTCAGCGGGCGTGGGTTCTTCGGTGCCCCGCTCAACGTGACCTACGGCTTCGACGGCAGCGGCAACCGCGATGCGGCGTCGAGCCTCGCGAGCCTCGCGTTCGAGTCGTTCGAGATCACACCCGGTCCGTAAGGACCGCGGCACCTCGACCAAACGCGGGCAGGGTGTGGTACCAGCACGCATTCCTGCCCGCGTTTGGGAGGGGGCCTGGCCGTAAACGCGGGTGGGGTGTCGTGCTGGCACGCGATCCTGCCCGCGTTTGGGAGGGGCCTGGCCGTAAACGCGGGTGGGGTGTCGGGCCAGCGGGCGATCCTGCCCGCGTTTGGGAGGGGCGCTAGCGTGCGTCCCATGCGCATCGGCATAGACATCGCACAGCAGCACCTGCCGTGGGTGGAGATCGAGTCCCGTGCCCGTTTCGCCGACGAGGCGGGATTCGAGGGTCTCTGGCTCTTCGACCACTTCAAGGCCATGTACGCCGACCCCGACGGGCCGTGCTTCGAGGCGTGGACGTCGCTGGCGGCGCTCGCCGCGGCCACGGAGCGCATCCGCCTCGGGATCCTCGTCACCGGCGTCACCTACCGCCACCCGTCGGTGCTGGCGTCGCAGGCGATCACCGTCGACCACGTCTCGGGTGGGCGTCTCGACTTCTCCCTCGGCGCAGCGTGGTTCGAGCCCGAGCACCGCGCCTTCGGGATCCCGTTCCCGCCTGTCGGCGAGCGTGTCGACCGCTTCGAGGAGGCCCTCACGGTCTACAAGGCGCTCCTCACCACCGACGCCGCCGACGTCGACGGCGACCACTACCGCCTCGAGGCGGCGACCATGCGCCCACGTCCGATCCAGGAACCGTGGCCGCCGATCTGGATCGGCGCGTCGGGCGAGGCACGGATGCTGCCTCTCGCAGCACGTCACGCCGACGTGTGGCACTGCTTCGGCGACCCCGCCACGCTCGCACACAAGTGGCAGGTGGTGCGGCGCAGCTGCGACGAGATCGGACGTGACCCCGCCGAGATCCGCCGCGGCACCAACGTGTCCCTCGACGGCGACAACGACGACGTGCGCCGCTCCCTCGACGCCCTCGCCGCCATCGGCATCACCGACGTGATCGCGTCGTGGCCGGGCAGCGGCAAGGGGCGCGTCGAGGAGTTCGCGGCGCTGATCGACGACTACCGGGAGGCCTGACGACCGTGGCAGCAGAACCTGCAGACACCCACGAGCCAGAGGTCCTCGTCGACGTCGACGGTCACGTCGCGACGGTCACGCTCAACCGCCCGCAGCGGCGCAACGCGATCACGTTGCGGATGCTCGCCGAGCTCACCGGCGCCTTGAAGCGCTGCGACGACGACGCCGCGGTCCGCTGTGTGCTCATCACAGGAGCAGGCAAGGGCTTCTGCTCGGGCCTCGACCTCAAGGACGCGGCCGCAGGCACGGGTCTCGGCGGAGACGGCGTCGACGTCGACGCGGCGGCCCTCTCGCTCGACGCCCTGCCGACCGTCGTGCTCCAGGAGATGGACACCCCCGTCCTCGCCGTCATCAACGGCGCCGCCGCCGGATACGGCCTCGACCTCGCGTTCGGCTGCGACATGCGCCTCACCGCTCGCTCGGCGAAGCTGCTGCCCGGCTTCGCCAGACGCGGCGTCGTACCCGAGAGCGGCGGCACCTGGTACCTGCCCCGCCTCGTGGGCTGGTCACGCGCGTGCCGCATCGCCTTCTTGGGCCGCGACCTCGACGCGGCCGAGGCGGCCGGTCTCGGCATCGTCGACGAGGTCGTCGACGACGCCGAGCTCATCACGGTGGCGCGGTCGTGGGCAGACGAGATCGCCGCCAACGCGCCGCTCGCGATCGCGGCGATGAAGCGCCTCTTCCGCGAGGGCCTGACCGAGGACTTCCGCCCCCACACCGAACGCGTGCTCGCCGAGACGTTCCGCCTCTTCGGCACCGACGACTTCCGCGAGGGTGTCGCGGCGTTCGTCGAGCGGCGCGAGCCGCGCTTCAGCGGCAGCTGATCAGCTCCGCCGGCTCAGATCTGGCGCCACCACTTCTCGATGCCGATGTCGTCGGCGATCACCTGCAGGGCGTTGTAGCCGGGCCCGAACGTGATGAAGCCGTGGGGGTGCTGGGTGCTACCGGCCATGTAGAGGCCCTCGATCGGCGTGCGGTACTCGCCGAGCTCGGGTAGGGGGCGCTGGTCCAACATGTTGGCGAGGCTGATCTCGCCCATCATCCAGTCGCCCTTGACCATGTTGGGCAGCTTGCGTGCGATGTCGTGGGGCGTGAACACCGACCAGTCGACGATGGCGTCGTCGGTGAGGTTGGGTGCGTAGCGGCGCCATGCGTCGATGCACTTCTGGCCGTACCAGCGGCCCATCTCGTCCCACGCCCCCTCGCCGCCGTCGGCGACGGCGAAGGGCGCGAACTGGCGCAGCAGGCCGGTGGCGAAGCCGGGTGGCGCGTCCGTCGGGTCGTAGAGGGAGTTCACCGCCGCGTTCGGCTGCGGCTCGACGAGGCGGCCGCGGCGGATCTCGGCCCAGTCGCGGTCGAGCTTCGCGGGCGAGTCGATGCCGAGGTTCACGACCCACGCACGGTTCACATCGGGGTCGAACTCGGCGGCGGTGTACTCGGGGAAGGCGCTCATCGCGAGGTGGACCGAGAACAGAGACCAGTCCTTGTGCTGGACCTTGGTCTTGACGTCGGTCGCGAACTCCTCGGAGATGTCGGCGGGGTCGACGAACTCGAGGAAGGTCTGCTCGACCGACACCGTCGACGCGACCAGCTTGCGTGCTTTCAACTCGATGCCGTCGGCGAGGCGGACCCCGACGGCGCGGTTGGCGTCCACGATGACGTTGGTGACCTCGGCGTCGGACCACATGACGCCGCCGTGCTGGGCGAGGTCGCGCCACAGGGCGTGCGCGAGGCGGTGCGAGCCGCCGAGGCAGATGTGCCAGTTGTCGATCTTGCCGACGAGGAGCGGGTAGCCGATCGCGAGGCCGGGCACGTCGTTGGTGTAGGCGCACACCGCACCGTGGAACGCGAGGTGCGCCTTGATCCGGTCGTCCTTGAAGTGCTGGTCGAGGAACTGGTTGATGGTCTCGCGCCGCAGCTTCACCGAGAGGAACTCCGAGCGGTCCTCGACCCCGAACGACGCAAGCGCCTTGGTGAGCTCCTTGACGCTCAGCGGCGGCTGGTACATGAGCGTGCCGAGCAGGAGGTCGACGAAGCCGTGCGCCTCGCCGTAGAGGCGTGCGAAGGTCGCGGCGTCGTCCTCGTTGAAGCGCGCCATCGACGCCAGCGTCTTGTCCATGTCGGTGTGGATCGTGAGCGCTGTGCCGTCGTCGAAGATCGACGCCATCTGCACGTCGGGCCGCACGTACTCGATGCCGTGGCCGCGCACGTCGAGGTCGGCGACCGGCGGCGCCATGTCGACGAAGGTGTGGTAGTTGGCGTGCATGTTGTGCACGAAGCCGGCCTGGGTGACCTCCTCGCTGCAGAGGCCGCCGCCCTCCTCGTGGCGGCGTTCGAGCACGATCACGTCGAGGCCGCTGCGGGCGAGGTAGGCGCCCAGGGTCAGGCCGTTGTGGCCGGCGCCGATGATGATGGCGTCGTAGGTGTCCTTCAGGGTCATCTCAGTACCCCCGCTCGGTCTTGACGGGACTGGGCAGGTCGAGGTCCTCGGCGATCACCTTGTAGGCGTTGTATCCCGCCGCGGCGCGCATTCCGCCGCCGGGCCACGCCGACGGGCCGCACAGGTAGAGGCCGTCGAGGTAGAGGCGGTAGCTCGACGCCTCCGGCCACGGACGGCTCATGCCCATCTGGTCGACCGACATCTCACCGTTGGAGAAGTCGCCCTCCCACATGTAGTTCTTCCGCTCCATCTGGTCGGGCGTGTAGAGCCTGTCGTCGATGACGTTGTCGCGGTTCATGTTCGGTGCGAACTCGCCCCAGCGCTGCAGGAAGCGGTCGTTGTAGGTCGCACGCACCTCGGCCCACTCGTGCGCCGACAGCTCGCTCGCGCACGGGAAGAAGTACCAGCCGGTCGCGGCGTGTCGTCCGGGCGGGGCCTGCGACGGGTCCCACAGGCTGTTGACCCATGTACCGGCAGCAGGCTCCGGCACGGTGCCCGAGTACGCGTCGCGGATGTAGCGGATCGCCTCCTCGGGCGTGTCGTAGCCGACGACGGTGTAGTGGGTCTTGTTGATGTCGGGGTCCCAGCGCGCCGACTTGTAGTCGGGTGCGTCGTAGAGGCAGAACATCGGCGTCGCGAGCACGTGGCTGGGGCCGAAGCGGAAGTTCTTCGCACGCCGCACCCAGTTCGGTGGCAGGTGCTCCTCGCCGACGTGGTCGATGAGGGTCTGCTTGGGGTCGGCGTTGGTGACGACGCACTTGTTCGCACGGAACTCGGTGCCGCGGGCGACGACGCCCACGGCACGGCCGTCCTCGACGATGATCCTGTCGACCTCGGTGTTCTCGATCAGGTCGACCCCGTTGGCGTAGCACGCCTGCGTCATCGCCTTCGCGAGGGTGTGGGTGCCGCCCTTGGCGAGGCGCCAGCAGCCGATCATCCACGGCAGTGCCGTGAGGATCATGCCGCCGGAGTTGGCGGTGTCGATGCCGACGCCGAACTCGACGCTCACCCTGTAGAGCAGCGTGCGCATCTCGGGCGACTCGAAGAGCTCGTCGATCATCACCTTCGGCGTCTTCGCCGTGTCGGCGGCGGTGATGCCCATGTCGCCGAAGACCGCCTCGAGATAGGCCGCCTGGCCGTCGTCCATCTCCTTGAACGGCGGCGAGTACATGCCGAGGCCGAGCAGCGGGCCGAAGTCCTTGATGCGGTTCTGGATCTCGACGTACAGGTCGGCATCGGCGCTGGAGTACTGCGAGATGCTCTTGTGGGTCTTGTCGAGCAGATCGCGGCGGTGCAGCACGATCGGGGGGCGCCCGTCGGAGAAGGCGATGCCGGCCTGGTTCTCGGCGGTGATCGAGCGCAGCCCGCAGTTCTCGAGGTCGAAGTCCTCGATCATCGGCATGATGTCGAAGAACTCCATGTAGTTGGCGTGCATGTTGAACCGGAACCCCGAGACGACGGGGTCCTCGGTGTTGGCGCCGCCGCCTTCCTCGTGGCGGCGCTCGATGATCGCGGTGTCGAGGCCCGCCCGCGCCAGGTATGCCGCCAGGCACAGCCCGTTGTGGCCGGCACCGATGATGATGGCGTCGTATGTCGTGCGCACGGCCGACTCCTCGAGGTCGCGGTGCAGGATGGCACAGAGTAACAGAAAACGTGCCATGTGCAAATGCGGGCGGTGCAATAGGATGTGTGACCATGACGGTTCGTGACGACGCGCCGGCTCAGTCGCCGCCCACCAACGCCGAGCGGATCTTCGCGGCGGCAGAGGAGTGCTTCGCGCGGTACGGATTCCAGAAGACGTCGATGGAGGACATCGCCCGCGAGGCCGGCTTGTCGCGGCGCAGCGTCTACCGCCACTTCCCCGACAAGGCCGCCCTGTTCAACGCCGTCGCGGCCGAGCACGCGCGCGTGTTCCTGATCGAGATCACCGAGCGCACCGCCGCACTCGACGGGCTCTCGGCGCAGATCGAGGAGGTCGCGCGCCTCACCGGGCGGTACATGCGCGAGGACCCCGTCAGCGCCGCTCTCATGCGGACCGACCCCGACTCGCTAGCGCGCATGGTCTCGACCGAGGCGGGTGCGATGCTCGCGATGGCGATGGACGCGATCGTGCCGCTGATCGAAGCCGCCCGCGAGCGCGGCGAGGTCCGCGCCGACCTCGACACGATGCGTGCCGCCGAGTGGATCACGCGCATGGTCTTCTCGCTCACGGCCACCCCGTCGGTCAACTTCGACATAGACGACACCGACGCCAAGGCGGCTTTCATCCGCGAGTTCCTCGTCCCCGGCCTCAGCTGACGCAGCCCTGTAGCCTCGGCGCCCATGGGAGCCGGAACAGGCGGAGACGCCATCGCAGCGATCCTCGCGGCCGAGGGCGTCGACACCGTCTTCGGGATCGTCGACGGGACCTACGTGCAGCTGTGCGCGTCCCTGCGCGACCGCGGCGTCGGATTGGTCACGCCCCGCCACGAGAGCACCGCTGTGCACATGGCCGCCGCCTACGCGCGCCTCAGCGGGCGCCTCGGCGTCTGCATCGCCAGCAACGGCCCCGGTGTCGCCAACGCCCTACCCGGCGTCGCGGTCGAGAACGCTGAAGGCAACCGCGTGCTGCTCATCACGAGCTCGCGCCGGACCGGCATCACCTACCCCGACCGCGGCGGCACCTACCAGTACTTCGACCACGTCGGAGTGATCGCGCCTATGGCGAAGTGGTCTGCGACCGCGCAGTCCCCGGCCCGCATCACCGAGCTCGCCCGCACGGCGCTGCGCGAGTGCTGGACGGGCCGCCCCGGAGTCGTGCACCTCGACATCGCCGAGGACCTCGTCAACGGCACGCTCGACCCACCTCCGCACGTGCAAGAGCCGCGGCGCTACCGCGCAGTGGAGCCGATGGCGGCGTCGTCGAGCGACGTCGAGCAGGCGGCGGCGATCCTCGCCCGTGCCGGCCTCGCCACGATCCACGCCGGCGGCGGCGTCCTGCACGCAGGAGCATGGGACGAGCTCGCCCGCGTAGCCGAAGTGCTGCACGCACCGGTGACGACGTCGTGGAGCGGCCGCGGGGCGTACGCGGAGACGTCGCCGCTCGCATGGCCGATGCCCCTCGTCGAGGCCGTCGACGCCGTGCACAACAACGCCGGCGCCGTGCTCTGCGTCGGTGCCCGCCTCGGCGAGACCGACTGGTGGGGGAGGCCCCCGAACTGGGCGCCACCGGAGCGGCAGGCGCTCGTGCAGGTCGACATCGACGACGCCGCCCTGGGCCGCAACCGGCCCGTGACCCTCGGTGTGCGCGCCGACGCCAAGCTGTTCCTGTCCGCCCTCGCCGACCGCCTCGAGGCGGACGGCCACCAGCCGCCACCCGCGACGCTGAAGGCCGTGGCGGAGCTGCAGGCCGGCCGCGACGCCGCGAGACGCGAGCTCGACACGACACTGGCCGACACCGAGACGCCGATGGTCACCGCCCATGTCGCGGTCACGTGCAGCGAGGTGTTCCCCGACGACGCCGTCGCCGTCTTCGACGGCGGCAACACCGCGGTCTGGGGCCACTTCTTCCATCAGGTCCGCACGCCCAACTGCGTCCTCTCGACCCCGCACATGGGCATGCTCGGTGCCGGAATGGGTCAGGCACTCGGCGCCGCGGTCGCACGCCCGGGTACGGCCGTGTACTGCATCACCGGCGACGGCGCGTTCGGCATGCATCCCCAGGAGGTCGAGACCGCGATCCGCCACGACCTGCCCGTGGTGTTCCTCGTCGTCGCCGACCGCCAGTGGGGGATGGTGAAGCTCACCCAGGCCGTCGCGCTCGGCGACGCCGGCCCCGTCAACGCCGACCTGAACGAGATCCGCTACGACGACCTCGCACGCTCGATGGGCGCGCATGGCGAGCGCGTCGCCGACCCCGCCG
>JAIBAC010000080.1 GCA_019695375.1 Acidimicrobiia bacterium
CCTCGGCGCGGTCGGCCTCCGCGGCCGGCGCGACGGGCAGCGCCGCCGCCGGCGCGTCCCCACCGAGGTCCATGTCGAGGCGCACGCGCACGGTCGCGGGCATCGGTGCCGCAGCCTGTCCACTTGCCGACGCGACCGCTTCCGGCAGCCGGCCGGCACCGTCGACGTGGATGCTCACGTCGGGAGGGCTCCCGGCGGCGGCCGTGAACCACAGCTCCCCTCGTCCCACACACGCCACGCCGGCCCCGCCACCGAGACGTCCGTCGGCGGCCGCCATCAGGAGCGCTGCCGCTGGATCGACGGCGTCGACGACCTCCAGCCCGGCGATCCCGGCGCCGGCACCGGCTGCGAAGACGCGGGTGACTCCGGCCGCTCCGAGGCAGGCGCCCAGGAGCTCGCCCGCGGTCACGACACGAGCGAGGCGGCGACGGCGTCGGCGTGCTCGGCGATCCCGCCGAAGAGCGGCTCGAGCACCCAGGCCCGCTTGAGGAAGTAGTGCGCGGGCACCTCCCACGTGTAGCCCATGCCGCCGTGCACCTGGATGCACGCCCGCGCGTTCTTGTCCGCCGCGAGGTCGGCGCAGATCTTGGCAGCGTGCACGATGCGGTCGAGGTCCCCTGCCTCCGGGTCGTCGAGCGTCGCACCTGCCGCGTACACCGCCGAGCGGGCGACCTCGGCGCGCACGACCATGTCGGCGAGGATGTGCTTGACGGCCTGGAACGCCCCGATCGGCTTCCCGAACTGCTCGCGGTCGAGGGCGTACGTGCTCGCCATGTCGGTCACTGCTGTCGCGAGACCGACCTCGAACGCCGCCGTGAGCACCGTCGCATCGGCGACCATCCGACCCGCGGCTTCCGCACCGCCGATCTCGTCGCCCGGCGGTAGCTCCTCGACGTGGTGCACGGGCGTGAGCGGGTCGAGCGAGTCGGCGAGAGGCACCGCCCGCATCGCGTCCGCGTCCCAGCGCAGCACACGGTCCTCCGCGACCCCGATGACGGCGTCACACGCGTCGAGGTGGGCGACGAGGTGAGGCCCGGCAGCACCGCCGGTGAGATCGAGGCCGCCGACCACGGTCTCGCCTGCAGCGGCACCGTCGACGATCCCGGCCGCGAGCTGGGTCCACAGGACCGGGCCCGGCACGAGCGCACGCCCGAGCTCCTCGAACACGAGCACTGCCTCGGCGGCACCGAGCCCTGCACCACCGGCGGACTCCTCGAGTGTCGCGGCGAAGACACCCATGCCTGCGAGATCGCCCCAGCGGCCGGCGTCGAAGCCGCTGCCTTCGAGCTCGCGCAGGGAGTCGACGTCGAAGCGGGCCTCGCACAGGGCGCGCACGGCCGCTGCGAGCTCGGACTGGTCGTCAGTCGGAAGAAGGTCCACCCGTCACCCCCGCGGCATGCCGAGGATGCGCTCGGCGACGATGTTTCGCTGGATCTGGCTCGTGCCCGCTGCGATCGTGAGTGCCAGTGACCGCACGGACCGCTCGGTCAGCTCGGCGAGCGGCAGCCCGTCGAGATCGGTGGCTGCCGCCCCTGCACGGCCGAGGACGGACATGGTCAGCTCCCCGAGCCGCTGGTTCAGCTCGGTGAACGCGAGCTTGAGCACAGAGCCGCCGACCCCGGGCGGCTCGTTCGTGCGCGCCGCCTCGCTCACGTTGCGCTTCACGAGCGCCCACAGGGCGTCGAGCTCGGCGGCGAGCCGACCGATGTCGCGGCGCAGCGCGGCGTCGTCCCATGCCGTGCCGCTGCGCCGTGTGACCTTGCGTGCCAGTTCGGCAAGCGCTGCTGTCTCGCGCGCGACCTCGATCATCTCGGACACGAACGCCGACCCGCGCTCGAAGCTGAACGTGACCATCGCCACGCGCCAGCCGCCGTTCTCGGCCCCGACGCGGTTCTCGACGGGCACGCGCACGTCGTCGAAGAACACCTCGTCGAACTCGACCGAGCCGTTCGCGGCCACGAGCGGGCGCACCTCGATGCCGGGCGTGTCCATCGTGCACACGAGCCACGTGATCCCCTTGTGCTTGGGGGCGTCGGCGTCGGTGCGGACGAGGAGCTCCATCTGGTCGCTGATCTCGCCGAAGCTCGTCCAGATCTTCGAGCCGTTCACCACGTACGTGTCGCCGTCGCGCTCGGCGCGGGTGCGCAGCGACGCGAGGTCGCTGCCGGCCTGCGGCTCGCTGAAGCCCTGGCACCACAGCTCCTCGCCGCGCAGGATCCTGGGCAGGTAGCGGGCCTGCTGCGCCTCGGTGCCCTCGGCGATGAGGGTTGGTCCCGCGTGGAGGCAGCCGACGAAGTTGACGCCGACGTAGGGTGCGCCGGCGCGAGCGCACTCCTCGTGGAAGATCAGCGTCTCGACCGGTGACGCGCCGCGCCCGCCGTACTCGCGGGGCCAGTCGATGCCGGCGTAGCCCGCATCGAAGAGCATCGCCTGCCAGGCGGTGTCGTAGGCACGGCGGGCGACGAGGTCGTTCGACGGCGGCGGGGGGCCGACATCGGGAACGGTCGCCGCGAGCCAGGTGCGCAGGTCGGCGCGGAAGGCCTCCTCGGCGGCGGAGTAGCGAAGGTCCATGGCGGCGGGAGTCTACCCTCGTACCTGACGATCCGTCAGGTTCCAGTCTGGACAAGGGATGTGGGCGACATGACAGAGACCTCCCCCGTCGAGGGCCTAGGGATCCGCGACGACGGAGCTGTGCGCTGGATCATCCTCGACCGTGACGCGCGCGGCAACTCCCTCACCCCCGACATGCGCAACCGCGTCATCGACGAGCTCGACGGCGCCCACGGCGACCACGACGTGCGGGCGCTGGTGCTCACGGCCCGCGGGAAGCGGTTCTGCACGGGCGCCGACATCTCCGGTGGTGCAGCCGGGGACCGCGTCGCCGGCGACGTGACCGAGATGATCCGCACCGGCGCGCAGCGCCTCTTCCGCGCCGTCTGGGAGTGCGAGAAGCCCGTCGTCTGCGGCCTCAACGGCACCGCCGCGGGGATCGGTGCGCACCTCGCGCTCGCGTGCGATCTCGTCGTGGCGGGTCGATCGGCGAAGCTGATCGAGATCTTCGCCCGCCGTGGCCTCATACCCGACGGCGGTGGCGCCTATCTCCTGCCCCGCCTCGTCGGGCCGCAGAAGGCCAAAGAGCTGTTCTTCTTCGCCGACGACGTGCCGGCCGCCGAGGCCGAACGCATCGGGCTCGTGAACAAGGTGGTCGCCGACGACGCGCTCGAGGCGACCGTGTCGGAGTGGGCGCACCGCATAGCCGCCGGGCCGACCCGCGCCTTCGCGTTCACCAAGCGCATGGTCAACGCGAGCCTCGACACCGACCTCGCCGGCGCGTTCGCGACCGAGGCCGCGCTGGTGGAGGTCAACCTCCAGACCGAGGACATGCGCGAGGGGGTCGCAGCCTTCGTGGAGCGCCGCGATCCCGAGTTCAAGGGGCGCTAGAGCGCCGGGCGCGGCCACACCGCGAGCAGGTCGTCGGTCGTCGTGACGGTGGCGACGAGCGCGAGCGTGTTGTCGATCACGGCGTCGGCGTACTCGACCGGCACTCCGCACACCGCGTCGCGCGGGATCACGACCTGGTAGCCGAGGTTGACGGCGTCGAACGCGAAGTTCGTGACCGCGACGTTGACCGACACCCCGACCACGACGATCGTCGTGACTCCCAGGTTGCGCAGGATCGCGTCGAGCTCGGTGCCGTGCATGGGCGAGAGGCCGTGGAGGCGCACCGTGAGGATGTCCTCGGGCTCGCAGCCGATCTCGGGCACGACCTCGACGTCGCTCGAGCCGGGCAGGAGCGGGTCCAGGCGCCCCATCGCCGCGAAGAGCCGCGCGTTGTGGTTGGAGCCCTTGGAGTCGGCGCGGCGGGCGGCGTTGCCGTGCACGACCTGCACGCCCGCGGCCCGTGCCGCTGCGGCGAGTCGCGCCGCGTTCGGTATCGCCGCCAGCGATGCCGCTTCGGCGAGCTCGGGAAGGCGGGCACGGTCGCCGATCACGCCGCGCTGGCACTCCTGGGTGCAGAGCGCCGTGTGCGCGGGATCGCAGAGCGCTGCGAGTCTGTCGGCCATCAGGTGTCTGCCGACCCGTTGGAGCGCCACCGAGCCGCGGCGCGCAGCTTCGACGCGACGCCCTCGGCAAGCGGCGACGGGTGCTCGGCGGCAAGCGCGTCGAGCATCGCCTGCATGGTCTCGACGACCTCGTCGTAGCACTCCTGCACGATCTCGTCGTCGTCGACGGAGTCGGGCCCGAGGTCGAGCAGGTTCCAGTCGATCGGATCGCCGACCTCGACGGTGATCTTCGCCGGCAACGGCAGCTGCGGGCCGATCATGGCCGGTGTGATGCCGAAGGGTCCTGCGGCGAAGGGGAAGATCTTGGTGTTGAGGCGGTCGAGGCCCATGCGGGCGGCGATGCGGTCGCCACGCGAGAGCACGATGAGCGTCTCGTGGCCGCCGTGGCCGACGACGGGTACCACCTTGACGCCCTGGCGCAGGGCGAGGCGCACGAAGCCCTTGCGGCCGTCGAAGTCGATGCGGTTGCGCTCGCTCCACGGACGGAAGGTGTCGTAGTCGCCACCGGGGTAGACGAGGACGGGGTATCCGGCGGCGAGCGCCGCCTCGGCGTTGTCCATCGATGCGGGCACCTCGCCGAGGCGCTGGAAGAAGCGTGCCATCGGCTCGAGCGCGAACGCGAGGTTGAAGGCGAGACCGACGAAGGGGTCGTCGAGGCCGCGTTCGCGGTACCAGGCGCAGAAGAACGCCGACGTGTCCGGTGTCAGGGCGCCACCGGAGTGGTTGCCGACGAGCAGGAAGGGTCCCTCTTCCTTGGGCGGGAGCCGGTCGAGGCCGCGCACTTCGGCGTCGAACCAGCTCGTGTAGCGCTCCATCAGAGGGAGCATGCGCGCCAGGAAGTCGGGGTCGTACTCGTGCATCGCGGCCGCCACGCCGGCATGCATGCGCTCCTCGGCCGCCTTGAAGAGGTCGAACTCCATCGGCCAAGGCTGGCATCCGCCTCGGCCTCGGTCCAGCCGGGTGACGCCGGAGCCGGTCTCGGCGCGCACCGAGACGCCAGAGCCGGTCTCGGCGCGCAGCGAGCACCATGGTGCCGTCGGCGCGCCGAGACCCGGTCGCACGTGCGTCTGCGCGCCGAGATCCGCTCAGATGCGGTCGGGCAGGACCATCGCGTCGATGCCGCCGTCGGCGAAGACGACCGAGCCGTGGACGATCGCCGATGCGGGGCCGAGCAGGAAACCGACGACGCCGGCGATCTCGGCTGCGCTGGCGTGGCGGCCGAGGGGGATCGGCAGGGCTGCGGCGGCAGCGCCGAGCTCGGACGCCTCCACTGCGGCGAGCAGCGGCGTGTCGACGGGGCCGGGAGCGACGGCGTTGAGGCGTACGCCCGCCTCGCCCCACTGCTGGGCGCGGCGGCGCACCGCGCGTGTGACCGCCCGCTTCGACTGGCCGTACACCTGCGCGGCGGGGAGCGTCTCGGCGAGGTCGAGCGCCGCCGCGCGGTCGTCGCCGAGGAGCGCGTCGCAGAGGCTGTCGTCGTCGCCGGCCGCGAACGTCGCCGAGTTCGACGCGATCACGACCGCAGCGGGGGTGCCGCCGTCCCGCATCGCAGCGAGGAGCCCGTCGAGGACGTCGACGACACCGAAGCAGTTCACCGCCGCGATGAGGCGCGGCGGCACCGTCGGGCCGAGCCCCGCGCAGCACACGAGCCGGTCGAGCGGCCTTTCGCCGAGCGCCGCGACGACGGCGGCCACCGCCGAGTCACGTCCCTCCTGGGTTGACAGGTCGGCCTCGACCTCGGCGTCGCGGAGGTCGACCCCGATGACGTCGTGGCCGTCGTCCTCGAGCATCCTCCGTGTCGCGGCGCCGATGCCCGACGCCGAGCCGGTCACACATGCGGTCATGTCCGGTTCTCCTCCCATGCGAGGTCTTCGGGCCCGACAGGGGGCGCCCATTGCGGATCACGCCCGGCATCGAACGCCCGCGGCCCCTCCATCGCGTCGGGGTGGCGCCAGAAGCCCGCCAGCGCACGCGCCCCGTTGGCGAGGGCATCGTCGAGGCCGCGGTCTAGGGACTCCCACATGACCTTCTTGGACACCATCATCGCGGACGGCGAGTTCGACGCGATCTGCTCGCCGAGCTCCTGGCAGCGCTCCCGGAGGTGCTCGGGCGGATCGACGACCTCGCCCACGATGCCCGACCCGCGAGCCTCGTGCGCGTCGAGGGTCTCGTGGCGGCCGAGGAAGAGCATGCGTGCGACGGTGTCGAAGGGCACACCCTTGCGCAACAGGCCGATCGGCTCCCAGCTCGACACCTGCCCGACCGACACGTGGGGGTCGAGGAACGTCGCGTCCGACGCCGCGACCACGATGTCGCTGTCGGCGACGAAGTGGAGTCCGCCGCCGGCGCAGACCCCGTTGACCGCGGCGATGACCGGCTTCCAGACCCTGGTGTGCAACGACGTGATGCCGAGCGCGTTGGCCTTGACCTTGGCGGCATGCACCTTCATCCCACGTGGGTCGTTGGCGAGCTCCTTGACGTCGACGCCGGTGCAGAAACCGCGCCCGGTCCCGGTCACGACGATCACACGCACGTCGGTGTCGGCGTCGAGGGCGGCCCACGCCGCGGGCAGCTCCTCCAGCATCCGGATGCTGAGCGCGTTGAGCGTCTCGGGGCGGGTCATGACGAGCCAGCCGACGTGACCGTCGCGGTAGACCTCGAGCGTGTCGAACGTGCCGAGCGTTACACCGCTCACGCGCCCTCCCGTGCCAGCAGGTCGCGCAGCACGAACTTCTGCACCTTGCCGGTCGCGTTGAGCGGGAGCTCGTCCACGAACACGAACCGGCGCGGCACCTTGTAGTTCGCCATCGACTCGCGACAGCGCGCTGTCAGATCGGCTGCGTCGAGCTCGGCGCCGGGTTTGGCCACCACGAACGCGACGCCGACCTCGCCCATGCGTTCGTCCGGTGTCCCCACCACCGCGACCTGCGCCACGCGTTCGTCGGCTGCGAGCACGAGGTTCTCGATCTCGGCGGGATAGGCGTTGAACCCGCCGACGATGAACATGTCCTTGGTGCGGTCCGTGATGCGCAGGTAGCCGCGCGTGTCCATCACGCCGACGTCACCGGTGTGGAGCCAGCCGTCCGCATCGATCGCCTCGGCCGTGGCCGCGGGGTCCTCGAAGTACTCGCGCATGACGTTGTAGCCGCGCACGACGACCTCGCCGGGCTCACCGCGGGGCACCTCGGTGCCGGTGTCGTCGACGACACGCACGTCGACGTCGGGGATCGCCCTCCCCGACGTGTTCGCGATCGTCTCGGGGTCGTCGTCGTAGCGGCACATGGTCGCGATGCCGCACGCCTCGGTCAGGCCGTAGCCGGTGATGATCGTCTCGAACGTCAGGTCGCGGCGCATGCGGTGGATGAGCTCGACGGGGATCGCGGCAGCGCCGGTGACGGCGAGGCGCAGGCTCGACAGGTCGTGGTCGGCGAGGTCGGGTGCCGCGAGGATCGTCTGGTACAGCGTCGGCGGCCCGGGCAGGACGCTGATGCGGTCTGCCGGGACGCGTGCGAGCACGGCCGCCGCGTCGAAGACGGCGTGCGGCAGGATCGTGACGCCGTTGAGCAGCGACGCGGTCCAGCCGGCCTTGTAGCCGAAGGCGTGGAAGAACGGGTTCACGATCAGGTAGCGGTCGCCGGGGCGCAGACCGATGACCTCGCTCCACGACCCGTACGCGCGGAGGGTCTGACCGTGGGTCTGCACCACTCCTTTGGGCTGTCCCGTGGTGCCCGACGTGAAGAGGATGTCGCTCACGTCGTCGGGCCCGAGCGCGGCCACGCGCCGGTCCACCTCTGCGGGGTCCACCGCCTCGCCTGCGGCGAGGAAGCCGGCGAAGGACTCACAACCTGCGGGTACGTCGCCGCGCAGGACCACGACGCGCTCGAGCGAGTCGGGCCGGCCCGCGGCGTCGAGCATGCCGACGTAGTCGGCGTCGAGGAAGCCCTGAACGGTGAACAGGATCCGCGCCCGGCTCGCGCCGAGCACGTACGCGGCCTCCGTGCCCTTGAACCGGGTGTTGAGGGGTACGAGCACGCCACCGGCGCTGTGGAGACCTGCGGCCGCCACCACCCACTCCCAGATGTTGGGCGCCCAGATCGCGGCGCGGTCACCGCGCTCGATCCCGGCAGCGACGAAGGCCGCGGCCGCCGCGTCGACCCTGGCGGACAGCGCGGCGTAGGTGAGGGTCACGTCGCCGTCGACGATTGCCTCGGCATCGGGCCACTTCGCCGCCGAGTTGCGCACCATCTGCGCGATGGTGCCGTGGTCGAGGTCGGCGCGCACCGGCATAGTTGCCATTCCCCCTTGCCCAGCAAGCGATCTGACGGAGCGTCAGAAGCGTAGCGGCGCATTCGCGGTACCGTGGGTCCCCGATGGAGACAGACCACCTCGTCGTCACCGACCACGGCCGGGTGCGGTGGCTGCGGCTCAACCGCCCGGAGGTGCGCAACGCGATGACCTCCGCGATGGCCACCGCCCTGCGCGACCAGCTCGAGGCGACGGCCACCGACGACGCCGTCGGGGCGCTCGTGATCTGTGCCACGGGCCCGTCCTTCAGCTCCGGCGTCGACCGCAAGGAGGCCTTCGAGGGCCCCGACGCCACGCTGACGCAGAAGCGCGACCGGCCGCTGTGGCCGGTCGAGGAGCTCGTCACGCACCCCAAGCCGGTCGTGTGCGCGCTCAACGGCCCGGCCCACGGGGGTGGTGCGACCCTCGCGCTCGCCTGCGACCTGCGTGTCGCGGCGCAGTCGGCGACGCTCACGTTCAACCTCGCGCGCGTGGGACTGTCCCCCGAGTTCGGGTCGTCGTTCCTGCTGTGGCGCCAGGTCGGCTACGGCCGTGCCCTCGACCTGATGCTGACCGGGCGCAGCGTCGACGCCGCTGAGGCGCTCACGATGGGCCTCGTGAACCGTGTCGTCGACGACACCGACGTCGACGCGGTCGCTGGAGGGCTGGCCGAGGAGATCGCGTCGCTGCCTGCGGGCGCCGCGGCCGCCACGAAGTCCGTCCTCCTCGCCGGCCTCACCGCCGACCTCGCCGGTGCACGCCGCAGCGAACTGCGCACACTGGGCGCCCAGGCGAAGCGCCTCGCCGCACGGCCTACCACCTGATCCGCCAGCCCTTGCGTCCGTGGTACTCGATCCTGCGCGGCATGCGGGACGCGGGCCCGGCCCAGATGACGTCGCCGTCGCTGGTCACGAACTCGACACGGCGCTCGTCCCAGTCGCGCTCGGGGATGCCCACGGGCCGCCTGCCGGCGGCGACCCTGGTGTTGAAGGTCTTCTTCCCGAACACACCGTGAGCGTAGGGCGGGCCTGCGACACCGCTCCGACGACGGACATCAGCGCACTACTCGCTGCATGAGCTCGATCCGGTTGCCGAAGGGATCTTCGGTGTGGATGCGCTCATAGCCCGCTAGCACCACATCGGTTCGCACCGGGAGGCCGCCGGCCTGGAGGCGTTCGATCATCTCCGTGAGGCTGTCGACCACCAGGGCGGGGTGGGCCTTGCGTGCAGGTCTGAACCCGTCCTCGACGCCGAGGTGGATGCTCACGTCGCCGGCCTCGAACCAGCACCCGCCCCGCCCCTGCAGCTCTGGTGGCTTGGGTACGCGCCGAAGGCCGAGGATGCCTTCGTAGAACTGCTGCGCGGCTGCCTCCTCGCCCTCCGGCATCGCCAGCTGCACGTGGTCGATTCCGATGATCATGGGGTGCCGGCCTGCCGAGGGGATGTCACGAGCCTATGGCGCGCTCCTGGCCCTGCAAGGCACGGTCCTCGTCGGGCGCCACTTCCTCCCTGTTCGCATCTCCGCGGGCACGGGCAGCGGCCGCGGCTCCGGCGCGGAGCTGCTCGCGGCACGCCGCACAGGGCCCGTAGTACTCCTGTTCGGCGTCGGTGCCGCACCGGGGGCAGATCATCGGGCGACCCTACCTCCGAGACTCGGCGCGCAGGTGGACATCCAGCCCGGTCTCGGCGCGGCGGCGGCACTATGGTGCCGCCTGCGCGCCGAGAACGGGGATCGCGTCCGTGTCCGCGCCGAGAACGGCGACAGACCGTGTCAGGTGGCGTCGTCGACGAAGGGGTTGTCGGCGGCGCCGACGAGGACGTTCTTCATCACCTTGCCGGCGGCGTTGCGGGGCAGGGCCTCGCCGCGCACGTCCCAGTGGGCGGGGACCTTGTAGTAGGCGAGCCTCTCGCTCACCCACGCCGTGAGCTCGGCCTCGATGTCGCCGCCCACGTCGACGCCTGTCTCGAGCACGACGATGGCCTTGACCTCCTGTCCGAGCTCGGGGTGGTCGACGCCCACGACCGCGGCCTCGGACACGGCCGGATGCTCCTCGAGACGCATCTCGATCTCGACGGGGTACACGTTCTCGGCGGCGCGGATGATCATGTCGCGTGCGCGGGCGTTGACGTAGAGCATCCCGTCGCGGACATGACCGATGTCACCGGTGCGGAGCCAGCGCTCTGGCGTCAGCACCTCGGCGGTGTCGTCAGGGCGGCGCCAGTACTCCTTCATCACCACCGGGCCGCGGAGCCAGATCTCGCCCTCGGTGCCGTCGGCGACAGGCTCACCGAACGGGTCGCGGATCGAGACGTCGATCGTGGGCAGCGCCCATCCGACCGAGTCGGGGTGGTCCTCGAGGCCGTCACCGAAGTTGAGCGTCGCGAGGCCGGCGCATTCGGTCTGGCCGTATCCGACCGCCACGACCTTCTTGGCGTTGGGGAACACCTCGCGCAGACGCCGCTGCACCTCGGTCGGCATCGGCGCCCCACCGGAGCCGCACGTGAGCACCGTCGACAGGTCGTAGCGTCCCACATCGGGGTGGTTGACCACACGCGCCGCCATCGACCCCATCGGCGACCAGCCCGTCACCTTCTCCGCCTCGATCAGCTGCATGATCTTCTCGGGCTCGAAGCGACCTGTCGTCCAGACGGTCTTGGTGCCGGTGCCCAGCATCGTCACCACGTGCGTGTACACACCCGAGACGTGGAAGAGCGGGTTGCCGACGAGCTGGCAGCGCTGCGGCGGCATCGCGGCCGCGACCTCCGGTGCCGGCGGGTGCATCATCATCCCGCGGATCCCGACGAACATCTGCAGGGCCATCAGGCCGAGCACGTTGCGGTGGGTGTTGACGACGCCCTTGGGCCGGCCGGTAGTACCGGAGGTGTAGAGGATGCACAGGGGGTCGTCCTCGTCGATCGCGACAGCGGGCAGCGCAGCGCCGCGCTCGGTCTCCCACAGGGCGCCGAAGCCGGACTCGATCTCGATGACCGCCACACCCGGGTCGGCGCCGCCGAGGCGCGCCAGACGCGCTGCATCGGCGACGAGCACGGTCGGTTCGGCGTCGTCGATCCCGTAGCGGATCTCGTCGCCCGCCCACCACGCGTTCATCCCGACGGCGACGGCGCCGAGGCTGACCGCGGCCCAGAACGCCAGGATCCACTCGGGGCAGTTCGCCGCCAGGATCGCGACGCGGTCGCCGCGGCCGACGCCGTAGTCGCGTGCGAGAGCGTCGGCGACGTCGGCGACGGCGCGCAGGTGCCGTTCGAACGTCAGGCGCACCCCCGTGTCGAAGACCAGGTACTCGGCGTCTCCGAAGTCAGCCGAGCGCTCGAGCAGCGCACGCAGGTGCGGGGGACGCTGCACGAAGACGTCGACGGGCGCACCGAAGACCTCGGCACCCGTGATCTCGAACATCGCGCCGGGTGCCGTGAGCTGGGCCTCGACTTCCTCTCGCGTCACCATTCGCGATCCCCCGCACGTGGACTGGATTCTGACGGTGCGTCAGATTACCCGGCCACGCGTCAGGGCACGAGGCCGAGGCCGCGCAACGTGCCGACGAGTGCGAAGGCGGCGTCGACCGCCTGCTGGACGGCGGGATCGAGGCTCGTGGGAGCCGTGTCGACCGATGCGCTCCCACCGGCGCGGGCGGACCCCGCGAGATCCGGCACCACCGGCCCCGGCACATCATCAGGCGGCGGCACATCCGGACCCGGCACCACCGGCCCCGGCACATCATCAGGCGGCGGCACATCCGGACCCTGCACCACCGGCCCCGGCACATCCTCCGGCGGCGGCACATCCGGACCCGGCACCACCGCCCCCGGCACAGCATCTGGCGGCGGCA
>JAIBAC010000005.1:0-20000 GCA_019695375.1 Acidimicrobiia bacterium
GCAGGAAGAGCCCGATGACGGCACGGACTGCGAGCTCGCCGCTGGCGGCCTCGGGAGCGCTTACGTCGCGGCCGGCGACCATCAGCTCCCGTCCGCGGACGGCTCGTCTCCGGCAGACGCTGCGCCCTCCTGGCCTTCGCCGCCGCCGGACTGCGCTTCGTCCTCGAGGCGGGTGGCCTCGACGAACATGAGCTGGACCTGGCTCAGCACCTCACGCAGCTGCGGAGCCGCAGCACCGAGGCGCTCGCCCGAAGACTCGACGACCGCTGCGAGCACGTCGAGGGCGAACCGGGCCTCGCCCAGCTCACCAGGCGCCATGTGCAGCTGGGCAACCGTGAGCAGCGTCGACGCATACTGGAGGACTATCGATCCGACAGGCACCTGCGCGAGCATCTCGAGCTCGGCACGCAGTTCCTCCTCCGATGGTGCCCCGGTGGCGCCGGCTGACGCCCCTGGAGGGGCAGTGGGTGCCGGCGCCGGCTGGCGCGGCGCGGCACCCTGGTCGGAGCCGACCGGCACCTCGCCGCCGGGTGTCCACAGCTTCTTCTCCATGCGATCTCCTTGGGGCAGTGTCCCTATACTCGCGGAACCCGCGACCGGCCCGACGGACCGCAGCGGGCCAAGCAGGGGATCCTCCGGCCGCAGCGTACGCGATCGGCCGCCCCTCACCTCCGGGGACCGCTCGCGAGGTCGGTGAGATCCCGCGTGCACGCGCGGCATCGGCCGGCGTCGGTGGTCAGTCGGTGGGCGAGGAGCCCAGGACCACAGCGACCAGGAGGCGCCGACCATCGCACGACCACGGCCCAAGCCACGCGACGACCGCGCGAACCTGCCCCGTGTCAACGACCGCATCCGCGTCCGCGAGGTGCGTCTCGTCTCGGCGGACGGTGAGCAGCTCGGCATCAAGAGCAGCCAGGAAGCGCTGTCGATAGCGAGAGCGGCAGGACTGGATCTCGTCGAGGTGGCGGCGAACGCCAGCCCACCGGTCTGTCGCATCATGGACTGGGGCAAGCACAAGTACGAGCAGGACCAGCGCGCGAAGGAAGCCAAGCGCAAGCAGTCCCAGGTCGTCGTCAAGGAGATGAAGTTCCGGCCCAAGATCGACGTCCACGACTACGAGACCAAGAAGAAGCACGTGGTGCGCTTCCTCGAGGAGGGCTCGAAGGTCAAGATCACGATCATGTTCCGGGGCCGTGAGATGAGCCACACCGAGCTCGGTCGCAAGATCCTCGACCAGCTCGCCGAGGACCTCCAGGAGCTCGCGACGCCCGAGTCGATGCCCAAGCTCGACGGCCGCAACATGCTGATGGTCCTCGCTCCCTTGTCGAAGGAGCCCAAGGTCCAGCACAAGCGCGGCAGCGCCAAGGGCAAGGGCAAGGGCAAGTCGCGGCGGGGTGCCGCGGCACCGGAGCGCCACGACGCCGATGCCGAGGTCGAGGCCCTCAACGCAGCAGCGGAGGCCGAGGTGCGCGACGACCTCGACTCCGACGACGGCGGCGAGATGGTTGCCGAAGAGGCCCTCGAGGAGGAGGCCGTGGCGGCATCCGACACCGCCGCCGACGCCGACGCCTAGTCGCGGCCGCCCGAGAGAACGATCGACCACATCGAGGAGACGAGATGCCCAAGATGAAGTCCCACAGCGGTGCTGCCAAGCGGTTCAAGCGCACCGCGACGGGCAAGCTCAAGCGCATGAAGGCCTACCACGGCCACAACACAGGCAAGAAGAACCGGCGCCAGATCCGTCGCCTCACGTCACCCGCGTACGTGTCCAAGGCCGACGCACCGACGGTGAACCGGATGCTCGGCGGCTGAACCCGCCGGTCCTCCGAGCCTGCGGTCACACAAGGTTCCCGACCACCCAAGGAGAAGCCATGGCACGCGTCAAGCGTTCCGTGCACGCGAAGAAGAAGCGCCGCGAGGTACTTCACTCGGCGCGGGGCTACTACGGCCAGAAGCGGGTCAGCTACCGCAAGGCGCGGGAGCAGCTCCTCAAGTCGCTGTCGTACTCGTACCGCGACCGCCGCGCGAAGAAGGGCGAGTTCCGCAAGCTCTGGATCACGCGCATCAACGCCGGGGCGCGCCAGCACGGCCTCACGTACTCGAAGCTGATCCACGGGCTGAAGCTCGCCGAGATCGACGTCGACCGCAAGATCCTCGCCGACCTCGCCGTGAACGACCCCGACACCTTCGCTGCCGTGTGCGACGTCGCCTCCCAGGCGCTCGACGGCGCGACGGCCGGGGCCTGAGGCCGCGCTGCAGGCCGTAACGTCCGCCCGCAATCCGGGTGTCCGCCTCGCGGTGCGCTTGCGCCGCGGGCGCGAACGCGCCGCCACCGGGATGGTGCTCCTCGAGGGACGGCGACTGGTGCGCGCCGCGCGCGACGCCGGCGTGGAGCTCGAGGCTCTGTACGTGACCGACCCCGCCGACGTCCTCGCACACGGAGTCGCTCACGCGTCGGTGGTTCCTGATGACCTCCTCCTCACCATGGCCACCACACAGAACCCCCAGGGGCTCGTGGCCGTGGCACGCTGGCGACCCGCCACCACGCTCCCGGGCGGCGCCGCGCGGGTCCTCGTCCTCGCCGGCGTCTCCGACCCCGGCAACGCGGGCACGCTCGTACGTTCGGCAGCCGCGTTCGGGTGGGATGCCGTCGTCCTGGCACGCGGGAGCTGCGACCCCACCAACCCGAAGGCATTGCGTGCCGGGGCGGGCGCCACGTTCGCGACGACCGTCGTCGCCGGCGTCGACGCAGGCGACGTCGCCGGCGCCTTGGGCGCTGACGGGTTCACCACGATCGGAGCGGCAACCCGTGGAGGCACGGCGCCGGAGCAGGTCGACGTCACCGGCCGGATAGCGCTCTTCGTCGGCTCCGAGGCGCACGGTCTCGACCCCGCAGTCGCCGAGCTCCTGAGCACAGAGGTGACCGTCCCCGTCGCCGCCGGCGTCGACTCGCTGAACGCTGCGGCCGCCGGCGCCGTCCTCACCTACGCACTGGCCCGGCGGGGGTAGCGTTGCCGGCCGTGCATGACGTGCCGGACTCCGCAGCCCTGGACGCGTCGAGATCGCCCGACGCTCTCGTGGCGCTGGACGCAGACCGGCGCGTCGTCGGGGTCAACCACGAGTTCACACGGCTGGTCGGATTCGATGCCGACCTCGCGCTGGGCAGCGACTTCTGCGACCTGTGCTCGCCTCGCGACGCCGACGGCACACCGCTGCGCGACTGGCCCCCGTCGGCGCGGTTGGGTTGCGTGCGGGCGATGCCGTCGCTCGAGCTCGACATCACCCATCGCGGCGGCCGCACCCTCAAGACGCTCGCAGCCGCCAGGTACGTCCGCCGTGACGGTGAGCTCCGTGGCGCGGTGTTGAGCCTGCGCGACATCGGCCAGCGCCGCCTCGAGACGGCGGCGGCACAGGCCGTGGCCACGGTCAGCCACGAGCTTCGAGCCCCGCTGACAGGCGTCCGGGGATTCGCGTCGCTGCTGCTGCAGCGCGGCGGCGACATCGACGCGGCTCAGCGACACGAGATGCTCGAGCAGATCGTCGCCGAGTCCGAACGGATGTCGCGTCTCGTCGCCGAGCTCCTCGACGTCAGTCGCCTCGAGGCGGGACGGATGACGTTCCGTGTGGAGGACGTCGACGTCGCTGCAGCCTGCGCTGCCGCCGCAGGCACCCGCGACGTCGGTGTCTCGGTGCCGCCCGGGACCCGTGTGTCGGCGGACCGCGACAAGCTGGTCCGGATTCTCACGAACCTCGTGGACAACGCGTTCAACTACGGCCGTCCGCCGGTCACCGTGTCGGCCGCGGCGTCGGCAGGCACCGGGGCGGTCGAGGTCGTCGTAGCCGATCGCGGCACGATTCCCGCCGAGGCGCTCGGGCGGGTCTTCGGCAAGTTCTGGCACCGTGACGCCGCCGGCGCCGGTGTCGGCCTCGGGCTGTACCTAGCACGAGGCCTCGCCGCCGGCATGGGTGGAACCCTCAGCGTCACCTCCGGCGCCGCCACGGGCACGAGGTTCACCCTCGCCCTGCCCGCCTCCGCCTGACCCCGATCGCGGGCCCCCTCCCAAACGCGGGCGGGGTGTCGTGGTGACGGGACGTTCTGCCCGCGTTTGCGGTGGGACGCCCTCCCAAACGCGGGCGGGGTGTCGTGGTGGCGGGACGTTCTGCCCGCGTTTTGCGGGGGGGCTCGCGGGGCCCTCGGCTACCCTCGGTCACCGCTCGCACAGGGAAGGACGGGGTGGACACCGAGACCGCTGCCGACACCGATGGGATCCTCGCCGAGATCGAAGACATCGCGACCCTCGCGGTCGACGCGATCCGTGACGCCGGGGACCCCGACGCCCTCGAGGCAGCCAAGGCGGCCGTGTACGGGCGCAAGTCACGCCTCACCGAGATCCGTCGTTCGATCGGATCCCTGCCCAAGGCCGCCAAGCCCGCGGTGGGTGCGGCCCTCAACAAGATCAACGAGCGCATCGATGCCGCGATCGCAGATCGTGCAGCGGTGTTCGCAGCCGCTGCCGAGCAGCGGCTGCTCGAGTCCGAGGCGCTCGACCTGACGCTGCCAGGGCGGCGGCGCCGCATGGGCCACCGCCACGTGATCACGAAGGTGTTCCAGGAGATCGCCGACGTCTTCGTCGGCATGGGCTACCGCATCGCGGAGGGTCCCGAGGTCGAGACGGCGTGGTACAGCTTCGACGCCCTCAACATCCCGCCCACGCATCCGGCACGCCTCGGCATGGACACGATCTACGTCGACCACCCGGCCGGCACGGCGGCTGCCGCGACCGAAGGCGAGGTCCTGTTGCGCCCCCACACCTCGCCCGTGCAGATCCGCCTGATGGAGACCGAGCCACCACCGCTGTACTACATCGTCCCCGGACGCGTGTTCCGCAACGACACCGTCGACGCCACGCACGCGAGCCAGTTCCACCAGATCGAGGGTCTCGCGATCGACCGCGACCTCAGCTTCGGCGACCTCGCCGGCACGATCGAGCGCTTCTGCCACGAGTACTTCGGCCCCGGCTTCGACATCCGCCTCTTCCCCGACTTCTTCCCCTTCACGGAACCGTCGGCGGGCCTCGAGGTGCGCTGGGGTGAGTCGTGGCTCGAGATCGCGGGCTGCGGCATGGTCGACCCCAACGTGCTCGAAGCCGTCGGCCTCGATCCGGAGCAGTGGCAGGGCTTCGCGTGGGGCTTCGGCGTCGAGCGGATCGCGATGTTGCGCTACGGCGTGCCCGACATCCGGTGGTTCACCGACAACGACGTCCGCTTCCTCGAACGGTTCACCTAGGAGCGAACCTTGAAGGTCCCCATGTCGTGGTTGCGCGAGCTCGTCGCGGTGCCCGAGGACGTAGACACGGTGGCGGCTGTGCTGCAGGACCGCGGCCTCCTCACCGAGGAGGTCCACCGGCCCGCAGCGCTCGACCACGTGGTGGTCGCACAGGTCAAGGAGTGCCGTCCGATCGAAGGCGCCCGCAGCGTGCAGCTCGTCGTCGTCGACGACGGTGAGACCACCGACCGCGAAGTGATGTGCGGTGCCTTCAACTTCGGTCCCGGTGACAAGGTGCCCCTCGCTCTCCCGGGCTCGCGTCTGCCCAACGGCATGGAGATCGCAGTTCGCACCGTCGCGTCGCTCGGCGTCACGTCCCACGGGATGCTGTGCGCCGAGGACGAGCTCGGACTCGGCGACGACCACTCCGGGATCCTGGTGCTGGACGCCGCGGCCCGTGTCGGGTCGCCGGTGTCCAGCGTCCTCGGCCTCGACGAGACCGTGCTCGAGCTCGAGATCACACCGAACCGGCCCGACTGCATGTCGATGCTGGGCGTCGCACGCGAGGCGGGCGCCGCGTTCGGTGCCGAGGTCGCCCTCCCGCCCGACGACGTCGTGACCTCCGGTGCCGGCGCCGCTGAGATCGCGTCGGTCGTGGTCGAGGACCCCCGGCGCTGCCCGCGGTACACCGCCCTCGTCGTCGAGGGCGTCGAGGTCGCGCCGTCGCCGCCGTGGCTGGCGCGGCGGCTGCTCGCGGCGGGGGTGCGGCCGATCAACAACGTCGTCGACGTCACCAACTACGTCCTGCTCGAGACCGGTCAGCCTCTCCACGCCTTCGACCTCGATCGCGTGGGTGGTGCGAGGATCGTGGTGCGCACAGCGGCAGACGGTGAGACGGTCACGACCCTCGACGGCCAGGACCGCACATGTGCCGCGACCGATCTGCTCATCTGCGACGCCGACGGGCCCGTGGCGCTCGCAGGCGTGATGGGCGGGCTCGACTCAGAGGTCTCGGCGGGCACCACGCGGATCCTGCTCGAGTCTGCGAACTTCGACTCGGCGTCGGTGCTGCTCACGTCGAAGCGCATCGGGCTCCGCAGCGAGGCGAGCGCCCGCTTCGAGCGCGGTGTCGACCCCGGTGGCTGCGTGCGGGCGGCCCGCCGCGCCGCGCGGCTGCTGGCGGAGCTCGCCGGTGGCGAGGTGCGCCCCGGTGTGATCGACGTCGCTGCACACGAGTTCGACGGGCGCGACCTGTCGCTGCGGCCCGCCAGGGTCAACTCGCTGCTCGGCACCGACCTCGATGCCGCCACCATGGCTTCGCTGCTCTCTTCGATCGAGATCACCGCGACCGTCGACGACGACGTGCTCCACTGCCACGTGCCGACGTTCCGCGTCGACGTGGAGCGTGAGATCGACCTCGTCGAGGAGGTGGCTCGCCTCCACGGGTACAACGCGATCGAGCGCACGCTGCCGGCGAGCCCCGACCGCGTGGGCGGACTCGACCCGACCCAGGCGGCAGAGCGCAAGCTGCGGACGGCGCTGCGTGCGGCGGGCCTCGACGAGGCACAGACCACATCGTTCGTGTCCGATGCCCTGTACGAATCCCTCGGTTGGGCCGAGCAAGCGCGAGTCGAGCTCGTCAACCCGCTGCGCGAGGAAGACCGCTACCTGCGCACGTCGCTGGTTCCGACCCTGCTGCAGGCGGCGGCGTACAACGTGGCGCGCCAGGTGGAGAGCGTCCGCCTCCACGAGCTCGGCAGCGTGGCAGCGCCCGCAGCCGGCGACGCCCTCCCCGACCAGACCTGGCGTGTGGCCCTCGTCTTCTGCGGTTCCGACCTCGACAACCCCGTGCACACCGGCCGCGCGCGCCCCTTCGACGTCTTCGACACGAAGGGCGCGGTCGAGCTCGTGGGCGCGGCGCTCGGAATCGACCTCGCGATCGTGGGACTTGCGCCCGACGGGGCGGTCCCGCCCGGCATGCATCCAGGCCGGAGCGGGGTCGTGGAGCTCGACGGTGCCCGGATCGGCTGGCTGGGAGAGCTCCACCCCCGGACGGCGGCGGCACTTGACCTTCCGCGCGCGGTCGCGGTCGCTGAGTTGGACGTCGCCCCGCTGCTACGAGCGCACCTGGATCGTGACGAACAAGCGGGAGCGCTGTCGCCGTTCCCGGCCACGGCCTACGACCTCGCGTTCGTGGTCGACGAGGCGGTGCCGGCGGGCGCCGTCGTCGCCACGCTCGAGTCCGAGGGCGCTGCGGTGCTGCGCGAGGTGCGCTTGTTCGACGTCTACCGCGGTGAGCCGGTCCCGCCAGGACGCAAGAGCCTCGCGTTCGAACTGCGGTTCCAGGCCGCTGATCGCACCCTGCGCGACGACGACGTGCGTCCTGTCGTCGATGCGATGGTCGCCGCCGCACAACGTCACCACGGCGCCACCCTGCGGAGCTGAAGAGCAGACGCCGTCGTCACCCGCCGGCGTATCGGCGTGGCTCAGTCGACGAACCTCGGCGGGCGCTTCTCGAAGTTGGCGCGCACCGCCTCGAGCTGGTTGGGCGAGCCGATGATCTCGCGCTGGATCTCCTCCTCGAGCGCGAAGCCCGTGTCGAGGTCGGCGGTCGCCGCCGCGTCGATGAGACGCTTGGCGCCGCGCACCGCCGCGGGGCTCTTCGACGCGATCTCGGTCGCGAGGGACAGGGCGGCGGCACGCGGATCGTCGTCGACGTGGGACACGAGGCCGAGCTCGGCGGCCTCGGCGCCGGTGACCTTGCGTCCCGTCCATGTGAGCTCCTTGAGCACGTCAGGGCGCACGAGGCGGGGCAGCAGCTGCGTGCCAGTCATGTCGGGAACCAGACCCCAGCGGACCTCCATCACCGACAGCATCGCGTCGGGAGCCGCGATGCGGATGTCGCAAGCGGCAGCGATCTGGATGCCGCCGCCGTAGCAATGGCCCGTGATCGCCGCGATCACCGGCTGCGCGAGCCCGTACCAGACGTAAGCCGCCTGCTGGGCGAGGTTCACGATCGTGGACTCGTCACGGCCGCCCAGGAGATCGACGCCTGCGTCTCCGGAGAGGAAGCTGGGGAAGTCGAGGCCTGAGCAGAACGAGGCACCTTCTCCCGAGAGGACGACCGCGCGCACGGAGGAGTCGCCGGCCAGGTCTCCTGCAGCCTCGACGATGCCGAGGAACATCGCGGCATCGAGGGCATTGTGCTTGTCGGGCCGGTCGAGGCGTACGTCTGCGACCCCATCTGAAACGTCGATGCGAACCCGCTCCGACATCGCCACTCCTGTGTCGGTCCGGCACCGTGGTCCGGGTGCCGCCAGCGTAGCGACGGCATCGTCGACCCGGGTACCCTCTCGCCCACGATGTACAGAGCGACGCATTGATCGCCCGGGTCGGCGCCGTCGTGGCGCTCCTCTTCGGGCTGACGGCGGCGGTGATGCCGACCACCACCGTTCCTCCGGACTCCCAGTGGCCCCCGCTGCAGATGACGTGGCGCACGACGTCGCGGACGGGATCGATGGCGGCGCCGCTCGTGGTGACCGTCGCGCAGTCCTTGCAGTACACAGACGCGGACAGCTGGACGTCGGAGGTGATCGCCTCCGACGACACGCGTCCGGGCGCCACCGCTGCCGGTGAACAGACCGTCGTCGACGGCGACACCGTGCGCGTGCGCCCGTGCGCCGACTGCGTGGTGGACGAGCGCACTCGCACCAAGGAAGCCATCGCGTCAGGCGTGGCGCCGGGGCAGTACGAGCGCTTCGCCGACGACGTGTCGGTGACCAAGGAGAGCGTCGCTTCCCCACTCGGACTCAACCTCGACGCATACCGCGTGGAGGTGCCCATCCAGTTCCCCTGCGTCGGGATCATCGCCGAATGCGCCCCAGGCGCCGCGGGGGCGCCGGCGGGCCTCGTCAACGGCCATGTCCCCGCCACCGAGACGTGGACGTTCGTGGTCCTCGATTCCGGCACCGGTGCAGCGGTGCCGGTCCGGCACCAGATACGTGTCGGCGACTTCGCCGTCGAGGACACCATCGTCGATTCCCTCGAGATCCCCTCGTCTTGACCGAACTGCTTGCATGAAGATGCAGCGCACTGTATCTTGCTGCGGATGAGCTTCGAGACAGCGGTCCTGGGCGCGTCCGGATACGTGGGTGCCGAGCTGCTGCGGCTGCTGGCCGGTCATCCGGACTTCGATGTCACCGTGGTGACCGCGTCGACGCAGGCGGGCCGTGACGTCGGTCAGCTCTACCCGCATCTCGCCGAGTACGCCGACCTCGCCCTCGTCGACCTCGAGGACGCTGCCGACGACGTCGCCAAGTGCCCGCTCGTGTTCTGCGGGCTGCCGCACGGCGAGGCGATGAAGGTGCTGCCGGGCCTCGACAACGAGCTGGTGGTGGATGCGAGCGCCGACTTCCGCCTCGACGATCCCTCCGAGTACGAACGTTGGTACGGCGCTGCCCACACAGCTCCGGACCAGCTCGATCGTTGGGTCTACGGTCTGCCCGAGCTCTTCCGCGAGGACATCTCCGAGGCCGACCGCGTGGCGTCACCCGGCTGCTACCCGACTGCCGTGGTCCTCGCGGTCGCCCCTCTCGTGTCTGCGGGCCTCGTCGGCGGCACGATCGTGGCGGACTGCTACTCGGGCACCTCAGGTGCAGGTCGCTCACCCAAGCCGAACCTGCACTTCGCGCACGTCTTCGAGGATGCGCGGGCGTATTCGGTCGCGGGCCACCGCCACGTCGCTGAGATGGAGATGGCGCTCTCGTCGCTGTCCGATCGCGACGTGACCGTCTCGTTCACGCCGCACCTCGCTCCGATGGTGCGCGGGATCCACGCCACGTGTTCGGCGGAAGCGGCACCGGGCGCGACCGCCGAGACGGTGCGCCAGGCGTTCGCCGACCTGTACGACGACGAGGACTTCGTGGCTGTCGCAGCTGCGCCGCCGGGTACGAAGGAGGTGCGTGGCTCCAACGCCGTGCTCGTGCACCCGGTCCTCGACGAACGCTGCAACCGCGTCATCGTGACGTGCGTCATCGACAACCTGGTCAAGGGCGCTGCCGGCCAGGCGATCCAGAACGCGAACCTCGCTCTCGGCATCGACGAGGCGACCGGTTTGCCGCTCGAAGGCCTATACCCGTGACGGCCGTGGGCGCTGCGGCGCCACGTGGCTGGCTCGCCCAGGGGGTCGCTGCAGGGATCAAGGGCGACGGTCGCCTCGACGTGGCCGCCTTCGTGACCGAGTCTCCGGCGGCCGCGGCGGCCGTGTTCACGACCAACCTGGTGCGAGCCGCTCCCGTCTCCATCAGCGAAGCGCACCTGAGCGACCCGAGCGCACGCGCCGTCGTGGTGTCGTCGGGGAACGCCAACGCCGCGACCGGTGCCGGAGGCGTCGAAGTGGCACGGGCGATGTGTGATGCCGCTGCCGCAGCCGTCGGTTGTGATCCGAGCGACGTCCTCATCGCGCAGACGGGCCTCATCGGCGTTCCCCTCGACCGTGATGCCGCGGTTGCCGGTGCGGCAGCTGCTGCGTCGACGGCTACCCGCGAGGGCGGCACCAGCGCCGCCGCGGCGATGCTCACCACCGACACCACGGCCAAGACCGCCGAGGAGCACGTCGACGACGGTGGGGTGGGCTACACGGTGGGCGGCACCGCAAAGGGAGCCGCCATGCTCGCCCCCTCGATGGCGACGATGCTCGCGGTCGTGACCACTGATGCGAGTGCCACCGCACCTGTGCTCGAGGCGGCACTGCTCGCCGCGATGCAGACGTCGTTCCACGCGATCGTCGTCGACGGCTCGCGTTCCACCAACGACACGGTGTTCCTCCTCGCGAACGGCGCCTCCGGAGGGGCGACGATCGACTCGCCCGCCCACCCCGGCTACACGCCGCTCGCGGCGGCGGTGGAGTCGGTGTGCTGCTCGCTGGCGCGCCAGATGATCGACGACGCCGAGGGAGCCACGAGGCGCATGCGGGTGACGGTCTCCGGTGCACGCGATGACGCGGACGCCCGCAAGGGTGCACGTGCCGTGGTCACGTCGTTGCTCGTCAAGTGCTCGCTGGCCGGGGCCGACCCCTACTGGGGCCGGGTCCTGTCCGAGCTCGGCGCATCCGGCATGGCCTTCGACCCGGCGGACGCGTCGATCGCATACGGCGGTCATGTGGTCTGTGCCGGCGGCACCGCATCCACCCACGACACGTCCGCAGTCGCCGCCCACATGGCAGGGGCAGAGGTCGAGATCGGAGCTGTCGTGGGCGCCGGCCCCGGCACCGCGACCATGTGGGGTTGCGACCTCACCCACGCATACGTGGACGAGAACATGGGGACGTCGTGACGAGCGCACGCGTCATCGCGGCGACGCAGGCGAAGGCCAAGGTCCTCGTCGAGGCGATGCCGTACCTGCGCGCGCTTGCGGGCAGGCGCGTCGTGGTCAAGTGCGGCGGCGAGGTCGTCGACGACGCCGAGCAGTCGGCCAGCCTGGTGCAGGACCTGCTGCTGCTCAAGATGGCCGGGATCGACGTGGTCCTCTGCCACGGTGGGGGTCCGCAGATCTCGCGGATGATGGAGCGCCTCGGCCTCGCTCCCGAGTTCCGTGACGGGCTGCGTGTCACCGACGCGGCCACCATGGAGGTCACCGCCATGGTCCTGTTGGGTCGCGTCAACCTCGAGCTCGTCGGTCTCCTCAACGTGCACGGCCCCGAGGCCGTCGGCGTGAACGGCACTGACGCGCGGATGTTCCTCGTCGAGCCGGCGTCTCCCGAGCTCGGCCTCGTGGGCGAAGTCGTCGAGGTCTCGGCGGCACCGGTGGAGCGGCTTCTCGCCGACGGCTACATGCCCGTGGTCGCGTCGATCGGCATGGACGCGCAGGGTCGACCGCACAACATCAACGCCGACATCGCCGCCGGGCAGCTCGCGGCGGCGCTCGGGGCAGAGAAGTTCGTGCTCCTGACCAACGTCGAGGGGCTGTACGAGTCCTTCGGCGAAGCGGATTCGCTCATCTCCGAGATCGACCCCAGCGGTCTGCGGGGCCTCGTGGATGGTGGCTCGCTGTCCGCGGGGATGCTGCCGAAGGTCGACGCCGTCCTCGCGGCCGTCGCCGGAGGCGTGCCACGGTGCCACATCCTCGACGGCCGCGAGCGCCACGCGCTGCTGCTCGAGGTGTTCACACCGGAAGGCATCGGGACGATGGTGAGGCCGTGAGCAGCGACGCACCCCTGATGGACACCTACGCGCGCGCGCCGGTCACTTTCGTGGGCGGCCGCGGCTGCACCCTCTTCGACGACGCTGGCAACGAGTACCTCGACTGCCTGGGAGGCCTCGCCGTCGTCGCCGCCGGTCACGCCAACGACCGGGTGACCGCTGCGATCGCGGAGCAAGCTGCGAAGCTCGTCCACACCTCGAACATCTACTGGACGCGGCCGATGCAGGATCTCGCCGCACGCCTCGTGGAGCTGACCGGCTGGGGACGGGTGTTCTTCTCCAACTCGGGCGCCGAGGCGAACGAGTGCGCGATCAAACTGGCGCGCAAATGGGCGGGCGCCGGTCGCTACAAGGTCGTCTGCGCCGAGGGCGGTTTCCACGGTCGGACGCTCGCCACGCTCGCGGCCACGGGTCAGCCGGCCAAGTGGGCCGGTTTCGAGCCGCTGCCGGCGGGCTTCGTGCATGCGCCGTTCAACGACCTCGACGCGTTCGCTGCCGCCGTCGACGACGAGACCGCCGCGATCCTGGTGGAGCCGGTGCAGGGTGAGAACGGCGTGGTGCCGGCCGATCCCGACTTCCTGGCCGGCTTGCGCGAGCTCGCCTCCGCTGCCGGGGTGCTCCTGATGTTCGACGAGGTCCAGACCGGTGTCGGTCGCACGGGCAGGTTCTGGGCGCACCAGCTCTACGGTGTCACACCCGACGTCGTGACGGTGGCCAAGGCGCTCGCCAACGGGCTGCCCATCGGCGCCACGATCGCGTCGGAGTCGGCTGCGGTGTTCGCACCCGGTGACCACGCCACGACCTTCGGCGGCGGCCCGGTGCCGTGCGCAGCCGCCCTCGCGACTCTCGAGGTGCTCGTCGACGGTGGCCACGTCGCCGGTGTGGAACGCAAGTCCGCCTTGCTGGCGCAGTGCCTCTCCAGCTTGCCGCAAGTGCGTCAGGTGCGCGGCAAGGGGCTCCTCCTGGCCGCGGTGCTCGACACGCCGCGGGCTGTCGAGATCACCGCGTCGGCGCTCGCCAACGGCCTCGTGGTCAACGCGGTGGCGCCCGATGCGGTGAGGTTCGCGCCGCCGCTGGTGATCGGCGACGAGCAGATCGCCGATGCGGCCCAGCTGTTCGCCCTTGCCATCGACGAGGTGCTCGCATGACAGCTCCTGTGCGCCATTTCCTGCGCGACGACGACATCACCGTCGAGGAGCAGGAGGCCGTCCTCGTCGCAGCCGAGCGCCTCGCCCGCGACCCCCGCGCCGGGGCGGGCCTGCTCAGCGGTACCGCAATAGGCCTGTACTTCGAGAAGCACTCCCTGCGGACGCGCGTGTCGTCGGAGGTCGCGGCTTCCCGTCTCGGAGCCCATCCGGTCCAGCTGCGCCGCGAAGAGCTCCAGCTCGCACGCGGCGAGACGCTCGAGGACAGCGCACGGGTACTGGCCGGCTACCTCGGTCTGCTCATGGGCCGCGTCTACGACCACGCCACCCTGTCGGCTCTCGCGGCGCCCGGAACCCTGCCGGTCGTGAACGGCCTGTCTGACAGGTTCCACCCGCTGCAGGTGCTCGCCGACCTGCTCACGATGCGCATGGAGTGGGGGGCCGACCTGAGGGAGCGAACGCTCGCATACGTGGGCGACGGGAACAACGTGGCAGCGTCGCTCCTGCTCGGCGGCGCGATGGCCGGCCTTCGCGTCGTCGTGGCGGCACCCTCCGGATACGCACCCGATGGCGGTGTCGTAGCCGAGGCGATGGCGATCGCAGCGACCACCGGCGGCGACGTGGCGGTGACCGAGGACGCGTCCGAGGCAGCCGATGGCGCCGACGTCCTCTACACCGACGTGTGGACGTCGATGGGGATGGAGGGTGAGGAGGAGACCCGGCGCGACGCCTTCGCGGGCTTCCGTCTCGACGCCGGCCTCGTCGCACGTGCACGGCCGGACGTGGTGGTCCTTCACTGCCTCCCCGCGCACCGCGGCGAGGAGATCGCCGCCGACGTGATCGACGGCCCGCACTCGCGCGTCTTCGCGCAGGCGCACAACCGCCTACCCGCGACGGCCGCGCTGTTCCTGATGCTCTGCGACGCGGCAGCGTTCAGGGAGCTCTCGGCATGAAGGCGCGCCGGCAGGCCGCGCTGCTCGACCTCGTGCAGCGGGGTGAGGTCACGTCGCAGTCACGCGCGGTCGACATGCTCGCCGAGCTCGGGATCCGCGCGACGCAGGCGACCGTCTCGCGCGATCTCGACGAGATCGGCGCTGTCCGCCTCCGCCGCCCCGACGGCTACCGCTACGGGCTCGGCGACCGCAGTGGTGCCTCGGCGTACGGGGCGCCGCTGTCGCAGGTGCTGCGCGATTTCGTCGTGTCCTCGGTGGCGTCGGGCAACCTCGCGGTGCTGCACACGCCACCTGGCCACGCCAGCGTCGTCGCGGCCGCCCTCGACAGGGCGGCGCTCGAGGGCATCTTGGGCACCATCGCCGGCGACGACACGCTCTTCGTGTGCGGTGACGAGAGCGCGGGCGGCACCGGAGTGTTGGAGATCCTCGAGGCGGTTCGCGACCGCCCCGGCACCAGGAGCGAGGGATGAAGATCGTATTGGCGTACTCCGGCGGCCTCGACACCACCGCTGTCGTGGCGCGCTACACCGACGAGGGACACGAAGTCGTGGCCGCCTACGGTGAGCTCGGACAGCCGGGTGAGCTGGAGCAGGCGAGCGCGCGGGCGATGGCGGCCGGAGCCGCGGCTCTAGAGGTCCTCGACCTGCGTGAGGGCTTCGCCCGCGACTACCTCGGGCCTGCCCTCAAGGCGAACGCGACGTACGAGGGCCGCTACCCGCTGGTCTCGGCCCTGAGCCGGCCGTGCATCTCCGCGGCTCTCGTCGACGTCGCTCGGCGTCATGGCGCCGACGCAGTCGCGCACGGCTGCACCGGCAAGGGCAACGACCAGGTCCGCTTCGAGGTCTCGATCCGGGCGCTCGCACCGGACCTCGACGTGCTCGCCCCGATCCGCGACTGGCAGCTCTCCCGCGACGACTCGATGCGCCTCCTCGAATCGAAGGGCATCGCGATCGACGTAACCAAGCGCTCGCCGTACTCGATCGACGAGAACGTGTGGGGGCGTGCGTGCGAGGCCGGCGTCATCGAGGACCCGTGGGCCGCTCCGCCCGAGGAGGCGTTCGGGTGGACCAACCCGCTCGCCGCAGCTCCCACGACCCCGCGCGAGGTCGTCGTCGGCTTCACCGGCGGGCTCCCGACGGCGCTCGACGGCGAGGCCACGGACCTGCTCGGGGCGCTGGAGGCGCTCAACTCGATCGGCAGCGAGTACGGCACCGGCCGTCTCGACGTGATCGAGAACCGCCTGGTCGGGATCAAGTCGCGTGAGGTGTACGAGGCCCCCGGCGCCCTTGCCCTGCTGGAGGCGCACCGGTCGCTGGAGGACCTGTGCATGGAGCGTGATCTGCTCCACGAGAAGGCTCGCGTCGAGATCCGCTGGGCGGAGCTCGTCTACAACGGGCAGTGGTTCTCGCCCCTGCGCGAGGCCCTCGACGCGTTCGTGGAGTCGTCCCAGGCCGGTCTCGACGGTGAGGTGCGTCTCCGCTACGAGGCCGGCCGCGTCACGACGGTGGGGCGCCGCAGCCCGGCGGCGCTGTACGACGAGTCGCTCGCGACCTACGGCGACGGCGACACGTTCGACCAGTCCGACAGCACCGGATTCGTGAAGCTCTTCGGCCTCCCCGTGGTCCACGCGGCCTCGGTCCGCGAGGCGCGGCGCTGATGGCGCTCTGGCAGGGGCGTTTCGACGAGGAGCCCGCTGCTGCCCTGTGGGACTTCACCGTCGACCTCGGTGTCGACTCCCAGCTGTGGCCCTACGACGTCGCGGTCAACCGTGCGCACGCGCGGATGCTCGGCGACTGCGGAGTCCTCGACGCAGCGACCGTCGCCGCCGTGCTCGGCGCGCTCGACACGGTCGAGTCGGAGTTCGAGGCCGGCGAGTTCGAATGGGCGCCCGGTGACGAGGACGTCCACATGGCGATCGAACGGCGCCTCACCGAGCTCGTCGGGGCCGCGGGAGCGTCGGTGCACGCAGCGCGGAGCCGCAACGACCAGGTGGCGACCGACTTCAAGCTCTGGTGCCGTGACGGCGCGACGCGCCTCGGACACGCTGCCGACGCGCTCGTCACCACGCTCTGCGACATCGCCGTGGCACATGCCGGCGATCTCGCGCCCGGTTACACCCACCTGCAGCGGGCGCAGCCGCTGACCCTCGGGCACGCCCTCCTCGCACACGCTGCCGCTCTCGAACGCGATGCGGCCCGCTTCGCCGACGCACGGGCACGCAACGCCGAGTCCGCCCTCGGAGCCGGGGCACTCGCGACCACGACCCTCCCCATCGACCCGGCGGCGACGGCCGCCGCGCTCGGCTTCGAGCGGCCCTTTCTGAACTCGATAGACGCCGTCGCTTCGCGTGACTTCGCCCTCGAGCTGCTCGCTGCGGCGACGATATGTGCCGGGACGCTGTCGCGCCTCGCCGAGGAGGTGGTCCTGTGGGCGTCCGAGGAGTTCGCGGTCCTGCGCCTCGCTGACGCGTGGGCGACCGGCTCGTCGATGATGCCCCAGAAGAAGAACCCCGACGTCGCCGAGCTCGCGCGTGCGGTCCCCGGTCGCGTGCTCGGTGCGTTCGTGTCGCTGCAGACGGTCGTCAAGGGCCTGCCGCTGGCCTACAACCGCGACCTGCAGGAGGACAAGGCGGCCACCTTCGCGGCGCTCCGCAGGCTCGAGCTCGCGCTGGTGGCGATGCGCGGCCTCCTCGCTGCCTCGAGCTTCGACGTCGAGCGGCTCGCTGCTGCCGCGGGTGGTGGGGGCGCGGCGGCGACCGACCTCGCCGAGGCGCTCGTCGCCGCCGGGGTCGCGTTCCGCGACGCACACGAGCTCGTCGGTTCCCTCGTCGGGCGTCTCGCGGGCGAGGGCCGCACCCTGGAGTCGGTCACGGCGGCGGAGCTCGCGGCCGTCCACCCGTCCCTCGCAGGCTGCGCCGGAGACTGGCTGTCCCCGCGCGCCTGCGTCGAGCGGCGTGCAGTCCCCGGCGGCCCGCACCCGGACTCGGTCTTGCGCGCGGCGGCGACCCTGACCGGACGGGTCGCGGGACGCACCTGGTGAGCTCGATCCCGGTCGACCTCGAGCGCGAGAGCATCGAGGTCGCGCCCGACCTCGTCGGCCTCGTGCTCGTGCACGTGAAGGCGGGACGGGTCACCGCCGGGCGCATCGTCGAGTGCGAGGCATACGGCAGCGTCGGCGAGGACACGTGCAGCCACACCTACCGCGGGCGCACCCCCCGCAACGCGGTGATGTTCGGACCGGCCGGTCGCCTGTACGTGTACTTCACCTACGGGATGCACCACTGCGCCAACATCGTGGCGCACCCCCACGGACGCACCGGCGCCGTGCTGTTGCGGGCGCTCGAGCCCGTCGAGGGCATCGAGCTGATGCGGCGCCGCCGCGGGCGCGACATGCCCGACGAGCAGCTGTGCGCCGGTCCCGCGAGGCTGGTGGTCGCGATGGGACTCGGGCCCCGGGACAACGGAAGGCGCCTCGACAGCGGCCGGCTCCACCTCGTCGACGACGGCTGCCGCCCCGGCATCGTCACCGGCGTCCGCATCGGCGTCTCGTGTGCGCACGCGGACCTGCCCTGGCGCTTCGGTGTCGCCGCGAGCCCCTGCCTCTCCCGTCCCTTCCCGCGTTGACCCACCACCGGCGCAGGCTTGGATGACGGATCGGCCAGCGGACGGGGTTGGATGACGAGCAGCGCGTTTTTGCGCGCTGCTGTTATCCAAGGTCGCTCAGGTGGCCGGATCGGCATCCAACGGGGGCGTCGTGCAGTCACGCGTTGCCTACCATCGCCGCCATGTCGATCCCGGTACCCGACCAGCTCGAGCTCCTACGCCGCGGGCTCGCGGACGAGCTCCCGGCCGGCGGGCTCGAGGACAAGCTGCAGCTCGCGGCCGCGGAGGGCCGCCCCTTGCGGGTCAAGCTCGGCGTCGACCCGACGGCGTCCCGCGTGCACCTCGGATGGGCGGTGGTGCTTCGCAAGCTGCGTCAGTTCCAGGAATGCGGCCACACCGCCGTGCTCATCCTCGGCGACTTCACCGCTCAGGTCGGCGATCCCTCGGGCAAGTCGCAGACGCGCCGCCGCCTCGGCCGCGACGAGGTCGATGCGTATGCCGAGCAGTGTCTCGGTGCTCTGCACCAGGTGCTGCTCGACGCGCCGCTCGAGGTGCGACGCAACTCCGAGTGGCTGGCCTCGATGGGGATGCCCGACGTGCTGGAGCTCGCCACGCACGCCACCGTGGCGCAGATGCTCGAGCGTGACGACTTCCGCAAGCGCTTCGGCGCGAACAAGCCGATCTCGCTGATCGAGTTCCTGTACCCGCTGCTGCAAGCGGCGGACTCGGTCGCGGTGGAGGCCGACATCGAGCTCGGCGGGACGGACCAGACCTTCAACAACCTCATGGGCCGCCAGCTGCAACAACAGCGCGGGCAACCGGGCCAGGTTGTCTGCACGGTGCCGCTGCTTGTCGGGACCGACGGTACGGACAAGATGTCCCAGAGCCTCGGCAACTACATAGCGGTCGACGAGGTGCCGAACGAGATGTTCGGCAAGCTCATGTCGATCCCGGACCACCTGATCGTCGACTACGCCCGTCTCGGCGCCTGGCGACCGACCGCAGAGGTCGAGGCGATGGCGGCAGGGCTCGACAGCGCCGAACTGCACCCCAACGCGACCAAGCGCGAGGTGGCGCGGTCGATCGTCGACCTGTACCACGGCGACGGCTCCGGCGCCGCTGCCGAATCGGCGTTCGACCGCCAGTTCAGGCAGCGAGCCGTGCCAGAGGACATCCCGACGGTCGCGCTGCCCGCCGCCCCGGTCACCGTCCCTGAGCTGGTGGCCACCACTTTCGGTGTATCGCGTGGTGAGGCCCGCCGTCTCATGTCCCAGGGTGGCGTGAAGCTCGACGGCACCACCGTGAGCGACGTCGACGCGAGCCTGGACGCGGCCGGCCTCGACGGCAAGGTGCTCCAGGTGGGAAAGCGGCGGTTCGCCCGCTTCGGCCGGACCACATGAGCTTGCTGCACGCTTGATCCGGTGATATATTGGCAAGCCGCTCCGGGAAGCCCCGGGGTGGACAGGACCCTCAAAACCACGAGGAGCTCGACACGGGAGCACCGTAGGCAGGAGCCCGGCGACGCAAGCCGCCTCTCCAGGCCGCCCATGCGGGCGGTCTTTCTTACGCCTAAGGGGTTTCGTGCAGAGCGTCGTGACCGAGGGTCGACGTGACGACAGCGCAGCGGCAAGGGAAGCGACCCGCACGCGGGTTGGCCCCGAACCGGTGCTGTCTGCACCTTGAAAACAGGATGCGCGCGACATGCCGACGAGTCGGTCGGTCCCCGTGAGGGGTGCGACCGACTGTCGACAATGGTGGTGTCTGTTCGACCGACCCGGCCTCGCCGGCGAAGTCGAGGAGACGCCTCCGTCAACGAATGGTTCGGATAGCGATGT
>JAIBAC010000005.1:22500-53795 GCA_019695375.1 Acidimicrobiia bacterium
CCTTTTGAAGAATGAGCCAGCGAGTTAGTGGTATGTGGCAAGGTTAACCCGAGAGGGGAAGCCGGAGCGAAAGCGAGTCTTAAATGGGCGTTCAGTCGCATGCTCTAGACCCGAAGCCGAGTGATCTATCCATGGCCAGGCTGAAGCGAGGGTAAGACCTCGTGGAGGGCCGAACCCACCAGTGTTGAAAAACTGGGGGATGAGCTGTGGATAGGGGTGAAAGGCCAAGCAAACTCGGTGATAGCTGGTTCTCCCCGAAATAGCTTTAGGGCTAGCGTCGGGTGTTTAGTGATGGTGGTAGAGCACTGATTGGGCTAGGGGGCCAACAAGCTTACTGAACTCAGTCAAACTCCGAATGCCATCACTCCAAGCCCGGCAGTCAGACCGTGGGGGATAAGCTTCATGGTCAAAAGGGAAACAGCCCAGACCGCCAGCTAAGGTCCCAAAGTGTGTGCTAAGTGGAAAAGGATGTGGGATTGCCCAGACAGCCAGGAGGTTGGCTTAGAAGCAGCCACCCTTGAAAGAGTGCGTAACAGCTCACTGGTCGAGTGGTCCTGCGCCGATAATGTATCGGGGCTCAAGCACACCACCGAAGCTGCGGGATTGGTGCATCGCTCGGCGTGAGGCCTCGAGCTTCACGTCCAGGCGCACTGATCGGTAGGGGAGCGTCGTGCGGCGAGAGAAGCGGCGGGGTGACCCAGCCGTGGATGCCGCACGAGTGAGAATGCTGGCATGAGTAACGAAAGAGGGGGGAGGAACCCCTCCGCCGAATGTCCAAGGGTTCCTGGGGAAGGTTCATCCGCCCAGGGTAAGTCGGGACCTAAGACGAGGCCGAAAGGCGTAGTCGATGGACAACTGGTTGATATTCCAGTACCACCCTCATCGCGTCCCGGCTGAACCAGAGTTGCTAAGGAGACCCTTCGGGGTGTCCGACCCACTCTGTATTAGGCCAGCGAAGGAGTGACGGAGAAGGGTAGCCCAACCCGGGTGATGGTAGTCCCGGGGCAAGTGCGTAGGGGGGCCGGTAGGCAAATCCGCCGGCCATCAACCCTGAGACACGATGCGGAGCCGCTTGAGGCGAAGTGGGTGATCCCATACTTCCTAGAAAAGCTTCTAGCGAGTGATGATGGTGCCCGTACCCTAAACCAACTCAGGTGGACAGGTAGAGAATACCAAGGCGATCGAGAGAACTCTGGTTAAGGAACTCGGCAAATTGCCCCCGTAACTTCGGGAGAAGGGGGACCTCGTTAGGGTGACGGAACTCGCTTCCCGAGCCCGAAGAGGTCGCAGAGACCAGGCCCAAGCGACTGTTTACTAAAAACACAGGACGGTGCAAAGTCGTAAGACGCAGTATACCGTCTGACGCCTGCCCGGTGCCGGAAGGTTAAGGGGACCGGTTAGCCCTCGGGCGAAGCTGTGAACCTAAGCCCCGGTAAACGGCGGCCGTAACTATAACGGTCCTAAGGTAGCGAAATTCCTTGTCGGGTAAGTTCCGACCTGCACGAATGGCGTAACGACTTGGGCACTGTCTCAACCAGAGACTCGGTGAAATTGCACTCTGAGTAAAGATGCTCAGTAGGCATGGAAGGACGGAAAGACCCCGTGGACCTTTACTACAGCTTGACGTTGGATTTTGGTATTAGTTGTGTAGGATAGGTGGGAGGCTAGGAAGTCGGATCGCTAGATTCGGTGGAGCCGCCCTTGAAATACCACCCTTCTAATACTGGGGTTCTAACCCAGGCCCGTGATCCGGGTCGGGAACAGCGTCTGGTGGGTAGTTTGACTGGGGCGGTCGCCTCCTAAAATGTAACGGAGGCGCCCAAAGGTTCCCTCACGCTGGTTGGCAATCAGCGGGCGAGTGCAAGGGCACAAGGGAGCTTGACTGCGAGACCTACAAGTCGAGCAGGGACGAAAGTCGGGCCTAGTGATCCGACGGTGGCACGTGGAAGCGCCGTCGCTCAACGGATAAAAGGTACCCCGGGGATAACAGGCTAATCTTGCCCAAGAGTCCATATCGACGGCAAGGTTTGGCACCTCGATGTCGGCTCATCGCATCCTGGGGCTGGAGCAGGTCCCAAGGGTTGGGCTGTTCGCCCATGAAAGCGGTACGCGAGCTGGGTTTAGAACGTCGTGAGACAGTTCGGTCCCTATCCTCCATGCCCGTCGGAGACTTGAAGAGATCTGCCCCTAGTACGAGAGGACCGGGGTGGACGGACCTCTAGTGTGCCAGTTGTACTGCCAAGTGCACGGCTGGTTGGCTACGTCCGGAACGGATAAGCGCTGAAGGCATCTAAGCGCGAAACCGGCTCTAAGATGAGGTCTCCCACTGGGTTAACCAGGTAAGGCCCCTCGTAGACCACGAGGTTGATAGGCCGGATGTGTAAGCACGGCAACGTGTTCAGCTGACCGGTACTAATAGGCCGAGGGCTTTCCTCTTCTCGCAATACCCGCGCTCGTTATGGAGTTCTCGAGGTGCGCTTTTGACAAGCAGCGCCGAGGCAAAGGTTTCGGTGGCGATACTGGCGGGGGTACACCTGTTCCCATTCCGAACACAGAAGTTAAGCCCGCTAAGGCCGATGGTACTGGGGTCGAGAGGCCCCGGGAGAGTAGGTCGCCGCCGAATTTCTCACATGAGGGGCCCCGACGGGGCCCCTCATCGCGTCATGCACCCATGGCGCTCACGCGTCGCACCTTGGGGCAGATGACGCGCATGTCCCACTCGCATCGAGGACATGCCGACTCGGCGTCTCCGGGCCGGCGCCACATCATCGCCCCGCATCCGGGGCAGCGCTGGACTCCCTCGCTGCAGGTCCAGTCCCGCATCCGGCTCGAGGTCAGCGGGCAGCCGTGGCCGTTGCACACCGCGAAGCGGTCGTCGGTCACGAGGGCGTCGACGGGACAGCTCGCGATGCAGTCCTGGCAGTCGTTGCACAGCAGCGGGTCGACCCTGTAAGCGACACGGAAGTCGTCGGACTGCGAGATGGCGCCGGTTGGGCACACGATCTCGCAGGCCCCACAGCCGAGGCACTCAGCTGTCACCATGAGGCTCATGGGCGCACCTCGTCTCAGACCGCGGCAGGCTCGAGATCGACCGGGACGCGGGCAGCGCGGTCGAAGACCTCCTGGAGGGTCTCGTTGTACCTGAAGAACAGGTCGCGGCCCATCGGGTCGTCGGCGGTCACCCGCATCGGGAACTCCGCGAGGGTCAACGCGTTGAGGGTGTGACCGAGATCGGCGCGGCCGTGCTCGCGGATGTTGGAGATCATGTCGACCCAGGCGCCGAACGGCCCCTCGAGGGTGCAGTCGGCATCCCACGTCGCGGGGTCGACCTCGCCGGCGCTGGTGACGTCGTAGCCGTCGAGGACCAGGCCCAGGTAGCGATCGCCGGTCGGGGTGGCGTTCACAGCGAGCATGAGCCTGAGGTTGCAGAAGCCGAGCCTGGCGAGCTCGTCGCTGTCAGCAGCGGCCTGCTCGGCCACGGCGTCGATCCATTCGGCGGAGGGGAACCTCATCGCAGCCTCCTCAGTTGAGCCCGGACACGGCCGCGTCGGAGGTGACCCCGAGCGCTGCGGCGTCGTAGTTGCCGAGCACGTCGGGGATCTTGATCCGGCTGCGGCGGTCGATCCCCGCCCGATCGCAGCGTTGCAGATACTCCTCGATCACCCTGCCGAGGAGCATGTCCGCGGCCTGGCCTCCCATCACGGCCGCACCGTCGACGCTGCCGGCTGCGAGGACCGCGATCGGCTCGACGACCTCCGGTGTCGCGAAGAGGGCGCTGATCATCTCCTCGCCGCCGTCGAGGTACTGGTGGAACTCCTCGATCCGGTCGGGATCCTCGGCGAGCGCGTAGCGCAGGTGCATGGTCCCGTACGCGACGTGGCGCGCCTCGTCCTGCATGCAGAGCCGGAAGATCTTCTTCTCGACGGGGCTCGGCGAGATCAGCTCGCCTGCACGGAACAGCGACAGCACCAGGCCTTCGCCGAGGATGTGCATCAGGGCGGACCCCTGGGCGTAGTTCTCGGCGTCGAGCACGAGCTTGAGGAACGACTCGGTCACCGCCTTGGCCTTGCCGAGGCCGCCACCGTTCGCGAGCGCGCGCTTGCGGAACACCTCGGTGTGGCGCGCCTCGTCCATGATCTGGGTGGCGAGGAACATCTTCGCCTCGACGTAGTCGTGGTTGATGCGCCACATCCACTTGGCGGGGAAGTCCGATGCGATCATCTCGACCTCGGACAGCAACGTGCAGAGCTGGCACATCGCGTGCTCGAGGTCGGGATCGATCTCGGGGATCTCGCTCCACGGGATGTCACGGGTGGCCGACCACTGCCGGCTCACGCCCTCCTCGTAGAGATCCATGACGTTGTCGGCCCAGACATCGGTCTTGGAGTTGAGCGTGTACCCCATGTCGGGGACGTCGGCGTCGACCTCGGATCCCCGCGGCGCCATGGTCCGGCGCGGGGCGGTCTCGGGGATCTCGCCGTAGCTGCCGATGGCGATGTCGCGCATCGTCAGGCCCACGCGCGACGGTGTGGCCTTGACGCCCCACTCGGAGTTCCACTCGCGAAGCCACCGCAGGTCGAGCTCGCCGCTCTTGGCACGCTCGACGTAGTCCCAATCGACCGTCGGTGCAGCCATTACCCCTCCTCTGGACACTGATCCGGACAGTGAGACGCTCTGCGCCTCACTGTCTCACGAACCGGGCGGGGCGTGAACAGGGCCGAAAGTCCCGACTCGGTCGCGAGCGCGGCCGCGTCGGTGCGCGCAGCAGGTGGCTGGGGTATCTCGGGCGTGTGGCGGCTGGGGCCGCGGCGGATGTCTCAGGCGATGGTGACGTCGTCGGAGATGTAGACGTCCTGGATCGCGTGGAGGAGGTCGATTCCCTCGGACATCGGCTTCTGGAACGCCTTGCGGCCCGAGATGAGGCCCATACCGCCGGCGCGCTTGTTGATCACGGCGGTCTTGACGGCCTGCTGCAGGTCGTTGGTGCCGGACGCGCCGCCGCTGTTGATCAGGCCCGAACGGCCCATGAAGCAGTTCGCCACCTGGTACCGGCACAGGTCGATCGGGTGCTCGGTCGTGAGCTCGGAGTAGACCTTGTCGTTGGTCTGGCCGAAGCCGATGTCGCGGAACCCGGGCTTGGCGACCTCCGGCAGCTTCTGCTTGATGATGTCGGCCTCGATCGTGACTCCGAGGTGGTTCGCCTGCCCGGTGAGGTCGGCAGCCGTGTGGTAGTCGACGCCGTCCTTCTTGAACGCCGAGTTGCGCAGGTAGCACCACAGGATCGTGACCATGCCGAGCTCGTGCGCGAGCGAGAACGCCTCGCTCACCTCCTGGATCTGGCGGTCGGCTTCGGCGGAGCCGTAGTAGATGGTGGCACCCACGGCGATCGCGCCCATCTCGAACGCCTGCTGAACGGAACCGAACATGATCTGGTCATAGGTCGCCGGGTACGTGAGCAGCTCGTTGTGGTTCAGCTTGACGATGAAGGGGATGCGGTGCGCCCACCTGCGGGACACGGCACCGAGCACCCCCAGCGTCGATGCGACGGCGTTGCAGCCGCCGTCGATGGCGAGCTTCACGATGTTTTCGGGGTCGAAGTAGATCGGGTTCGGCGCGAAGCTGGCGCCTCCGGAGTGCTCGATGCCCTGGTCGACCGGCAGGATCGACAGGTACCCGGTCCCGCCGAGACGGCCGTTGTCGAAGATCGACTGCAGGTTGCGCATGACCGAGGGACTGCGGTCCGTCTGCGCCACCACACGGTCGACGAAGTCGTCCCCGGGGAGCTGGAGGTCGTCCTGGGAGATCGTCTCGCACTTGTGGTCGAGCAGGTACCCGGCCTCGTCGCCGAGGAGGTCACGGATGTCGGAGATGTTGCCCATGGCGGATTGCCCCTGTGGATGCTGGACGGAGGAGGGACCGAGCGGTCGACACCGCCCGAACGCGGGAGGCTACCGGGCGCCGTCGGCGTCTTCCCACTCCTGGGGTCTCCAGCGGTGAGAAGCCGTCGCAGGAACCGATGTCACACGTGGGTTCTACCGTGGTCTCGAGCGGCATCGCTTCCCCGGCCGTTCGTCCTTCCCCGGCCCCAAGGCAGCGACGGCGGCAGGCCCTCTCGGGCCTGGTGCCGACCGATGGAGGTGACGAGATGGTGAAAAAGGGCACCAGCGCGAGCGTCCGCGGATCCACCAAGAGCTCGGGTCCGGGCCGGCAAGTGGGCTCCGCCCACTCAGGGCACAACAGGGTCGACCTCAAAGGCCAGGTGACCGGGGAGCCGAAGCTGCGCACCTTCGAGTCGGGTGCGGTGCTGATCACCTTCAACCTGAGGGTCCCCGGACGGACAGGGCGGTTCACTTCGGTGCCGGTGTGCGTCTGGGACGCCGACGCAGCCACCGCCGGCGTGTCCGACGGCGACGTGATCCGAGTGCGCGGCGCGCTCGTGCGACGGTTCTGGGCCGACCACGCGGGTGGGCGGCGCAGCGTCGTCGAGGTGGTAGCCGACGACCTCGCTCCGACAGGCGGGCCCAGGCCCGGCCGCGGTCAGGACTGATCGGCGAAGCGCCGCATCACGACACCGGTTCGCGCCTTGGGCCAGAAGAAGGTGGTCTTCGGCGGCATCCGCTCGCCCGCGTCGGCGACTGCCGCGATCTCTGCGACCCCAACCGGCGGCAGCAGCACTCCCGCAGGTGCGGCTCCGACGTGAACCCGCTGCGCGACCACCTCCGGCGAATGGTGGAAGACCACCTGGTCCGCGCCGAGGTGGGGGAGCGCGATCTTGTGCAACCACACGACGGCGAGTGATCGCAGGCACTCGGGTTCGGCGGCGAGGACCGCGCGGTCTGCGTCGCGCAGTCGCGGCGTCACCCGCAGCGCCGCCCCAGGCACCAGGACCGTGATCGAAGCCGGCACGGCATCGGTATCGAGCGAGCCGGGGTCGATCTCCGCGACGTCGGCTATCTCGGCGAGGCGCGCCCCGACGTCGGCGGCCTCGACACCGAGGTGGTTCAGCACACGGTGGATCGGCCGCACCACGAGGAAGTCGGGGTCGAGGGGTACGACGAAGGTCATGATCCTGTCGGCCCCGACGGGTGCCGCATCGCCCATCGCGTCGAGGTAGCGTGCCGCCACCGTGTACCGGTGATGTCCGTCCGCGATGACCACCGGTGCCGACGCCGTGACCTCGGTCAAGGCTGCGATGCGTGCCGGCGACGTGATCTCCCAGAGGCGATGATGCACGCCGTCCTCGTCGGTGACCGCGACGGCGGGGGGACCCTCGGGCTCGAGCAGGGCACCGAGGCCGCTCGCGAGGCTGAGCCCGTAGATCATCGATATGTTCGTACGGGTCTCCTCGAGCGAGACGAGGCGGTCCGAGGACGCCTTCTTGGTTGTCTGCTCGTGAGGCAGCACCTCAGATCCGCCGATGCGCAGCGCCCCGACCACACCCGTCGTCTGGCCCATTCGGCCGGCGGTGTCGCGATAGCCCTGGCAGTACAGGTAGAAGACCGGCGCCGCGTCGACGACGAGCGTGCCGTCAGCCACCCAGGTCTCGAGCAGGTCCGCAGCGTGGCGGTGCGCGGCGCGCACGGACTCGTCCGCCTCGGCAGTACCGGTGAGTCCGCCGGCTGCGGCAGCACCGGCGTCGCCGACGTCGACCGGAAGGTCGATGTGGACGACGTTGCGATCGTCAGCTGCCCTGAGGGCCGCGGCCTCGCCGGCGTCGATGACGTCGTAGGGCGGGGCGGTACGCGTGTCGAGTCCAGCCGCGAATCTGAGACCGCGGAAGGGGGTGAAGGTGGCATCGGTCATGTCGGTGAGGGCCCTCGGGACGGCAACGCAGCGGACGCTAGTGGTTGCTGCCGTCTCCATGGAGTCGCGGTGGTCACAGCGCGGTTCCGTGGGGGACCGCGCGGGTGGGGTCCGGAGGGATCGATTTCCGATAGGCTCCGCCAGCCCCTCTTTCCCCCCTATGGAGGCACCGTGGCAGAACCAAGCGCTTGGGAGCGCTACATCCGAGAAGGCCGGGACCGGACCCAGGCGACCCAGAGGCAGATCCAGGCATTCGTGAACAACATGGTGCGCGACGGCCAGTTGCGCGCCGGCGAGGCGCAGAAGGCGATCGACGACATCCAGGGCCGTCTCGCCAAGCAGCTTGCCGACACCCAGAAGCGCGTTCGCGAGACCATCCGCGACGAGCTCAAGCGCATCGGGGTCGCGACGAAGTCCGACCTCGACCGTCTCGAGCGCAAGGTCGCCCGGCTCGAGAAGCAGATCGCGACCCAGAAGGCGTCGAAGTCCGCGCCTGCCAAGGCGGCGTCGAAGTCGGCGGCGAAGAAGTCTCCAGCCAAGAAGTCGGCCGCGAAGAGGTCTGCGTAGCTTGAACGAGATCGCGTCGCTTCGCTCACGGGTCGACACGCTCGGAGACCTGGGCCTGGAGGGTCCGGGTGCGGACGAGGCCGCGGCCGAGCTCGAAGCGGTCGCCGACGCGGTCGATGCGCTCATGCAGCGCACCGACGAGGCCGGCGGTTGACGCGGCGGCGACTCGACCAGGAACTGCTTCGTCGTGGTCTCGTGGAGAGCCGTGAAGCAGGCCAGGATGCGATCGCAGCCGGAATGGTGACCGTGTCGGGAAGCGTCGCGTCGAAGCCATCGAGGATGGTCGCTCCAGACGAGCCCATCCGACTACTTGCGCCGGCTCGTCCCTATGTGAGCCGCGGCGGTGAGAAGCTCGCTGCCGCGCTCGACACCTTCGGGGTCGATGCCACCTCGAAGCGGTGCGTCGATGTCGGCGCATCGACCGGCGGCTTCACGGACTGCCTCCTCCAGCGCGGCGCGGCAGTCGTCTACGCGGTGGACGTCGGGTACGGCCAGCTGCACGCGAAGCTGCGCGACGACCCGCGCGTCGAACTGCACGAGAGGCTCAACTGCAGGAACCTCGCCATCGAGCACGTCGGCGGGCAGCCCGTGGACGTGTGCACCGTCGACGTCTCGTTCATATCGTTGCGGCTTGCCACCCCGCCGCTGCACAGCGTCATGGCTCATGGCGGTGACTGGGTCTTCCTCGTCAAACCCCAGTTCGAGGCGACACGTGCCCAGGTCGGCAAAGGCGGCATCGTCACCGACCCCGCGGTGTGGAAGGCTGTCCTCGAGCGCCTGCACGGCTGGAGCTCGGCCCAGAACGTCTATCTCGTCGACATCGCCCCGTCACCGATCCGGGGCGCGAAGGGCAACGTGGAGTTCCTGGCGCACCTGCGCAAGGACAGCCCGCGCCGGCGCATCTCCCTTGCACGGATCGCTGAAGTGGTGGCGTCGGTCGATCCCGACGACCCAGGCGCCGACATCGCGGAGGACGACACCGACGAGGCCCCACCGGACCCGGCGACGGAGAGTTCGGGCGAGGATCGGGCGCGGCGGTAGCTGTGGACCCGAGCTCCAGCCGGCACCCGCTACCAGCTGCCCGGAAGGTCGCGGTCGTCCCGCATCCGCATCGCGCCACCGCACTCGCCGTCGCTGCCGACGTCGTGTCGGCCTTCGCCGCCGCCGGGATCGACGTCGTGGTGCCTGCGCCGGTCGTCCCGGCCGAAGCAGGTCTCGGAGCGCCGGTGGTCCCGCTCGACGAAGCGGTCTCCTCGGCCGACCTCGTCGCTTGCGTGGGCGGTGACGGCACCCTGCTCAGGGCGTTCGTCGACTTCGCGTCCGTTCCGCTCGTCGGTGTGCACTGCGGTGAGCTCGGATACCTCGCGGAGGTGCGCGTCGCGGAGATCGGAGAGCTCGCGCGGCGTGCCGCGGCCGGGGAGCTGGTCGGCGAACGCCGCTCCACCCTTGCCGTCGAGAAGGACGGTCGGTCCCTCGCGCTCGCCCTGAACGATGTCGTGGTGGACAAGCGCGCAGCCGGACGTGTCATCAAACTCGAGGTCAGCGTCGAAGGGGAGGCGCTCACCACCTTCCGCGTCGACGGCGTGATCGCGTGCACGCCGACGGGCTCGACCGCATACAACTTCTCTGCCGGTGGACCCGTCGTCGACCCGCAGGTCGACGCGTTCCTGATCACGCCCGTGGCACCTCACGGCCTCTGGGACCGCTCGCTCGTGCTGCCACCGACGCGGACCGTGCGCTTCCGCCTGATCGGCGACCGCCATGCCAGCGTCCTCGTCGACGGCCGGCCGGTTGCAGAGCTCGCCGCCGACGACGACGTCGAGGTCGGGGTCTCGTCACAGCCGGCCGTGCTGGTCCGCTGGGCTGCCGAGGGAGTCGCGACGCGGCTGAGAAGCGCCTTCGGCTGGGACGACCCGCGCTGAGAGCACCAAACGCCCCCATCGCGCGTGACCGTCCCCGGAGCGGTCACAGCTCCTCCTTAGAATCCCGGTTCGTGACGTCCATCTGCCCCAACACCCCGTGCTGACGGAGCTTCGCGTCGCCGGGCTCGGTGTCTTCGACGAGCTCACGCTCGCGCTCGGACCCGGTCTCTGCGTGATCACCGGTGAGACCGGCGCTGGCAAGAGCATGCTCGTTCGCTCGCTCGGCCTGCTGGGCGGCGCCCGCGCGGATGCGTCCTGGCTTCGCGACGGCGTCGACGAGGCCGAGGTCGAGGGGCGCTTCGACCTGACCCCGCGGGCGCGTGACGTGCTGGCCGCGGCCGGCATCGCCTGCGACGACGACTCGGTCGTGGTTGCACGCCGGGTACGCCGGGGCGGCTCGAGGGCGTACGTGAACGGCCGCATGGCGGCGGCAGCCGTGCTCGCCGAACTCGGCGGGGCGCTCGTGGAGACGGTGGGCCAGCACAGCGCCCATTCGCTCCTGAACGCGTCGGCGCAGCGGCGCGGTCTCGACCGCTTCGGCGGTGATGCCGTCGCGAAGGCGGCCGCGGCCGTGGCCGAGGCACACGAGCGGTTCCGGCAGGTCTCGGACGAGCGGGCCGAGCTCGGCGACGATCCGGCTGCCAGGGCACGCGAGCTCGACATGATCACGTTCCAACTCGACGAGATCGACGCCGCGTCGCCGTCGCCGGGCGAGGATGCCGAGCTGGGCGCCGAGATAACACGCCTCACGAACGTGGAAGCCGTCCGCGCGGACGCGAGCGAGGCACACCGGCTCATGACCGAAGCCCGTGATCTGCTCGACACCGCGGCTGTGGTCCTCGCCCATCTCGACGACGCAGGCCTCGCCGACGCGGGTGCAGCTGCCGCGGGAGCTGCATCCGGTGCCGACGCCGCCGTCGCCGACCTCCGCGACTTCGTGGAGACGTGCGAGGCCGATCCCGAGCGACTCGAGCTCGCCAACCGCAGGCTCGCCGAGCTCAAGGGCCTCGGTCGCAAGTACGGCCCCAGCCTCGCCGACGTACTCCGGTTCCGCGACGACGCGATCGCACGCCGCGCTGCCCTCGTCGCAGCCGACCAGCGCTGCAGTGAGCTCGACGCCGAGGTGGCGGCCGCCGAGGACGACCTCGCCGCCGCCGCCGCCGACCTGAGTGACGCCCGCCGGGCCGCGGCACCGCGGATGGCTGCGCGGATCCGCGACCGCCTCGGAGACCTCGCGTTCGACGATCCCGCCTTCGAGGTTCGCGTCGAGACCGCATCGGAGCTGACCCGCAACGGGGGAGACATCGTCTCGTTCCAGTTCTCGGCCTCGAACGCCATGGCGGTGGGGCCGATCGCGAAGGTGGCATCGGGAGGCGAGCTCTCGCGCCTGATGCTCGCGCTCGCGACGGAGCTGGCCGACGCGGATACGCCCCCAACTATCGTGTTCGACGAGATCGATGCCGGCACGGGTGGAGAGACGGCGGTGGCGATCGGGGAGTGCCTCCAGCGCCTCGCCGGTTCCCGTCAGATCGTGTGCGTCACCCATCTCGCCCAGATCGCGGCCGTCGCCGACTGCCACGTGCGTGTCGCCCGTGGCGACGACGGCACCGCGACGTCCGAAGCCGTAAGCGGTGACGCACGCATCACCGAGCTGTCCCGAATGCTGTCCGGATCACCAACGAGTCCCAAGGCCCGGCGTCATGCCGCCGAGCTCATCGAACCGAAGCCGTCGCGGCAGCGCCGAGCACGCACATGAACTGGCTCCCAGACGACATCGACGACGCCACGGCCTGGCCGCCCGCACCACCCGCGTCGCAGCCGGCTCCGACCACGACCACCGGCCAGGGCCCCGCTTCGGGGTTCAGCACCGAAGACTTCGGCATCGCTGTGGAAGGTGTCGCCCGCGTCGACGAACGGACGCGTGACGTGATAGCCCGCGTGCGTCCGGGTGAGGTCGCCGTCATCGACCACGAGGATCTCGACCGCGCCTCCGCCGAGGCGTTCCTGCGCGCCAAGGTCGTCGCGGTCGTGAACGCGTCAGCCTGCATCTCGGGACGGTTCCCCAACCTCGCGCCGCTGCTGCTCGTCGCCGCCGGCATCGCGGTCGTGGACCGCTGCGGCAGGGAGGCGCTCACGGCGATCGAGGAGGGTGTCGACATACGGGTCGCGGGAGGTGTCGTCTATATCGGCGACCGTGCCGTCGTACACGGCGAACGGCAGAGCCTCGATTCGATGGAGTCGCGGCTGTCGGAGGCGAAGCTGCACCTCGGCGCCGAGCTCGAGCGACTCGCAGAGGGCACCATCGAGTTCCTCCGTGAGGAGCGCGACCTGCTCGTGGAGGGTGTGCGCATCCCCGAGTGCGACGTCGACTTCGAAGGCCGCCACTGCCTCGTCGTCGTGCGCCACCTCGACTGGCGCCAGGATCTCGAGTCGTTGATGGGCTACATCAAGGACCGGCGTCCCGTCCTCATCGGCGTCGATGCAGGCGCCGACGCTCTCGTCGAGGTCGGTCTGCAGCCCGACCTGATCCTCGGCGACCCCAACGCGGTGGGCGCAGACACGCTCACGTGCGGAGCCGAGATCATCGTGATGGTGCGTGCCGGCGAGCCGCCTGCCGGTCTCGGGCGCCTCCAGGACCTCGGCATACCACACCGGGTGTTCGACTCACGCGGCGACGCCACCGACGCCGCCATGTTGATGGCGTACGAGCGTGGCGCCGAGCTGATCGTCGCGGTCGGTACGCAGGCGTCACCCGTGGAGTTCATCGAGAGGGGACGTGCCGATGCCGCAGCATCACTGCTGGCGCGCATGCGCGTCGGCGGCGTCCTCGTCGACGCCAAGGCCGTCAGGCGCCTCTTCGCGGTCGGCATCCGGCCGCGCCACGTGCTCCTGCTGATCCTCGCGGCGTTCGTGGCGATGCTGGTCATCGCCGCCGTGTCGCCGTCGTTCCAGCTCTTCTTCGAGGGCATTGGCAACTGGTTCTCCGACCTATGGGCTTCGTTGTTCGGGTGATGCCGTGATCGACTTCCGCTACCACATCGTCAGTCTCATCGCCGTGTTCCTGGCCCTCGGGATCGGGGTCGTCGTCGGCACCACGGTCGTCGACCGCGGTGTCGTCACGCGCCTCGAGTCCCAGGTCAACGGCTTGAACGAGGAGGTCAAGGCCGAACGCCAGGGTCGCCTCGACGCCCAGACCGAGCTCGCGGTCTGGGACACCTTCGCGACGGAGGGGTCCAAGTTCTTCGTCGGAGGCCGCCTCAAGGGTCGCACAGTGACGCTCGTGTTCCCTCAAGGCGTCGACGAGGCCGACATCGACCGCCTCGCCACGACGATGCGCCAGGCGGGTGCGTCCGTGCCGGCCACGATGCAGCTCACCGACAAGCTCAACCTGCGCGACCAGACCGCTCGCGACCAGCTCGCGCTCGCCACGGGCGCAGCTAGCACCGACCCCGCGGTCCTCTACCACGCCCTCACCGCGAACCTGGGCGTCAAGCTCGGTGGCGCGCCGGCGACTGATCCCGCCGTCACTCCCGACGTGCAGGCGACCTTGCTGGGCCGCCTCGAGGAGAACGGCTTTATGCGCATCAAGCGTGTCGACGCAGCCACCGGCGACGTCAACACGTTGCCGACCGCGACGCCGAACTCGTCGGTGTTCGGAGCGAACTCGGACCAGATCTCGATCCCCTACGACCAGGTGCTGCTGCCCCTCGCGGTGGCGATGGCCCCGGGCGGCCGCACCGTCGCCGTGCAACGATCCGGCGACGACCAGCAGTTCATGCGCGACCTGCGTGCCGACGAGCAGGTGTCCGCCAAGATGTCCACCGTGGACGACATACAGAACCCGATCGGGCAGTACGCCGCGGTGCTCGCTCTGGAGCAGGCACCCGACGGCGTGTTCGGGGCGTACGGCACCGGTACTGGTGCCGAGAGCCTCCTTCCCGAGCGCGTCACGTCCTGACCACGAGGCGCTCGTCCCGGATGTCCCGGATGTGGGCGGTGGCGCTGCTACAGTCGCACCCCGATGGCCAAGCACATCTTCGTCACCGGTGGCGTCGCTTCGAGCCTCGGCAAAGGGCTCACCGCATCCTCCCTCGGACGCCTCCTCAAGATGCGCGGGTTGCGGGTCACGATGCAGAAGCTCGACCCCTACATCAACGTCGACCCCGGCACCATGAACCCCTTCCAGCACGGCGAGGTGTTCGTGACCGAGGACGGCGGCGAGACCGACCTCGACCTCGGTCACTACGAGCGGTTCATCGACGAGAACCTCCACCGCGAGTCGAACGCGACCACCGGCGCCATCTACCGCACCGTCCTCGCCAAGGAGCGCCGCGGCGAGTACCTCGGCGAGACCGTCCAGGTGATCCCCCACATCACCGACGAGATCAAGTCGCGCATCAACCAGCTCGCCTCTCCCGACGTCGACGTCGTGATCACCGAGGTCGGCGGGACGGTCGGCGACATCGAGATCCTCCCGTTCATCGAGGCGATCCGTCAGTTCCGCAAGGACGCCGGCCGCAACAACGTCGCCTACATCCACGTCACGCTGGTGCCCTTCATCGGCCCGTCCGAGGAGCAGAAGACGAAGCCGACCCAGCACTCGGTCACCGAGCTCCGCTCGCGAGGCATCCAGCCTGACGTGATCGTGTGCCGCAGCGACCGGCCCCTCGGCGACCACGTGAAGCGGAAGATCTCGATGCTCTGCGACGTCGAAGAGGCCGGCATCATCGCCGCGATCGACGCTCCCGACATCTACGCGATCCCGCTCGTCCTCAACGACGAAGGGCTCGACGCGTACATCTGCGAGCTCCTCGATCTGCACACCCCGGAACCCGACCTCGGCGAGTGGTCCGCGATGTGCGAACGGGCCGCATCGGCGACCGAGACCGTCCGCGTGGGCATCATCGGCAAGTACGTCGGCCTCCCCGACGCATATCTGTCTGTCGTCGAAGCGATCCGTCACGGAGCGATGGCCGCCGGTGTGCGCGCCGAGATCGTCTGGGTCGCGTCGGACCACGCCGAGGGCCTGCTCGCCGAGGAACGGCTCGCCGGTCTCGACGCCATCTGCGTCCCCGGCGGCTTCGGAATCCGCGGCACCGAGGGCAAGATCGCAGCCGCACGCTACGCACGCGAGAACCGCGTGCCGTTCCTGGGCCTCTGCCTCGGGCTGCAGTGCGCCGTGATCGAGTTCGCCCGCAACGTGTGCGGCCTCGCCGGAGCGAACTCGTCCGAGTTCGACGAATCGACACCGCACCCGGTCATCGCGCTGATGGACAGCCAGCTCGGCGTCGAGGACAAGGGCGGGACGATGCGTCTCGGCAACTGGCCGTGCCGTCTCCTGCCGGGCACGAGGGCCGCCGAGGTCTACGACGACCTGCTCGTGTACGAGCGTCACCGCCACCGCTTCGAGGTCAACCCCCACTACCGGGGTCAGCTCGAGAGCAACGGCCTGGTGTGCTCGGGCATCTCGCCTGACAACCGGCTCGTCGAGATGATCGAGATCCCCGACCACCCGTTCTTCCTCGCCAGCCAGTTCCACCCCGAGCTGACGTCGCGCCCCAACCGGCCGAACCCGATGTTCCGCGAGTTCGTCGCGGCTGCCGTCAGGAGAGTCCGCGGCCACGGTGAGGACGACGCGCGTGCCAACGTGCGCCCGCTCCGCGCGGTGCTCGACGTGACCGAGCGGTGAGCGCCGGCGGCTTCCGCCGCGGGCCGGCCAGGCTCGCGTACTCGGGCCGCTTCGACGTCGTCGAATACGACGTCACACCGCCCGGTGCCGGTGACGACGTTCTCGTCCGTCAGGTCATCCGCCACCCCGGAGCCGTGACCGTCGCGGCGTTCGAAGACGGACGGCTGACGCTCGTGCGCCAGTACCGCCCGGCGGTTGACGCGGTCGTGGCCGAACTGCCGGCAGGAAAGCTCGACGCCGGCGAGTCGCCTCTCGCGTGCGCCGCCCGCGAGCTCGAAGAGGAGACCGGCCGCACGGCGCGGACGTTCACCGAGCTCGCCGACTACCTCATATCGCCGGGGTGGAGCGACGAGCGCATGTGGCTGTACCTGGCCGAAGGGCTCGCAGACGGCAGCGCCAGCCCCCAGGGCGCCGAAGAGGTCCACATGGAGGTGGCCACGGTGACTCTCGCCGAAGCAGTGGCGATGGTCCACGACGGAACCATCCGCGACGCCAAGTCGATAGTGGGAGTTCTCCTGGTGCGGGACCACATCGAAGCGAGGCGGGTGTGATCGCCCCCGCTGCTCCGCAGCCGCCCGTTCCCGGATCGGAGCCGCAGAAGCGGGCCGGGGCCTCGCGGACCGCGATCTGGATCGCAGCCGCAGCGCTTCTGCTCGCCGTGGTCGTGATCGCCGTCATCGTCTGGCCCGAGGGCTCGCCGACCGCCGGCCCGGTGGCCCGCACCGACGCGGAGGCGCCGCTCGTCACCGACCCCGCCCACGTGCCGCTGCCGCTGTCGGAGGATCCTCGTGACTTCCTCGCCGGGTTCACCACAGCCGTGCAGAACGGCGACGTCGATTGGCTTCTCGGAAGGCTCAACCCCGCAGTGACACAGCGCTACGGCGCCGAACAGTGCCGTGCCTACCTGCGCTCGTCGGTGATCGATCCCACCATGCGTCTGCAGCTCTCCACCGTCACCGGACCCGGTTCGTGGGAATGGAGCACCGACGAGCGCAGCACCGTCGTGGACGAGGTGTACCGCGTGGACGCGCATCGCTTCCTCCGCGGCAGCGAGACCACCGGCAACCTGTGGCTCGCCAACGTCGACGGCAGGCTCACGTGGTTCGCCGACTGCGGCACACCCCAACGCGGCTGACATCACGGCCGCGTATAGCGTTGTCGGCACCATCAGCACCGCCCCGGCTCCCGAATCGCCCTTCACACCCCTCGTCGCGTCATGGCTGGACTGGCTGCGCGTCGAACGTGGCCTCGCCGCCAACACGGTCGCGTCGTATCAGCGCGACGTGAACAGGTACGGGGCGGCATGCACGGCAGGTGGCGTCGCACCGGACGCAGTCGACGCCGGCATCGTCGGCGACCACGTGGCAGCGTTGAGCCGTAGCGGGCTCGCTGCGTCGTCGGTGGCTCGCGCAGTCGCCGCGATCCGCAGCTTCCACGGGTACTGCCTCGACGAAGGCCTGCTCGGCACCGACCCGACCGCCCTGCTCGTGGCCCCGAAGCTGCCCCAGCCCGTGCCCAAGGCACTCGACGTCGACCAGGTGCTCGCCCTGCTCGACAGCGTCGCAGGCGATACCCCCGTGGCCCTGCGGGATCGTTGCCTGTTGGAGTTGCTCTACGGCACCGGGATGCGCGTCTCCGAGGCGGTCGGCCTCGACCTCGGCGACGTCGACAGCGAGCGGCGCCTCGTGCGCTGCTTCGGCAAAGGCGCGAAGGAGCGTGTGGTGCCCCTCGGCACGCACCTGCTCGGCGCACTCGACCAGTGGATCGTGCGCGGTCGGCCCGCACTGAGTCGTGGCGGTGCCGCCCGCGTGGGTGACGCCCTCTTCCTCAACGCCCGCGGAACATCACGCCTCACGCGCCAGGGGGCGTGGCTCGTCCTCAAACGTCATGCGGAGCGCGCCGGCCTCGGCGAGCACGTCTCCCCTCACGTCCTGCGGCACTCCTGTGCCACCCACATGCTCGAGGGAGGTGCCGACATCAGGCTCGTTCAGGAGTTCCTGGGCCACGCTAGTATCGGGACGACTCAGGTCTACACGCGGGTGAGCCGGCACCACCTACACGAAGTGTTCGTGTCGTCACATCCGCGGGCACGTGACCGCCCCCGGAACCGAGCACCCGGGAAACGACGCGGCAGCGCGACGGTGTGGACCTCATGATCTATCAGCCGATCGGAGCCGGACATGCTCGACGTGAGCCAGATCAAGACCGAGCTGGAGGAGGAGCGAGTCCGCGTCGTGAAACAGCTTGCCGAGCTGGGTGACGACGTCGCCGGCAGCGACGAGATCGGCGCCGAGGAGGGCTTCGCCGACAGCGGAGCCGTGAGCGCGGAGCGCCGCGAGGTCTACACACTGATCGGCACGATGCGTGACAGCCTCGGTGAGATCGACGCGGCGCTCGCGCGGATCGCCGACGGCAGCTACGGCACGTGCGAACGTTGCGGCAACCCCATCGGTGACGCCCGCCTCGAGGCTCTGCCCTCGGCGCGGTGGTGCCTCGACTGCGCCGCCGTCGTGGAGCGTTGACGACGACGGCTCCCGTGCCGACGACTGCGAGGCCCGGCGTCGACGCGGTCGATTTCCGCGGCGTGGATGTCCGCCGCGTCGGGGTCGACGACCTGCTCGCCGGGGCTGCCTGGCACCCGCCGTTCGGCCCGTGCGAACCGCTGCCGCGAACCTACGACCCGCCGAGCCCGCGTTCGTGGGCGTACGACCTGCGCCACCACGGCCCCGGATGGGGCCACCTTGCACGGAGGTTCCTGTGGTCGCTGCGCCCCGGCGGCCCCTCGGAGGCGTCGTCGCAATGGGCGCACTCGGTGCTGAGCGCGCCCGAGCGGATCCTCTTCGACGAGATGCCCGGCTACGACCGCCGGCACGGGATCGGAGTCGGCCGGCTGGCGGGAAAGGTGTCAGGCGACCACCTCGTCGCCCGTGCCGGGCTGCTCCACGACGTCGGCAAGATCGACTGCAGACTCGGGCCGTTCGGGCGCGCCGCCGCCACGCTCTTCAAGCGGGTGCTGCCCGTGACCGCGGACCGCCTGTCGCGGCGGTGGCTGGCACGCGTGCGCGAGACACGCGACGGACGCTTGGGACCGAAGACCGTGCTCGAGCGCTTCGCGGCATACTGGATGCACCCGTGGACGGGCCGGTTGATGCTCGAGCGTGCCGGTGCGCATCCGTCGGTCTCCGCATGGGCAGAGCAGCACCACCACCTCTACGTCGTCGAGGAGCTCGTGTTCGATTGGGACCGGGCGACGCTCCTCTGGGAACTCGACAGCGACTGATCCGTGCGACTCGCAACCTTCGTCGATGAGGGCACCCCGACCGTCGGTGTCGTCGATGCTGACGGCCTCGTCTTCGCGCACCACGAGGCACCGCCGATGGCGGACCTGCTGGCAGCGGACGACCTGATCACTGGACTCGGACCGCCGTCCGCCCCCGTTGCCTTGCAAGATGTGCAGCTCCTCGCCCCGGTGCCGCGTCCAGGCAAGGTCCTGGCGGTGGGACGCAACTACGCGCAGCACGCAGCCGAGATGCCGCCCGACATGGTGGGCGCAGCGAGCTCGTTCCCGATCGTGTTCAACAAGCAGACCACCGCCGTGACGGGCCCGTTCGACCCGATCCGAATGCCCGCCGTCAGCGATCACGTGGACTACGAAGGTGAGCTCGGGGTCGTGATCGGCAGGCGTGCACGATCGGTGCCCGCCGTCGCAGCGTTCGACGTCGTCGCCGGCTACCTCGTCGCCGACGACGTCTCGGTTCGGGACTGGCAGCGCCGCTCGCCGACGTTCACGCTCGGGAAGTCCTTCGACACCCACTGCCCGCTCGGGCCGTGGATCACCACGTGCGACGAGGCCGGCGACCCCGCCGCGTTGCGGGTGTGCACCTACGTCAACGGCGACAAGCGCCAGGACGGCAGCTGTGCCGACATGATCCACGACATCGGGCGCCTCATCGAAGTGATCTCGACCGCGACGACACTCGAGCCGGGCGACGTGATCCTCACGGGCACGCCGGCGGGTGTCGGCGCGGGCCGCGAGCCACCCGAGTGGCTGCGCCCCGGCGACGTGGTCCGCGTGGAGATCGAGGGCCTCGGCGCGATCGAGAACCCCGTGGTTGCGCCGTCGTGAGTGGTGCCGGCAGCGGGGAGGCCGACCTCGTAGCGGTGCACGTCCTCGTCCGCGGTGTCGTCCAGGGCGTCTTCTTCCGCGAGACGATGCGACGTGAGGCTGACGCAGCCGAGGTGTGCGGCTGGGTCCGCAACCTCGGGGACGGCCGCGTCGAGGCCCTCGTCGAAGGCAGCCGCAGCGGTGTGGACTCGGTCGTGGACTGGTGCCGGCGCGGCCCGCGCCGCGCCGTTGTCACCGAGATCGAGGTCAGTGACGTCCCGGCGTCGGGAATCACCGGCTTCCGGGTCCGCCACGACTGACCTTATCCTGACCGATCCCGCCGCCGACACAGGGTTGGGTACCGATGCACACGTACAGAGCCGGCGCCGCAAGAGCGGCGGCCGAGGTCGCAGGCGAGTTCCAGGTGCCCTTCGCGCGGCCGCTCCCGCGCCCTGATTCGACGATCCGCCGGCGCCGGGCGGTCGAGACCGCACGCGTCGCCACTCGACGCTTCGCGCCGCTGGTTGCCGCCCGCTTCAGACGCCGGTCCGGTCCGTCGCCGGCCGCTGCGCTGCGACGCACGTTCGAGGATCTCGGTGCCACCTACATCAAGTTCGGCCAGCTCGTGGCGTCGTCACCGGGGATGTTCGGCGACGACGTCAGCGACGAGTTCCGATCGTGCCTCGACACGGGGCCACCGGTGCCCTACGAGGTCGTGCGTGACGTGGTGGAGACCGAGCTCGGTCGCCGCCTCGAAGACGTCTTCACCGAGTTCTCCCGCACCCCGATCGCGGCAGCGTCGATTGCGGTCGTGCACGAGGCGCGCCTGCCCGACGGCCGGCGTTGCGCCGTCAAGGTCCTCCGCCCCGGGATCGAGGAGACCGTGGCCGCCGACCTCGACCTGATGGAGCCACTGCTCGAGTTCCTCATGCACAGGGTGGGCGTCGAGATGGCGTTCCCTCTGCTGAGGGTGCTGGGCGGATTCCGGGAGCAGATCGCCGAGGAGCTCGACCTGCGCAACGAGGCGCGCACCATGGCGCACTACCGTGTGCTCGCCGCCGAGCTCGGCCTCGATCACATCGCGATCCCCGAGCCGTACGAGGCCGTCTCGGGGCGGACCGTGCTCACGATGGAGTTCCTCGACGGCGTTCCGATCGACGACCTCGCCGCGATCGCCGCCACCGGAAGCGACCCCAGGCCGCTCGTGCAGGAGGTCACCAAGGCCTGGTTCATGACAGCCGTGCGCGACGGTCTCTTCCACGGCGACGTGCACGCCGGCAACCTGCTCCTCCTGCGCGACGGCCGCCTCGGCGTCATCGACTGGGGCATCGTCGGACGCCTCGACGCGGACACACACCGGTTCTTCCGGCGCACACTGGAGGGAGCGCTCGGGGACGAGTCCGCTTGGGACGACATCGCGGCACATGTCTCGGAGACCTTCGGCCCGGTCGTGCGGGACACGCTCGGCCTCGACGACGAGGGGATGCGTGAGCTCGTGCGCAGCATGGTCGAACCGATGCTGTCGCAGCCCTTCGGCCAGGCATCGCTGGCGACGTTCTTCACCACGATCCAGAAGGGATGGGCCGACGAGCCTGCTTCCGCAGAAGGGCGCCGCACGGTGCGCGAGGTCCTGCGGCACTGGAGGCGGTTGCGCCGGCTTCGTTCGGACGCCCGCGACAGCGGCATGTACGACGCCGACTTCAACAGGTCGGTGTTCCTGCTCGGCAAGCAGCTCATGTACTTCGAGCGATACGGCAAGATGTTCCTCGCGGACGTCGCCTTGCTCGAGGACCGCGACTTCTTCGCGCAGCTCCTCGCCGAGGAGCCCAGCATCCGCTGACACCGCGGCACTGACCGGCGGCGGACCGTGGCGATGGCCCGGATCGCACCCGCGCCGGCGCGCGTCAGCCGAGCAGCGACGCCGGCACGTCGACGACCTTGGCGCGTATGTACTCGCCGAATCCTTTGGCCTGGGGATCCGAACGCGTGCTGTCGGCGACGCCGCGTCCCAACAGGCCGACGACCACGAAGTTGAGCGCCGACAGGTTGTCGAAGCGGTAGCGCTTCACGTCGAGGCCGGCTGCCTCGGGGACCAGCGCCCGGAACCGCTCCACGCTCAGGTACTCGGCGAGCCACGCATATGCCTCCGGCGTCGCCGTCCACAAGCCGACGTTGGCGTTGCCGCCCTTGTCGCCGCTGCGTGCGCCGCACACTCTCCCGAGCGGGACCTGCACCGCGTCGGCGTCTGCCGGCGGTGGAGCCGGGAGGGCGACAGCGGTGACACGGTCGGCGGGATCGGCGGTCGCTGACTTCCGCGAGTGCGCGACCCGGACCGTCACGGTCTTGGCGTCGACCTCGACCTCGTGTGTGAGGTACCCCGCCGGTATCAGGGTCGGCCAGTAGACGCCGAACGGTGTTCCGTCGCCTGGGGGCGAAGTCGCGAAGAAGCCCGGGTAGTTGGCGAGGGCGAGCTCGACCACGGCCGACGAGAACGCGCGGCCCACCTTCACCTGGTCCGCGTCCTTGACCGTCACGCGCAGCTGCGAGACCGCGTCCTCGTTGGTCCGCGGGTCCTCACGGCCGCTGCGCACGAGGACGACGTCCGTCTCCGCGAACGACTCGCGTCCGCCGACTCGTTCCCACAGGGCGTGCTCGAGCAGGTCTGCCTTCGCTTCGACGTCGAGGCCGGTGATCCCGAATGTCATGGAGTTGCGGAAGCCACCGAGGTAGTTCATGGCGACCTTGGCCGTCGTCGGCGGCGGCTCGCCCACCACGCCGGAGATCCGCACGCGGTCGGGTCCGACCTCGTCGAGGCGGATCGAGTCGAAGCGTGCGGTCACGTCGGGATTGAAGTAGCGCGGCTCGCCGATCTCGTAGAGGAGCTGTGCGGTGACGGTGCCGACATCGACTCGACCGCCGGTGCCCGGGTGCTTGGTGATCACCGACGTCCCGTCCGCCGCGATCTCCGCGATCGGGAAGCCCGGGTGTGCGAGCCCGTCGACCGATTGGAAGAAGCTGTAGTTGCCGCCGGTCGCCTGCGGGCCGCACTCGATCACATGGCCGGCTACGAGAGCGCCCGCCAGGGCATCCCAGTCATAGGGTGTCCACGCGTGGTGCCACGCCGCCGGACCCATGACCACGGCTGCGTCCGTGACACGCCCGGTGATCACGACGTCGGCGCCGCGTTCGAGGGCGTTGGCGATGCCCCAGCCGCCCAGGTAGGCGTTGGCGGTCAGCGGCGTGATCCCGAGCTCGTCGAGGTCGTCGCCGGTGTCGAGGTTCGTGAACTGCACGCCTTCGGCGCGGAGCTCATCGAGGCGACCCATCAGGTCGTCACCTGTGACCGTCGCCACCGTGGCGGGGACACCGAGCTCGGCGGCGACCGCACGGACGGCGTCAGCGCAACCGACGGGGTTGAGGCCGCCGGCGTTGGAGACGACCTTGATGCCAGATGCCACGCAGTCTCCGAGCACGTCGCGCATCTGCGTGACGAACGTCTTCGCGAATCCTGCGTCCGGATCCTTGAGGCGGCCACGGGCGAGTATGAGCATCGTGAGCTCGGCCAGCCAGTCCCCGGTGAGCACGTCGATCGGGCCACCGTCGACCATCTCCCGTGCAGCGGATAGCCGGTCGCCGTAGAAGCCGCTGCAGTTGGCGACCCTCAACACGCCGCCTTCGGCGCTCACGTCTCGACCTCGAGATCGACGAGGACGGCGTGCTGGTCGACGCTGTCACCCACACCGACGTGGACCGCCGACACGACGGCATCAGCGGGTGCGGTGATCGTGTGCTCCATCTTCATGGCCTCGAGCACCACGAGGGTCTGGCCGGCCTTAACGGAGTCGCCGGCAGCGACGGCGACCACCGACACCGTGCCGGGCAACGGTGCGGTCGGGCCCCCGCCCGCGGCCTCGGCAGCGTGGTCCACGAAACGCGGGATCTCGACGAGACACGAACGTGCCGCCCATCCCCTCACGTAGGTGGTGTCGCCGGATGTGACGATCGTGCACGCCGACGCGAGGCCTCCGACCTCGATGAGGATGTCCCCGCTGTCGACGTCGACGCTCGTGATGCGCGCCGGCGCCGGTTCGGTGTCACCGTCGAGTGTCGTGGCGACATCGACGGCACCGCCGTGACCGACCGTGTACTCGACGTCGACGCGTGCCGAGCCACACGTGTACGACACGCGTTGAGGTGATGTGCGCACGTTGCGCCAGCCGCTCGGCGCGAAACCGAGAACCGGTGCCGTCGCGCGGCGCACCTCCTGCGCGAAGAGGGCGGCTGCGACGGCGTGGCGGCGGACGTCCACGTCGGCGGGGCCGGCCGCGAGCACCTCGGGATGACGGTCGAGGAAGTCGGTCGACGTCTCGCCCGCGACGAAGGCGTCGTGGCGGAGGGTCTCGGCGAGCATCGCGGCGTTCGTCGTGACTCCACAGCAGTCGAGGTCGTCGAGGACGAGGGCGAGCTTCGCAGCGGCTTCCTCGCGCGTCTCGGCCCACGCCCACACCTTGGCCAGCATCGGGTCGTAGTGAGGTGTGACCACGGACCCGGTTCGCACCGCAGCGTCGTGATCGACGTCCTCGACGTAGGGCACTCCCCACGACACGATCTCCCCGGTCGAGGGCATGTAGCCGCGAGCGGGGTCCTCGGCGTAGACGCGGACCTCGATCGCATGGCCATCGGGCTCTTCGGGCAGGTCCTCGAGCGGGAGCGGCCTGCCCATCGCGACGTCGAGCTGCAGCGCGACGAGGTCGAGGTGGCAGATCTCCTCGGTCACGCGGTGCTCGACCTGCAGGCGCGTGTTCATCTCCAGGAACCAGAACCGACCATCGGCTACGAGGAACTCGACGGTGCCCGCACCCACGTACCCGATCCTGCGTGCGAGGGCCACCGCGGCGTCGCCCATCTCGCGGCGCAGCTCCTCGGTGACGACCGGCGACGGCGCCTCCTCCACCACCTTCTGGTGGCGGCGCTGGATGGAGCACTCGCGTTCGAACAGGTCGACGACGTTGCCGTGCGCGTCCGCCACCACCTGGACCTCGACGTGGCGCGGCGCTTCGAGGAAGCGCTCGAAGAACACGGTCGGGTCGCCGAAACCCGAGAGCGCCTCGCGCCGCGCTCCCTGCACAGCTTCGGTGACGCGGCCGGAGTCGTAGAGGAGCCGCATGCCCTTGCCGCCCCCACCTGCCGATGCCTTGATCATCAGCGGGTAGCCGACAGCCGCGGCCTGCGCGACCCAGCCTTCGGGATCGTCGCCGTCGACGACGACGGACTCGAGCACGGGCAGGCCTGCCTCCTGTGCGGTCTCCTTGGCCTGGATCTTGAGGCCCATCGAGCGGATCGCCTCCGGTGGGGGACCGACCCATGTGAGCCCGGCGTCGATGACCGTCTGCGCGAAGTCGGCGTTCTCGGCGAGGAAGCCGTAGCCGGGGTGGACGGCGTCCGCGCCGCTGAGTCGCGCCGCGTCGATGACCTTGCCGATCATGAGGTAGGAGTCCGATGCGGTCGCACCGCCGATCGGGACCGCGAGATCGGCCGCGTGCACGTGCAGGTCGCGATCGGGCTCGGAGTAGATCGCCACCGTCTGCAGGCCCATCACGCGTGCAGTCTCGAAGATCCGCTGTGCGATCTCGCCGCGGTTCGCGACCAGCAGGCGGTGGATCGGGGAGCCGTGCGACGACGCTGTCACAGCCTGAACACCCCGAACTCCTTGGTGCCCTCGACCGGTGCCGAGTGCGCGGCCGAGAGCGCCATGCCGACGGTCGTACGCGTCTCGCGCGGGTCGACGATGCCGTCGTCCCAGATGTGGCCCGTCGCGAACAGCGCTGTCGACTCCTTGTCGATCTGCGCCTCGACCATCGCGCGCACGAACGCGTCCTGGTCCTCGTCGAACTCGCGTCCTGCTCGTTCCGCTGCCTGGCGCTGGATGATCGACATCACACCTGCGAGCTGTGTACCGCCCATCACCGCGATGCGGTGGTTCGGCCACGTGAAGAGGAAGCGCGGGTCGTACGCGCGACCGGCCATCCCGTAGTTGCCGGCGCCGTAGCTCGCCCCCACCATCACGGTGATGTGGGGCACCGTCGAGTTCGAGACCGCGTTGATCATCTGCGAGCCCGCCTTGATGATCCCGCCGCGCTCGGCGGCGGTACCGACCATGTAGCCGGTGATGTTCTGCAAGAAGAGCAGGGGAGTGTCGGAGCGGTTCGCGAGCTGGATGAACTGGGCAGCCTTGCGCGCCTCCTCGGCGAAGAGGATCCCGTTGTTGGCGAGGATCCCGACCGCGAACCCGCACACCGACGCGTAGCCGGTGACGAGAGTTGTTCCGTACAGGGGCTTGAACTCGTCGAAACGGCTGCCGTCGACAACCCGCGCGATCACCTCACGCACGTCGAAGGGGACCTTGATGTCCATGGGAACGATCCCGAGGAGCTCGTCGGGGTCGTGGACGGGCGGGTCGGAGGGCTCGCTCGGGCCGGGGCCCAGCTTCCTCCACCGCAGGTCTCGGACGATCATGCGGCCGAGCCGGATGGCGTCGACCTCATCCACCGCGAGGTGGTCGGAGAGCCCCGAGGTGCGGCTGTGCATCTCGGCTCCGCCGAGCTCCTCCTCGGTGGCGTCCTCGTCGATGGCCATCTTCACGAGCGGAGGTCCGCCGAGGAACACCTTCGCGCCGCCTCGCACGAACACCGTGTGGTCGCTCATGCCCGGGATGTAAGCGCCGCCCGCGGTCGAGCTGCCGAACACGAGTGAGATCGTCGGCACGCCCGCCGCGGACAGGCGCGTCAGGTTCCGGAACGTGGCACCGCCGGGGACGAAGATCTCGGACTGCCGAGGCAGGTTGGCCCCGGCGGACTCCGTGAGCGTGATGTAGGGAAGCCGGTTCTTCAACGCGACGTCCATCATGCGCAACGACCTGGCGAGGCCAGAGGGGTCGGTGGCACCACCTTTGACCGTCGGGTCGGCGCCCACGACCATGCACTCGACACCCTCGACGACACCGATTCCCGACACCCCGCCGAGCTCGTCGTCGGTCTCGACCGCGGCGAGAGGGCAGAGCTCGAGGAAGGGCGAGTCGCGGTCCAAAAGGAGCTCGACGCGTTCGCGCACGAGCAGCTTGCCGCGTTCGATGTGGCGGCGTGTGTACTTCTCGCCGCCACCGGCGACCATCTTCGCGGTGAGCGCCGCGATCTCGTCGAGCGCGGCGAGCATCGACTCGCGGTTCTCCTTGTATGCATCGGAGCGCACGTCTACGCGGGAGCCGAGGACCGGCATCAGGCGAGCTCCTCGAGGAGGTGAACCTCCGACGCTATCAGGCTCGTCCAGTCGTCGAGGTGCAGGCTCTCGTCCTCGCCGTGGATACGGCTGGCCGGGTCGGCCGGCCCGAGCAGCAACGCCGGGATCCCGCCGAAGGCATCGGCGAAAGGACCGACGAAGGGGATCGTGCCGCCCACGCCCATCAGCACCGGCTCGGTTCCGAATCCCGCCGTCAGCGCCCGCTGCGCGGCGTCGAACGCGGGCCCCTCCGGTTCGCAGACCCATCCGGGGACGCTCTCACCGAGGGTGAGCTCGACCTCGAGACCCCATGGGGCATGGGTGCGCACGTGGTCCTGGACGCGCTCCCAGCAGCGTCGGGGGTCCTGTCCCGGGGCGAGCCGCATGCTGACCCGCGCACGCGCATCGGCGACGATCTGGTTCGAGGAGCCGGCGACGGGATGGGTGTCGATGCCGATGACGGTCAGCGTGGGTCGCATCCAGAGGCGCTCGAGGATGGGGATGCCCGGGTCGCCGGTCATGTGGACGCCGGCGCGCAGCCCCAACATGGTCGCCAGCGCCGCCGGCGCGGGGTCGAGGGCCGCTATCCGCGCCGACTCTGCGGCCGTGACGGGGCGTGCGTCGTCGGCGAATCCGTCGATCGCGACGTCTCCGTCTTCGTCCACCATCGAGTCGAGCAGGCGTGCCAGTCCAAGCGCCGGATCGGGGACGACACCACCGGCCATGCCCGAGTGCAGGGGACCGTCGAGGGCCCTCAGGGAGACGTCGAAGCCGAGCAGTCCGCGCAGCGAATACGTGAGGCCGGCGGTGCCGACCGCCCAGTTGCCGGCATCGGCGAGCACGAGCACGTCGGCGGCCAGTTCGTCGAGATGGGCGCCGAGGAATGCCGCCAGGTTCGGCGAGCCGATCTCCTCCTCGCCCTCGATCAGCACGCGGACGTTGCACGGGATCGTGCCGGCGGTGTCCAGCCACGCAGAGATCGCAGCGGCATGAGCGACTGCGCCAGCCTTGTCGTCGGCGCTGCCGCGGCCGTACAGGCGCCCATCGCGGACGCAGGGCTCGAAGGGATCGGAGTGCCAGCGCCCGACGGACCCCGGCGGTTGCACGTCGTGGTGGGCGTAGAGGAGCACGGTCGGCGCCGAGCCCGCGTGGCACCACTCACCGATGACGTTGGGGTGTCCGCCAGGGGGGCGTACGAGACGGACGTGTTCGAGTCCGCTGCGCTCGAGCAGGTCCGCGGTCGCCTCGGCGGACTCGACGACGCGGGCACGATCGAAGCCGTCGGCACTCACGCTCGGGATGCGCACGAGGGCCTCCAGCTCCGCGCGATGGGCGTCAGCTCGGTCCTCGACGTCCCGGATCGCGGCGGATCGGTGCGCGGATTCCCCATCGGCCATGGCGCCGGGACCGTATCACGCGCCGAATGCGCTGAGCTACACCTCTTCGCTGCGCAGCGGTCGTTTACTCCCCGGATATGTGCGGTCTAGGTTTTTCCTGTCTGGCGTCTCAACAGTCGAACAAGGGGTCCCTTATGGGCCGTCGTTCAATGCTCCTCAAGCTCACCGCTCTTGTCGCGGTTGTTGGTTTCATCGCGGCTGCTTGCAGTTCGTCGAACTCGTCGAGCGACACCACGACGACGGCGGCGAGCTCTTCGGGCGGCCAGGCTGCGGCACGCGGCGGTGACGGTACCCTCGACATCGCCACGATCATCGCCGAGACCGGTCAGCTCGGCGCCTACGGCCCCGGTGTGCTCGCCGCGATCAAGCTCGCCGTCGACGACATAAACGCGGCGGGCGGGGTGCTCGGCAAGCCTGTCACCCTCGAGCCGAACCAGGACGACGCCTCCGACGCGCAGAAGGCCGGCACTGCTGCCGACCAGGTGATCAACGGCACCCAGGCCGACGCCGTGATCGGGGCGCTCGGCTCAACCGCGAGCGCGGCCATCATCGAGAAGCTCGCGGGCGCCGGGATCGTGCAGTGCTCGCCGTCCAACACCGCCGCCTCGCTCACCCAGAAGAACGACTACGGCGGCCACTACTTCCGCACGGCGCCGAGCGACGAGCTCCAGGCTCCGGTGCTCGCCGACAAGATCCTCCAGGACGGCCACAAGAAGATCGCAATCATCGCCCGCAACGACGACTACGGGACCGGCTTCGCGTCGTCGCTCAAGAGCGACCTCGAGGACAGCAACGCCACCGTGACCCAGAGCGTCAGCTACGACCCCAACGCCCCGGACCTCAAGGCGCAGGTGCAGCAGGTCGTCAACTCCAACCCCGACGCCATCGCGATGATCTCTTTCACCGACGACGGCGCCAAGATCCTGTCGGGTCTGATCGAGTCCGGCTGGAGCCCGGGACAGAAGCCCGTCTACGGCACCGACGGCATCCAGGGCGACACGGTCGACGCCCAGGGCCAGATCAAGCCCCAGAGCGTCGGCGCCCAGGTCAACCCCAACGACCCCAAGGCACTCGACGGCCTGCTCGGCTCCGCCCCCGCGTTCAGCGTCACGCCCGAGTTCAAGACCCGTTTCGAGGCGGTGAAGCCGCCGACCGCTCAGTCGGTGTTCACCGGGCAGGCGTACGACTGCGTGACGATCATCGCCCTCGCAGCTGAGCAGGCGAAGTCCGACAAGACCAGCGACATCGTCACCAACATCGAGAAGGTCACCAACGACGGTGACGAGTGCAACTCCTACGCGGCGTGCAAGGCACTCATCGACGAGGGCAAGGACGTCGCCTACGTGGGTGCCGTCGGCGCCATCAACCTCGACGCCAAGGGTGACCCCACGGTGGGCGACTACGACATCTGGAAGCTCGAGGGTGGCCGCCTCCAGACCCTCGAGACCGTCAAGCAGACCCGCAACTAGCCCGTCCTACGGACGTGGGGACGTGGATCGGCGTGTGAGCGCGTTCTGCGTCCCCACGTGGCGGGGGTCTACGGACGTGGGGACGTGGATCGGCGTGTGAGCGCGTTCTGCGTCCCCACGTCACGGAGTCGGGCGCGAAGCACCGAGATCACGTACGCCGGATCGTGACGGATCTCGGTGTCGAGGAACCGCTGGACGGGCCAGCCGGCTAGCGCGAGGGCGCTGTCGCGGCGGCTGTCGAAGCGGCGCTGCTCGGGGACCATGTGATGGGGTCCGTCGACCTCGACCACCAGTGGTGCGGTCCGCCACAAGAAGTCGACCTCGAAGTCCCGCGTTCGGGTCGTGAGCACCACATGGTGCTCGGGTAGCGGAATGCCGGCGTCCTCGACGAGATGGATGAAGTCGGCTTCGAGCTTGCTGTCGAAGTTCGCCAGGTCGGCCGGCATGAAATCGAGGATCGGCCGCATCCTCTTCAGGCCATGGCGGCCATGATGCGGACGTAACGCGTCCACCAGTTCCGTCCAGGTGACATGTCCGTCGATGACCATCTTCTCGACGGTCCCCCGCAGTGTCCGAGGGCGCAAGATCTCCGCTGCGTCGAAGACGGTCCGTATCGGTTCGGTCACGGGGATGCAGTCGATGACGGTCAGGTTCGCTGGCGTCCAGATGCGGCTCCTGTGCAGGCGGACACCGATCAGGCGTGGCCGCCGCTGATGGCCTACGCAGACGTGGACCTGCTCGGGCACACCCCAGACTCCATAGTGCTGCAGAGCGGACAGTGAGCAGAGCGCTGCACCGGGTCCCGCTCCGAGAACCGCAGCGAACTCCTCGGTCGCCCGACTCGGAGGAGTCCAGCACGACGCGAACGCACCGGGCTGCAGCTCGATGGCCTCACCACGCCTGACGGCGCTGCGCAGCACTCCAGACGGGATACCGGCGGCGAGGATCTGGTCGCGACTCGCGACGCCCCCTTGGCGGCGTGCGATCGGAGCGAGTTGGGGATGGTCGAACAACATGGAGTTCCCCTGGCGTCATGGGGAAGCAGACGTTGGGGAAGGCGTCTCCATC
>JAIBAC010000081.1 GCA_019695375.1 Acidimicrobiia bacterium
CACGGCGGACGTCGACCACCTCGGAGATGTCGAACCCACGCGCCGCCGCGGCCGAGCCGGCCAGCGCCGCCACCGCCCGCGAGTGACCATGGAACCAGCGCGACGTCTGGTCGGCCATGTCTGCGGCGACCTCACATGCCGCGTCGAGCTCGCCGGGGTCGAGAACCCTCGGCGTGCCCGGCTCCGCATCCAGGACGGCCTCCCAGGCACCAACACCGGTGGCGACCGGCTCGCAGATCACGTCGGCGCGATCGATGAACGTCCCGGCGACACCGGGCTCGAACGCCCGCCCGCTACGGGTGCCGACGATCGACACGGCTGCCTCGACGCCGCCGAGGGTGAGGTGCAGCGCAGCCTGCTTGGCGACGTGGACGACCCGCATCGCCGGTGGGATGGACTCACCGGAGTCACCACGCGCCCCTTGGCCGTCCCAGCGCTCGTAGACGAAGCCGAGGTCGTGCTGGATGCCGCCACCGAGTCCGAGGCGCTGCGCGAATCGGGTCGCGACCTCGCAGTGGCCGAGTTGGCCGGCGGCGAGGGCCGCAGCCGACGACATCATCCGCGCAAGCAGGCTCAGACGGCGCGCCAGCGGTTCCCCGGCGCCGGCGTGGCGGATCGTGAACGGTCCCATCTCGCGTTTGCTGGTCGGGTCGACGCCGGCAGCGGCCATGGCCGAACCGAATGACACGTAGTCGCCGAGGATCTCGCCGATCTCGGGGGTGGACGAGCAGCCCAGCATCGCGAGCAGCGAGGCGTAGTAGACGTCGACGCGCTCGTCCGCCGACATTCCCAGGGCGTCAGCGATGCCGGCCGCGATCACGGTTGCGCGGATGCCGTGCTCGTATCCGAAACCCGTGTAGAGGTCGGACCCGAGACAGAGCGCAGCGCACACTTCGGCGAGCCGTCCACCGGACGCTGCCGCTGTGGAAGGGTCCTGCATGCCGGTCAGAGCGCGAGGAGGGCGAAGACGCCGGCGGACGTGACCAGCGCACCGGCGCCCGCACGCACCGAAGGCAGGCGTGAGAGGCCGAGGCCGGCACCCACCCCTGCGAGGTGCAGCAGGATCGTGGCCGCCACGAAACCTGCCAGGTACGCGATCGGCGTCGCGCCCAGCGGGAGCTCGGCGCCGTGCGCGAGCCCGTGCACTGCACCGATCATGAGGGCCGGCACCACGACCCAGCGACCGGGCACGTGCGCAGCGGTCATGATCCACACGCCGAGGAGCACCACGGATCCGGTGACGGCGACCTCGACGTAGGGCACCTCTGCTCCCGCCATGCCCGCGATCCCGCCGGCGACCATCCCGGTCACGAAACCTGCGGGCGCGAGCCAGGCGATGCGGCCACCCCCGGCGCAGGCGGCCACGACGCCGACGGCGACCATGGCGAGCAGATGGTCGAGGCCCGTGAAAGGGTGCAGGACACCGTCCACGGCCCCACCCGCGGGCAAGCCGGTGTGGGCAGCGGCAGGTGATGCGACCACGGCGGCACCGGCGACCACACCGGCCACCACCGCTGCGGCGCGGCGCACCCGTCGGACGCGGGACACCAAGGCTCGTGCCCGCGAGATCGGTGACGCGACCATGGTGGCTCCTCGTCTCGGCAGCCGTGATCCTAACGCCGCCTCCCGCGACCGGATGGGCAGCATCTCCTAGCATCGTCCGACGTGGATGCGTCCGAGGTCCTGACCGCGTACATCGCCGCATGGCAGTCCGGCGAGCCCGAACGGGCATGGGCCTTCTACGCCGATGACGTCGTGATGCACCTGCCCGGGCGCGGATCGCTCGCAGGCGATCACCACGGTCGCGCCGCGGTGATCGCCACCATCGAGGCGCTGCTCACACGGACCAGCGATCTCAACGCCGAGATCGAGGTCCTCGATCACCTCGTCTCGGCGAACCGAGTTGCGATGGTGCTCCGCGAAGGCGTCGTGCGAGGAGAGAAACACCTCGAAATCAGGCGCGTGAACATCTACCGCGTCGAGCACGACAAGATCGTCGAGATCGAGATCTACGAGGCCAACCAGTACGAGGTCGACGACTTCTTCGGCTGAACTCGCCCGGTTCCACGGAAGCAGTGCTGGTCATACGACGTCACCAGCGCCATGGGCCAACCCGAGCGCGAGCACGCACGGGGCGTGTTCGTGCATGACCGCGGCTGAGGGAGATGGCCATCCACAGAGCTGACAGGCCGCGCGTCAGCCGGTCAGCAGGTGCACGGTGTCGGGATACAGCGCCGCGAGCCCGCGGTCGAGGGTCGCGACCCTGCCACCGTGATGGCCGGCGAGGGCGACGAGATATGCGTCGGTCACCTGCCGATGCCCGATGACCCCACCGAGGTGGTGGCCCTCGAAGGGGATGTCGTCGGGCCAGAACTCATGCCACGACTGCGCCCGGATGCCATCGAGCACCGCCATCGCGGCGAGGGCGGCCTGACCCTCGCGCATGAGAAACCGCAGCAGCGCGCCCTCGGTGATCGGGCAGGTCGCCAGTCGCGGCTCGGTCTCCTCGAACCACCGTGCAGCCGCCGAGTGGTGGACGTGTTCCACGACCGTCAGTGCCACGAGCACGTTGGCGTCGGCGAGGTAGTTGTTCAACCCTCGTCATCCAGCGAACGCACGTCCTCGGCAGTTACGACTCGCCCGACTGAGACCTGCGGCATTCCTCGCGCCCCCACCGCAGGGGCCACCGACCGTTGCGGGAGCCCGCGGCGGATCAAGTCCGCGATGACCCGGCTCAGGGACTGGTTCTGCTCATGTGCGATCTGGCGCGCGAGCGCGTGGATGTCGTCCGGGATGTCGATAGTCGTCCGCATCAACGCATCATATCATCATCACATCTGAATGTTAGCGAACGGGCCTATTGCCCGGTTTGAGTCGTCGGGTTAGGCTCCTCGAGTTCAGCTGGGATGGGGTGGGGACCGAGCGGGGAGGCTCGATATGAAGTGGCGGCTCGCCGTTGTCATTGCACTGATTGCGGTAACCGCAGCGGCGTGTGTGCCACCGGTGCTGCTCGTGGTGCCCGCGATCAGCGGCGACGCCCAGGTTGGTGAGACGCTCACCGTGACCAGCGGATCATGGGCGAACTCGGGTGCGGTCACCTACCAGTGGCAGCGCTGCGAAGCCGACGGGAGCGGCTGTGTCGACATCGCCGCCGCCACCACCAACACGTTCGTGCCCACGGCCGCCGAAGAAGCCAAGCGCCTGCGCGTGCGGGTGACCAACACGAACCAGTACAGCGCCACGGCGGCATTCACGGCCCTGACCGCCCCGGTGAGTCCTGCCCCCGCCCCTGAGACCACACGCGTGTCGGTCGCCCCGACGGCACCGAGGGCGACGACCACTCCACGTTCTCGACTGCGAGCGGCGACGGCCGCTACATCGCCTTCGACTCAAACGCGACGAACCTCGTCCCCGGCGACACCAACGCCGCCTCCGACGTCTTCGTCCACGACCGCCAGACCGCCACAACCACACGCGTCTCGATCACCACCGACGGCAACCAAGGCGACGGCGAGTCCTCGTGGCCCACCATCAGCGGCGACGGCCGCTACGTCGCCTTCACGTCCGACGCCACGAACCTCGTCGCCGGCGACACCAACGCCGCCTCCGACGTCTTCGTCCACGACCGCCAGACCGCCACGACCACTCGCGTATCGGTCGCCACCGGCGGCAACCAAGGTGACGGATCCTCGTCCGGAGCGAGCGTGAGCGGTGACGGCCGCTACATCGCCTTCACCTCCGACGCCACGAACCTCGTCGCCGGCGACACCAACGCCGCCTCCGACGTCTTCGTCCACGACCGCCAGACCGCCCAGACCAGACGCGTATCGGTCGCCACCGGCGGCACCGAAGGCGACCAGGCCTCAACCAACCCGAGCATCAGTGGCGACGGCCGCTACATCGCCTTCACCTCCGACGCCACGAACCTCGTCGCCGGCGACACCAACGCCGCCTCCGACGTCTTCGTCCACGACCGCCAGACCGCCACGACCACACGTTTGGGCGTCTACAGCAGCATCAGGCCGGCCGTGAGTGCTGATGGCCGTTACGTCGCCTTCGCGTCCGACGCGGCGATCATCGTCCCTGGTGACACGAACAACGCGTCCGACGTCTTCGTCCACGACCGTCAGACCGACACAACCACTCGCGTATCGGTCGCCACCGGCGGCACCGAGGGCGACCAGGCTTCCATCAACCCGAGCGTGAGCGGTGACGGGCGTTACGTGGCCTTCACCTCCGACGCCACGAACCTCGTCGCCGGCGACACCAACAGTGCCTCCGACGTCTTCATCCACGACCGCCAGACCGCCACAACCACTCGCGTCTCCGTCGCCACCGACGGCACCCAGGGCGACAGCTTCTCAGCCGGGACGAGCGTGAGCGCCGACGGCCGCAAAATCTCGTTCAGCTCGTGGGCAACGAACCTCGTCCCCGGCGACACCAACGGTTCATTCGACGTGTTCGTGCACGACCGCGGCTGAGCGAGTCGCGACGGAGCAGGCGCGGCCGTCGGCGAGGTGAGGACATCCTGGCGAACAGACCGCTGGGCGTGAGGCTCAGCGGAACATCATCTTCTCGAACAGGGTACGGCCGCGGACGGTCTCGTCGATGCCGTCGAGCTTCACGGCGAGCTCCATGTCGGCGTTGAAGTCGTAGTACATCGGGTGATCGCGGGAGTGCAGGATGGTGCCCGCGAGGCCGTGGTGGGGCCGGGACATGTCGAGTGCCTCGATCAGCTCGACACCGGTGACGGTCATCGTGACGCTGCCCCGGTCGCCGTGCCAGCTCCACTCGAGCTCGCTTGGGTAGCTCTGGTGGCCCGGGCCCGGCACCTCGCCGCGTGTCTCGAGACGCAGGGGCAGCATGTCGTCGGTGAGCACCTCGTCGCCGCGGGCGAGCAGGAACGTCGGGATGTTGAGGGAGCCGAAGCCGAGGATGCCCTTGGTCGTGAGGCGCACGTAGACGACCGTGTAGTCGCCGATGTGGGCGCGGCCCCAGAACCAGTGGTCGAGGCCGGCGTCCATGACCTTGTTGCCCCAGTTGTGGTCGTGGTAGGCGGACCCGCTCACGCTGCGGCTCTCACCGCCGACATTCACGGTGCCGGTCACGGTTCCGTAGGGCACCGGCACGACCCAGCCGAGGTACTGCGTGCGGGCCGCGTCGTGGTAGCTCACGCCCGCGCCGGGCCGCCACGACGGGGCGCGGCGCTCGATCGTGAGGTCGGCCACGACACCGGCGTCGTCGAGGTGCAGCTCGTAGCGGGCGAGGTCGCCGCTGACCGTGTTCGGCCCGATCTTCACGTCGCAGCGGTCCCGTGCCGCACGGAAGTCGTCGGCACGGTATCGGGGGTTCTCGCGGATCCTGGTGCCGTCGGCGCCGTGGTAGATGATCAGCACCGACGGGTCGAGGGGGCCGTCGGGTGCGGTGTTGGGCTTGGTGTTGAACGTGGCCACGAGGGTGGAGCCGTCGTCGAGGTGCATGTCGAAGTACCACCACTCGAAGGAGTGGGCGAGCTCGTCGGCGGAACGGAAGCCGTCCTCAGTGACCGCTACGACCACGGGGTCGAGACCGAAGCGGGTGAGCGATTCGGCCTGCGCGGCCTCGATCTGGGCGCGCACCTCGGGTGTGTCGGGGATGTCGTGGGCGTGCATCTGCGGTGCTCCTCGGCCTGGCAGCCGAATTGTCCGGCCGCACGTGCGCGCCGGATCCGTCGGAACATATATCGGGACGGGGCGGGTCGCCCCTGAGCGCGAGCATTCATACCGTGCGGCCCAGGAACGCGGCGAGCTGGTCCGCGGGCGGGGCGCCCGCGGGGGCCTCGCCGGCGGGCCTGAACGGCGCGCCGCTGCCTTCTGGACCGCGCATCCCGTCGGGCAGGCCCGTCTTGATCTCGGAGAGGACACGGCCGGCGAGATCGTCGTCGAGATCCGAAGGCTGGCCCGTGGCCTTGGCGAGGTCCCAGCCGTGAGTGACCACGTCGCAGGTTGCGATGACGAGGAATGCGCCGCCGGGCATCTCACCGAATGGGAGCTTGATCGTCCTCTCGAGCGCTCCTGGAGTGCTGAACGCCGCTACCGATCCGGCGACACCACGGTCGTAGGCAGCGAGGAGGTCGCCGGCTGCGTAGTCGACACCGTGAGTCGGATCGGGGTCGGGTGCTGCGCCCGCATCGACGCAGAGTCCGAACCAGTTGGCTCCCTCCACGATGTGGTTGGCGAGGTCGCGGACCGTCCACGCGGCGCACGGTGTGGCCGACGTGTAGTCGTCCGGGGTGACGTTGTCGAGCAGCCCACGTGTGAGCGCAAACGCCTGGACGAGTTGGTCGGGGCTCATCGGCAGCCTCCATCGTCGGGCCACCGCGCCCCATTTCCGGGAGACGGCGGCAACTCCCCCTGGACGCGGGCCATCCTATCCACCCTCCTCCGTCACCGCTCGAGGTGGGGCCGGGCAAACCGGGGCCGGGGAACGTAGGCTCGCGCCCGTGCGCATCGAGCGGCCTCCCGCGGTGCGGGTGTGATCCGCCTCGTGCTCGAGTCGCGCCTCGCGGCTCCCCCCGAGCAGGTGTGGACGGCCGTGGCGGCCATGAAGGGCGTGAACGCCGAGCTGCACCCCTGGGTGCACATGACGTCGCCGCGCGGGATCGACCGCCTCGACGCCGATGACACGTCGCTGCGCGGCGGCTTCCGGAGCTGGATCCTCGTCCTCGGTGTCATACCCGTCGACCGTCACCACTTCGGCTTCGACGAGATCGGCAACCGGCACTTCGCCGAGCGGTCCCGCAGCTGGCTCAACCGGACGTGGCGCCACAACCGCACCGTGTCGACGGGCTCTGACCCGCAGACATCCTCGATCCGCGACGAGCTCGAGATCGTGCCGCGTATCCGCGCTCTCCGGCCACTTGTGCGCACCGTGGTCCGTGCCGTGTTCCGCCACCGCCACCGCCGTCTGCGGCGTGCGTTCGGCGAAACGGCGGCCTGAGCGTCGCCTCGATAGCGCTCAGGTGCGCTCGGGCTTGCCGCGCAGCTTGGCGGTGGCGGCCGCTGCCGCTCTCCGCATCCGCTCCAGGGGCCGGCGCGCCCACGCGTACTCGGTCGCGAGCACGGCGAGGCCGGCGATCAGGAGCGGGATCCCGGGCCCGGGCAGGACCATCAGCACCAGGCCGACGAGCACGAGCAGCGCACCGGCCACGGTCACCGCCACGAGCTTGGCGTTGCGCAGGAACGGCGACGAGCTCATACAGCGCCCTGCCCACCGGGAGGAGTCACCCGCAGAGAACACCAGGATCGCATGTACGCACGATAGTGCCGGTGTTCGGCCGCCGCCCCTGCCGGCACCCTCTGCCAAACGCGGGCAGAACATCCCGCAGGCACGACACATCACCCGCGTTTGGGGGGGCACCCCCCGCCAAACGCGGGCAAGACATCCCGCCAGCACGACACATCACCCGCGTTTGGGTTCGGGGCGGGATCAGCCTGCGGCAGCGATCGCAGGCCGGGTGCGCCACACGTCGGGCAGGACCGACTCGGCGAAGCAGCGCAGGTTGTCCACCACGTACTCGGGCGTCTCGTGCATGAGCATGTGACCGCCCCCGCGGACCTCGACGTAGGTGGAATCGGCGAGTGCGGCGTGGAGCCTGCGCGACAGGAACCGCGGCGTGATCAGGTCGCGGTCGCCGCACATGACGAGCGCCGGCGTCGGCACGTCGGCGAGGCGGTCGAGGAGGTGGAACGACCCGAGGGAGCCGAACACGCGGCGCAGGGTGTCACCGCGGACGCCGCTCACCTGGGCGTGGGTGTAGCGCAGGTCGTCCTCGCGGACGCCGGCACCGTAGGCGAGTCGGGTCACGAGGGCGCCACGGCGGGCCGGCGCGACCGCCGCCTCGACCACCGCGGGGACCATCCGCGGGATGACGGCGAGGCCGACCGTCTCGACCGGCCGCACGAGCGCGGCGACGGGACCGGCAAGGGCGCTCGCGAGCCGGGCGGTGGCAGTGCTCGACAGGAACACCGCCCCGGCGACGCGCTCGTCGCGCAACTCGGGGTGGTCGACGAGGAACTGCGCCGTCGCGATGCCGCCGAGGGAGTGGCCGACGACGACGACGTCCTCGAGCCCGAGTGACTCGATCACAGCGGCGATATCGGCGCCGAGGTGGCTGATCCCGTGCGGGCCGTCCCAGGGGTCGCTCACCCCGTGGCCGCGCTGGTCGACGGTCACGACGAGGCAGTCGCGGGAGAGATCCGCCACCTGACGCCGCCACAGGTGACCGCCGAGTGTGACACCGTGCACCATCAGGAAGACCGGGCCGCCGGTGCCGGTGGCGGTCCACGCGAGGCGGCCGCCGTCGGGACGCTCGACGGTGCCGTACTCGTCGGCCCAGGTCTCGGGCGACGGGGGCTCGGGATGGGGCCGGCGCCGGATGCCGTGGGGCAGGTGCGGGCCTTGGAGGCGCCATCCGTGGGCGAACCCGGCAAGGGCCCCGAGGGCCCGCAGCACACTCTTGAACGGCATCACGCCCGACTCCCCCGGCTCTGCGACGTAGGGCCACGAACGGCGCAGGATGATACCGTCACCGGCCGCGAACCCACGACATCCACCCACGCAGAGGAGGGGTCCCGTCACCGAGCGTGCAGTCGAGTTCAGCGGGCGCGTCGTCGAGCTCTTCGCGTCAGCGGCCGACCCCGAGGCGGCGGCGCAGATGTCGGCGTACATGCGCGACCTGTTCGCGTTCTACGGGATCAAGGCCGGACCGCGCCGCGAGCTGCAGCGCCGTGCCGCCGCGGGCCTCCCTGCTCCGTCGGCCACCGACCTCGACGCGATCGCACGCACGCTCTGGGCGCGGGCCGAGCGCGAGTGCCAGTACGCGGCATGCGACCACCTGCGCCGCCACGTAAAGGCCGTCGACGCCGCGTTCCTCCCCACGGCCGCGATGCTCGTCACCACCAAGGCGTGGTGGGACACCGTCGACATCCTCGCCGCCCACGTCGTCGGCCCGATCGTGGCCGCGGATCCAGCCTCGCGCGCGGTCGTCGACGGCTGGCTCCGCTCCGGCGACATGTGGCTTGCGCGAACGGCGATCCTGCACCAGCTCGCCTACCGTGACGCCACCGACGCGGACTGGCTCTTCGACGCGTGCCTGCACTGGGCTGGGTCACCGGAGTTCTTCCTCCGCAAGGCGATCGGGTGGGCGCTGCGCGCCTATTCGAGGACCGCACCCGCACGCGTGGCCGCCTTCGTCGACGCCCACCGCGACGAGCTGTCACCGCTGTCGGTGCGCGAGGCGACCAAACACCTTCCGCCTCAGGCTCCGTGAAAGCGGTTCTGGGTCGCGTCGACGCCGACGGCGGCCCACGACTCGGCCATGTCGGCGGCGACCGCGACCGCCACCGCGGCGTCGTCGGTCTCGTCGCTGCGGAAGCGCTTCAGCACGAAATCCGCGCCGGGCATGCGTCCCGGCGGCCTGCCGACACCGACGCGGAGACGCGCGAAGTCCCTCGTGCCGATGCACGCGACCACCGACTTGAGGCCGTTGTGGCCCGCGGTGCCACCACCTGACTTGATCCGCACGTGCGCGAACGGCAGGTCGAGCTCGTCGTGGGCGACGAGCATCTCCGCCGGTCCGAGGCCGAAGTGGCGCAGCAGCGCCTTGACGCTCTCGCCGGACACGTTCATGAAGGTCTGCGGCTTGGCGAGCACGATGCGGCCCGCCTCGGTCTGCACCTCGCACACCTCGGCGCGCTGGCGCGACGTGCGCCACGAGCCGTGGTGGCGGCGTGCGAGGAGGTCGACGACCTCGAAGCCGATGTTGTGGCGCGTCCCCTCGTACTCCGCCCCGGGGTTGCCGAGGCCCACGACGAGCAGGTCGGGCGCCGGTCCACGCCGCTCGGTGCTGCGGCGCCGTCCGATCATGCAGGCATCCCCGCGAGGTCAGTCGTCGCCACCGGCCTCGGCAGCGGCTTCGCCCTCGGCGGCTGCCTCGGCGCCTTCCTCGCCTTCCTCGCCTTCCTCGCCCTCGACCTCTTCCTCTTCCTCGGCGACGCGCTGCGCGAGCACGTTGACGACGGCGACGTCGTCCTCGACGGTCACCTCGACCCCCTCGGGGATCGTCAAGGACGCGACCGTGATCGTCTCACCGATCTCGAGGGCGGTGACGTCGACCTCGATCGCCTGCGGCACCTCGGTCGGCAGCGCCGAGATGGGCAGCGCGTACAGCACCTGGTCGAGGATCCCGCCGTTGGAGACCCCGACGGCATCACCCACGACCGTGATCGGGACCTCGGTCGAGACGACTTCGGTCTTGGAGATCACTAGGAAGTCGACGTGGCGGATCTCGTCGCGGGTGGGGTGGCGTTCGATCACACGCGCCATCGTGAGCTCGCTGCCGGCGCCGTCGATGTCGAGGTTGATCAGCGCGTTGAGGCCGGCGTCGGTGCTGATCGCCCTGAACAGCGACTTGTACTCGACGGCGACGTTGCGTGGGTCGTTGCCGCGCCCGTAGACGGTCGCAGGGACGTAGCCGGTGCGGCGCAGACGCCGCGACGGGCGCGACCCGATCTCGTCGGAGGTGCGCAGGCGTGCAGGCAGGGTGACTTCTGTGGCCATGGTGGAACCCCGTGGTGTGTGCAGGGGGGAGAAGAGAGCTTCGGCGGCGACGAGCCTAGTGGACCGGCGTGGCGGCAGCGAAGGCCGCGTCCTGCCACGCCAGGTGGATCAGCGCGGAGGGATCAGGGCTGGTTGTTGCCGGCGAAGATCTCCGAGACGGACGTGTCCTCGAAGACGGCGCGGATCGCCTTGGCCACGACCGGCGCGGCCGAGAGCACGGTGAGCTTGTCGAAGCGCCGCTCGGGTGAGACGGGCACCGTGTTCGTCACGACGATGCGCTCGATCGGCGCGTTCTTGAGCCTGTCGATGGCGGGGTCGCTGAAGATGCCGTGGGTGGCGAGTGCGTCGACCTCGACGGCACCGTGGTCCTTGAGCAGGGTCGCCGCACCGCAGATGGTGCCGGCGGTGTCGATCATGTCGTCGACGAGGATGCAGTGGCGGCCCTCGACGTCACCGACGACCGCGAGGGTCTCGGACTGGTTGCGCACGTCGGTGCTGCGCCGCTTGTAGAGGATCGCGACGTCGGACTGCAGCATCGACGCCATGCGCTCGGTGACCTTCACACGCCCGGCGTCGGGCGAGACCACGACCACGTCGCCGCGCACCTCGTTGCGCACCCAGTCGGCGAGCAGCGGCAGCGCCGTGAGGTGGTCGAAGGGGAAGTCGAAGAAGCCCTGGATCTGGCCCGTGTGCAGGTCGACGGAGATCACGCGTCCGGCGCCGGCGGCGCTGAGCATGTCGGCGACGAGGCGGGCGGCGATCGGCTCGCGGCTGCGGGCCTTCTTGTCCTGGCGGCTGTACCCGTAATAGGGGCAGACAGCTGTGATGCGCCCCGCCGACGCGCGCTTGAGCGCGTCGATCATGATGCACTGCTCCATGATCGCCTCGTTGACGGGCGACGAGTGCGTCTGGATCACGTAGACGTCGGCGCCGCGCACGCTCTCCTCGAAGCGGCAGTAGATCTCGCCGTTCGCGAACGTGGCGATCTCGACGGTGCCGAGCGGCTGCTTCAGCTGCGTCGCGATCTCCTGCGCGAGCTCCGGGTTGGAGCGCCCGGCGAAGATCTGCAGCGTGCGTTTGGAGTTGATCTCCACGGGGTCTCGCTCCTCGGGGTCCGGGGGCCCTACGGTACCGGGTTTCGTCCCACGCAGACCACGCTCCTCCTCACCGGCGCGGCTCGCGCGGCGGCCGGTTGGCCGCGGTCCAGCCTTCGACGTTGCGGGCGGGCATGCCCTTGGCGAGGGCACCGGGGGGCACGTCGTGGGTGACCACGGCCCCCGCTCCTGTGTAGGCGTCGTCACCGACCTCGAGCGGCGCCACCAGCAGCGTCACCGCGCCGGTGCGCACGCCGGCGCCGACCTTGGTCGCGTGCTTGTCGACGCCGTCCCAGTTGCACGTGATCGTGTTGGCGCCGAGGTTGACGTCGGCGCCGAGGACGGCGTCGCCGACGTA
>JAIBAC010000082.1 GCA_019695375.1 Acidimicrobiia bacterium
TCGTCGCCGGAGGCCTGACCGTGACCTTCGCCCCGTAGTCGCTCAGGCGGCGCGCATGCCGTCCATGAGAAGCGACGCGACGAAGTCGACTGCGGTGTCGGTGTCGATGCCGTCGTCGGTTGAGAGGCGCCGGTAGGCGAGCTGGCCGATCAGGGCCGCGGCACAGAACGCCAGAGCGCGTGGTGGCGCGTCTCTGCGGATCAGACCACCCGCCTGCAACTGACCCACGACGGTGGCGAGGTCGTCGATGAAGTGCTCGTAGATGCCGTAGAGATGCTTCTGGATGCCCGACCCGAAGCGGAGGGCCTCACGGAAAACGAGGCGGGTGGCGGCGCGATCGGCCTCGAAGAAGCGCAGCGTCTCACCGATGGCCGAGCGGAATATCGCCTCGGGATCGGTGTCCCCTTGCCGCGACAGCATGACGGCCACGAGCCTGTCCCGCAGCTGTGCCTCCTGGTCGTCCATGAGTGCCCGGAACAGCTCGTCCTTGGAGTCGAAGTACCAGTAGATGGACCCGTAGGCGATGCCGGCCTCGCGTGCGATGTCGGCGATCGTGGCCTCGTGGAAGCCGTCACGCGCGAAAACCGTCTTCGCGGCGCCGAGGATCGTCGCACGCCGCGCCCGCTTGTCCTCGTCGCTGACGGCGCGCCGGCGCGAGCCGGGTGCTTTCGATGTCGCCTGCTGCCTCGACTTGGAGCTCGCCATGGACGCGGCGAGGCTACCAATACTGATTCCTGAGTCAGGAAACCCAGCTGAGCTGCGGATGTGGTGGCGAGGGGCGGAATCGAACCGCCGACACCGGCATTTTCAGTGCCGTGCTCTGCCAACTGAGCTACCTCGCCCGCGAGCCGCACGAGTGTAGACGACCTCCCCCGCACCCCCGGGTGCCGACGGCGTAGCCTGCAACGATGCCCGAGCTACCCACCGTGCAGGCTCTTTCGGAGCGCGTCGAGGTGCTCCTCGCCGGGTCCCGTCTCACGGGCTGCCAGCAGATCGCGTTCAGCGGACTGAAGACGGCAATGCCGCCGCCGGAGTCCCTCGTCGGGGAGGTCCTGAGCGGTACCGGTCGACGCGGCAAGTACCTGCTGCTCGAGCTCACGAGCGGTGCCCGCATCGCGATCCACCTCTCCCAGGCTGGACGCATCACGTTCGAGGACCCGCCCAAGACCACACGCCCCAAGGGCGGCGTCGCCCGCTTCGCCTTCGAGGACCGTCCGGCGCTGCTCCTCAAGGAGTTCGGCACCGAGCGCAAGGCCGGCTGGTGGGTCCTCGCCCCTGGCGACGACGGTCCGCTCGCGTCGCTCGGCCCCGAGCCCGACTCCCACGAGTTCGCCGAGTTCATCCGCGGCGGCGACGACGGTCGCCGCCTGCACACCATGCTGCGCGACCAGCGCACGGTTGCCGGCATCGGCCGCGGCTACGCCGACGACCTGCTGCATGCGGCGCGCCTGTCACCGATGGCGACTCTCAACGGGCTCGACCCCGCCGCACGTGAACGCCTCCTCGCCGCCGTGCACGACACCCTCGAGCAGGGCCTCGCCGACGAGCGCACCCGGACCGGAGGGCTGCCGCCCAAGCTCGGCGAGTTCTTCCACATCCACAAGCACGCCGGTGAGCCGTGCCCGCGCTGTGGCGAGGCGCTCCAGCGGGTCAGCTACGAATCCCACGAGGTGGTCTACTGCCCTGCCTGCCAGACCGGGGGCAAGGTGTACGCAGACAGGCGCATGTCACGCCTGCTCAAGTAGTGCTGGCTCTCGCCCGTCGCCACCGCACGATCGCGTCCCAGAAGTAGACCAGCAGCGCGACGCCCAGCTCCGTAGCGAGGCCGGCAGCGAGCAACGACCACGTGAGCGGCCGCATCTCGAGGGCGTAGAAGCCTGCCGCCACGGGCACCACGAAGGCGAGCAGGAACAGCCCGCTCATGACCCAGACGAGGAGCTGACGCATGCCGGTCAGGGGACGCGCGATCAGCGTGAGGACGATGAGCCCGCCGCATCCGAGCACCACCGCCGCCGCGGTCCGCGCCTCGTCACCTGAGAAACCGAACACGTCGAGGACGCCGTAGTAGACGACGAGCGTGGCGGCGGCGAGGACGAGACCCGCGGGGACGGCGAAGCGGAGCACGCGGGGCACGAAACCGGTGCGCGCACGCGGTGCATCCGGGGCGAGGGCGAGGAAGAAGCCCGGGATGCCGATGGTGACCTGGCCGATCAACGTGAGATGGCGTGGCAGGAACGGGTACGCGAGGCCGAGCGCGGTCACAGCTATCGCGAACACGAACGCGTAGGACGTCTTCGTCAGGAACAGACGTGCGGTGCGCCCGATGTTGGCGATCACTCGCCGGCCCTCACCGACGGCGGGTGGAAGGGTCGAGAAGTCGGCGTCGAGCAGCACGAGCTGAGCGACTCCCTTGGTGGCCTGGCTGCCGTTGCCCATCGCGATGCCGATGTCGGCGTCCTTGAGTGCGAGGACGTCGTTGACGCCGTCGCCGGTCATGGCGACGACGTGACCGCGTGACTGCAGGGCGTGCACCATCTCACGCTTCTGCTCGGGTGTGACGCGGCCGAAGGCGTTGTGCTCCTCCAGCGCGGCGGCGAGGCCGTCGGTGTCGCCGGGCAACGTGCGCGCGTCGACCGCCTCGAGCTCGGTGTGGCCGAGCTCGCGCGCCACCGCCGAGACGGTGTCGGGGTTGTCGCCGGAGATCACCTTGATGGCGACGCCCTGGCGTGCGAAGTAGTCGAGGGCGGGCCCGGCCTCGGGACGGATCTCGTCGGCGAGCACGACGAGGGCGACCGGGCGGCACGCGGGCGTGGACTCGCCGGCCAGGCCACCTCCGGCACGTGCCAGCAGGAGCACCCGCTTGCCGGTGGGCGCGATCGACGCCACGCGGCCCGCGAGGCCGCCGACCTCATCGACCAGCACCTCGGGCGCGCCCAGGCGCCGGGCGCCTTCGTCGCCGAAGTCGGCGCCGCTCCACTTGCGTGCGGACGAGAACGGGACACGCTCGCCGGCGGTCCAGTCGTGCGGTCGCGGATACGCTGCGGCGACCGCCGCCAGCGTCGCGTTCGGACGCGCCTCGGCGGCCGCGAGAGCGCCGAGCGCGGCGGTTGCCGGCGCGTCGGGGTCGAGCAGCTCGAGCTCGGTCACCTGGAGGTGCCCGCGGGTGAGGGTGCCGGTCTTGTCGACGCAGAGCGTGTCGACGCGGGCGAGACCCTCGACGGCGGGGAGCTCCTGCACGAGCACACCGCGTCTGCCGAGGCGGATCATCCCGACCGTGAACGCGATCGAGGTCAGCAGCACGAGGCCCTCGGGCACCATCCCCACGATGCCCGCCACGCTCGCCACGACCGCGTCGTTGAACTCGTGGTCGGTGCGGAGCTGGCCCCACAGCAGCAGCAAGGCCGTCGGGATCAGGAACCAGGTGATCAGGCGGACCAGGTTCTGGATCCCGTCGCGCAGTTCCGAGCGCACGAGCGTGAACTGGCGTGCCTGACCGGCGAGCGTGTTGGCGTATGCGTCCGCTCCCACGGCGGTCGCCCTGAACCGGCACGATCCCGAGAGCACGAAGGCGCCACTCATCAACCCGTCTCCGGCACGTTTGGGAACCGGGTCGGACTCTCCCGTGAGGAGCGACTCGTCGACCTCGACGCCGTCCGTGGCGAGCACGTCGCCGTCGACGACGATCTGGTCGCCCATTCCGACCTCGAGCACGTCACCGAGGACCACATCGCCGGTCGCAGCCTCGACCACCTTGCCGGAGCGCACGATCCTCACGCGGGGCGCCGACACGAGTGCGAGCCGGTCCAGTGTCCGCTTGGCCCGCAGCTCCTGCACGATGCCGATCAGAGCGTTGACGGCGACCACGATCCCGAACAGGGCGTCGGCAGGCGAGCCGAAGACGAGCACGATCACGAACAGCGTCGACATCAGGCCGTTGAACCAGGTGAAGAGGTTCGTGCGCACGATGCGGCTCGTCGTGCGGCTCGGGCCCTCGACCGCGACGTTGACCTGTCCGCGGGCGCGGCGCTCCGCGACAGCGGATTCGCTGAGGCCTGTCGCGGCGAGCTCGGCGTCGTCTGTGACTGAAGAGGTCACGAGGTCCTCGCACTCGGGCGGATCACGTGCGCGGATGGTACCCAGGTGCTTCTCAGCGCGAACTCACCGCCCTCTTATCACCGGTGCATACGTTCTGCTCCGGAAGGCGAGGGCGGAGGAGCGACGAGTGCCATGACCATGATCACACTCATCGTCCTCGCCCTGACGGCGCTCGCGGTACTCGGCATCTGCCGGGACCAGGGCCGCACCGAATCACGCATCGAAGTGATGCTGGCAACGACGCCACGGTGCGATCGGTGCGGCGCATTCGTCTGCGACGGCATGTGCCGCTGCCGGCGTTCCACCGCCCTCGCCCGTTTCTGAGACTCACGGTTCGCCACCAGGCAACGCTTGGGTGTGGGTACCGTCGCTGTGGACTGTCCCGCCACCGCGACGGCCACATGCGAGGACACGTTCGTGCTCTGCACGTGTCCCCGCGCGCGCCGGTGCCCCGGTCCGGGTGGGACCGGGGCACCGGATTGCGCTCTCCCCCCCGCCAAACGCGGGTGACCTGTCGGTTCAGCGAGACGTTCTGCCCGCGTTTGCGATGGGGCTCCCCGCCAAACGCGGGTGACCTGTCGGCTCAGCGAGACGTTCTGCCCGCGTTTGCGATGGGGCTCAGAACTCGCCCTTGCGGTACATGGTGACGACGCAGGCGCCGCCGAGGCCGATGTTGTGCTGCAGGGCGATCTCGGCGCCGTCGACCTGCCGCTTGTCCGCTTCGCCGCGGAGCTGCCAGTTGAGCTCGGCGCACTGCGCGAGGCCCGTCGCCCCGAGCGGGTGACCCTTGGAGATGAGACCGCCGGAGGGGTTGACGACGACCTGGCCGCCGTAGGTGGTGGCCTCCTCCATCGCGAGCTTGCCGGCGTCGCCTTCGGCGCAGAGGCCGAGCGCCTCGTAGGTGATCATCTCGTTGGCGCTGAAGCAGTCGTGGAGTTCGACGACGTCGACGTCCTCGGGCCCCTTGCCGGACTGCTCGTAGACCTGGTTCGCGGCAGCCTGGGACATGCCGTAGCCGACGAGGTAGCGGTCGCTCTTGGACTCGAACGAGTCGGCGGTGTCGGTCGTGAGCGCCATGCCGAGGATCTCGACCGCCTTGTCCTCGAGACCGTTGTCACGCACGAAGCGCTCGCTCGCGACGATCGCGACGCCGGAGCCGTCCGACGTCGGGCAGCACTGCAGCTTCGTGAGCGGCTCGTGCACCATCGGCGACGCGAGGATGTCCTCGAGGCTGTACTCGTCCTGGAACTGCGAGTAGGGGTTGTTGACCGAGTGCTTGTGGTTCTTCCACCCGATCTTGGCGAACGCCTCGGCCGGCGTGCCGAACTTCTCCATGTGCTCGCGGCCGGCGTTGCCGAACATCTGCGGCGCCGGCGGAGCGGCGGCGAATCCGCGCAGCTCGTTCATGACCGCGAGGTGGCGGCTCATCGGGAACTGGCGGTCCATGAACTTGATGCCGAGGCTGCCCTTCTCCATCTTCTCGAAGCCGACCGCCATCACGCAGTCGGACATGCCGCTCTCGACGAACTTCTTGCTCATGTAGAGCGCGGTCGACCCGGTCGAGCAGTTGTTGTTGACGTTGTACATCGGCACGCCGGTGAGGCCGAGGCCGTACACGGCCTCCTGGCCGGCGGTGGAGTCTCCGTAGCAGTAGCCGATCGAGACCTGCTCGATCTGGTCATAGGAGATGCCTGCATCGGCGAGCGCCTTGGTGCCGGCCTCCTCGACCATCTGGGGGTAGTCCCAGTCGCGGCCGCCGGGCTTCTCGAACTTCGTCATGCCGACGCCGACGACGTACACCTTGTTGCCCATGGGGCGCTCCTGATCGGGATGATCGGGCCGGACCGGCTGTCCGTACCCGTCGGGTGTGGATGGGAACAATCGTCCCAGACAACTGATTCCCGGATCAACTCGGGTCGCGTTTGCGCAGCCCGTCCATGAGGAACCAGACGACGAAGTCGGCCATCGCCTCGGCGTCGATGCCGTCGTCGGTCTGGGAACGCCGCTGCGCGAGCTGGCCGATGAGCGCGGCCACGCTGTACGCCGCGAGGTGCGCCGGTGCGTCGGCGAGGACCCCAGCGCGCTGGCCGGCCACTATTGCACGCTCGACGTCGACGATGAAGCGCTCGTAGATGCCGTGGACGTGCTTCTCGACGGCGCCACCGAGGGCGAGGGCGTCGCGGAAGAGGAGCTTGGTGGCGCGCGAGTCCGACTCGAAGAACACGAACGTCGCCCGGATCGCGGCGCGGACGGCGGCGAGCGGATCGTCCGAGGCGGCGGAGCGCATCGCAGCCTCCACCGAATGCCGCAGCGCCTCCTGTTCGCTCTCGATCAGGGCGTGGATGAGATCGTCCTTGGAGTCGAAGTACCAGTAGACGGAGCCGTAGGAGAGCTTCGCCTCGCGCGCGACGTCGGCGATCGTGGCCGCGTGGAATCCCTTGCGCGCGAACACCGTCTTCGCCGCGGCGAGGAGCTGCCGGCGGCGCTCCTCCTTGTCGGCATCCGACGACGCACGCCGGCGTGGGCGTCGCGCGGTGTCGGTCACGTCCTGATTCCCGCACGCATCGAAGCTGCACGCGCGAGGGCGTCTTCGGCCTCCGCCACGAAGCGGACCACGAGCTCGGCGGCCGGCACCAGCTCGCCGATCGCCCCGACGCCCTGCCCGCACGGGTAGCACTCACGCGCGGGGTCGACCCCCTCGCTGTGCTCGTCGCCACCGAGGTGGAAGACGCCGTCGCCGAAGCTCCGCGCGATCTGCATGGGGAACGGCTGCAGCTCGTCGGGGTTCGCATCGAAGTACGCGGTGTAGTCGTTGCGGACCGTGCGCATCGGTTTGCCGGAATAGGCCCGGGTGATCGTCGTCCCGTCCTCGCCCGTGGCCAGGAGCTTGTCGCGGTATCCGGGTGCGCCGTTGGCCTCGGGTGTGGCGATGAAGCGCGTGCCGACCCAGACGCCGTCGGCACCGAGCGCGAGCGCCGCCGCGAGGCCGCGGCCGTCGAATATGCCACCGGCCGCGACCACGGGCACGCGGGCGCCGACGGCGTCGACGATCTGGGGCACGAGCGGCATCGTCGCCACGAGACCGGTGTGTCCCCCGGCCTCAGTGCCCTGTGCGACGACCACGTCACAGCCGGCCTCGACGGCCTTGACGGCGTGGGCGACCTTGCCGCACATGTTGACGACGAGGACACCGGCGTCGTGGCAGAGCTCGATCACGTCGCGGGGTACGCCGAGGCCTGCGACGAACACCGAAGCACCGCCTTCGATGACCTGCCGCACCTGTGCGACCATGTCCGCCGGCAGTGCGGTGAGCAGGTCCACCCCGAAGGGCCGATCGGTCTTCTCGCGCACGGCGGCCATCTCGGCGACCATCTGGTCGGGGCCCATCGTGCCTGCGCCGAGGCAGCCGAATCCGCCGGCTTCGGACACCGCTGCTACTAGGCGGTTGTAGGAGACACCACCCATCCCGGCGAGCATCACGGGGTGCTCGATCCCGAGCATCTCGGTGAGCCTCGTGCTGATCATGCGCTGCTCCGTTCTGGCTGCAGGTGGGGGAGCGTCCGACACCGCGTCGGCAGCGACACCCTTGTAGATTGATTCATCAATCAGTAGTGTCTGGTCACCGTAGCGTGGATGCGATCCGATGGCAACGGACCGTCCGCCGGGATTCCGAGGAGACTGCTTTGGGCGAAGCCGCGGCTCTCGTGCTCGAGGCACCCGGCCGTCTGGTGCGCCGCCGGCTCGCGGTGCCCGCCATCGGCGACGACGACGCCCTCCTGCGCGTCGAGGCCTGTGGCCTCTGCGGCACCGACCACGAGCAGTACTCGGGTGCGCTGCCGGCGGGCTATGCGTTCGTGCCGGGCCACGAGACGGTCGGTGTCGTGGAGGCGATCGGCGATTCCGCCGCAGCCCGCTGGGGCGTGACCGCGGGTGACCGCGTGGCCGTCGAGGTGTTCCAGTCCTGCGGCCGCTGCGCCCAGTGCGAGACCGGGGAGTACCGGCGCTGCACCCGCCACGGCATCGCCGACATGTACGGCTTCATCCCTGTCGACAAGGCACCCGGACTTTGGGGCGGCTACGCAGAGATCCAGTACCTGTCCGCCGACACCGTCCTGCACCGCATCCCGGCCGGCCTCGACCCTGTGCTCGCGACCCTGTTCAACCCCCTCGGCGCGGGCGTGCGGTGGGGCGTGACCGTGCCGGGTACCGCGCCGGGCGACACCGTCGCCGTGCTCGGGCCGGGCGTGCGCGGCCTCTGCGTACTCGCGGCGGTGCGCCGTGCAGGAGCGGGCTTCGTGATGGTTACCGGCTGCGGACCGCGCGACGCCGGCCGTCTCGAGGCCGCCAAGCGCTTCGGCGCCGACCTCGTCGTCGATGTCGATACCGTCGATCCCGTCCGTGCGCTGCGCGACGCGACCGGTGGTCTCTGCGACGTGGTCGTCGACGTGACGGCCAAGGCTCCCGCTGCGTTCGCACAGGCGATCGCGCTGGCACGACCGGGCGGGACCGTCGTGCTCGCCGGGACACGCGGGAGCGCCGACGTGCCGGGCTTCTGGCCCGACATGATCGTGTTCAAGGAGCTGCGGATGTTCGGCGCCCTCGGTGTGGACTCGCCGGCGTATCGCAGCGCCATCGAGATCCTCACCTCCGGCGACTTCCCGTTCGCGTCGCTCGAGCGCAGCGTCGCCGGCCTCGACGACGTCGAGGACCTGCTCGCCACGATGGCCGGCGGTGACCGGGTCCCGCCGGTGCACGGGGTGCTGGTCCCGTGACCGGAATGCGCATGACGCCCTTGGACACCGGCGCCGCCGTCACCGCGGGCGCCGACGCCGGTGTGCACGAGCTGTTCGCACGCCTCAACGTGTTCCGCGTGCTGCTGCGTCATCCCCAGGTCGCGGGGGCGGTGCAGGGCCTGCTCACCACGCTGCTGGGAGGTGAGCTCGACGCGCGGCTGCGCGAGCTCGTCATCCTCCGTCTCGGATGGGTGACCGCATCGGAGTACGAGTGGAGCCAGCACTGGCGGGTGGCTCGCTACGTGGGTCTCACCGACGCCGAGATCGTCGCAGTGCGCGAGTGGCGCGGTGCAGCCGATGTGTTCAATGCCGCGGACCGGGCTGTGCTGGCTGCGGTCGACGACACCTGCGCGCACGGAACCATCACGGCCGGCACCTGGGAGGAGGTCTGCCGGGCGCTGCCCTCCGACGCCGAGCGCATCGAGCTCGTCACGGCCATCGGGGCATGGCGCATGATCTCGTCCGTGGCGCGCAGCCTCGAGATCGCCCTCGACGACGACCTGAGTGCATGGGCGCCAGACGGAATCGCCCCAGATACGACAAGTGAGGAGCCTCAGTGACGGTGCAGTTCGAGATCGAGGACAGCTCCGAGCAGGCGCAGTTCCGCGACGAGTTCCGTGCGTGGCTGCGCGAGGTGCTGCCCACGGGCTGGATGGAAGCTGTCGACGCCGGCGACGACGACGCCTTCGCACGGGCCAAGGACGGCTGGAACTTCATGTCGTGGACACCCACGATCGGCAGGAGCGGCTACGGCGCGCCGCTGTGGCCGAAGGAGCTCGGCGGGCTCTCGGGTGAGGTCTGGATGCTGCAGATCACGCGTGAGGAGCTGCGCCGCTACCGCCTCCCCTTGATCGGGCTCAACCTGCTCGGCGTCGGCCTCGCAGGTCCGACGATCATCGAGCACGGAACCGACGCCCAGCGGTCCCGCTGGCTCGCGAAGATCCTCTCGTGCGAGGAGATCTGGTGCCAGCTGTTCAGCGAGCCCGGGGCCGGCAGCGACCTCGCGGGCCTCGGCACGCGTGCCGTGCGGGACGGGGACGAGTGGGTCGTGAACGGCCAGAAGGTGTGGACGACGATCGCGCAGTTCGCGCGCTGGGGCATGCTCGTAGCCCGTACGGACCCGAACGTGCCCAAACACGATGGCCTCACGTACTTCGCACTGGACATGCGCGCACCCGGCGTCGAAGTGCGGCCGCTGCGGCAGATGACCGGCTCGGCGGAGTTCAACGAGGTCTACATGACCGACGTTCGTGTCCCCGACGAGAACCGCATCGGCGCCGTCGGTGACGGCTGGCGTGTCGCGCGCACGACCCTGATGAACGAGCGCGCGACGCTCTCGGGGCTGTCACTCGACCCGGTGTCGATGTTCGGCGGCCAGCGCAGCGACCCGTGGCAGTCGTACCTGGACTCGCTGGGCCGCGACGGCGACAGCGGTCTCGGTTCGGATCCGGTGCTGCGCCAGCAGATCACCCAGTTCTTCATCGAGGCGCAGGCCAAGGAGGCCACCGCCTTCCGCGCCAACATCGCGCGTCAGGCGGGACAGCCGGGCCCGGAGGGCTCGGTCGGCAAGGTCTTCAACGCGGAATGGAACCAGCGTCGCTTCTCGACCGCGATCAACGCGGCCGGCGCCAACGGCATCGCATGGCATGCGGGTGACACCGCGGCGGAGTCGCGTGTGCAGTCGTTCCTGCGTGCCCGCGCGAACACGATCGAGGGCGGAACGTCAGAGATCCTGCGCAGCCAGATCGCCGAACGCGTCCTCGGCCTCCCGCGTGACGTCGAGGTCGACCGCGACGTCCCCTGGTCCGAGATCCCGAGGTGAGCCGCGTCAGTCGGTCGCCGGTTTCGGCGCCGGCGGCACCATGTGCGAGAGGCGCTCGGCGGTCGTGCGAGCGCTGTCGGCGAGCTCCTCGACAGCGCGCTTGCGCGCGCCGGCGAGGTCGCCGGCGTGGGCGCGGGCCGCAGCGAGGGCGGCTGTCGCCTTTCCCCAGTACGCGTGGAACATGCCGATGTCGAAGTTGCCGTCCTTGATCCGGTTGCGGGCGAGCACCTCGGCGGGGGGAGTGCGGATGTCGGTCGCGAGCCGCACCAGACCCATCAACCGGATCACGTAGTAGGTCGGGTCCCACTCCCACCAGTAGAAGCCGTTGTTCGCCGTGGGCGCCCAGTAGTGGTGGTTGTTGTGCCAGCCCTCGCCCATGGTCACGACCGCGAGCAGGAACGAGTTGCGGCTCGTGTCGAGCGTGACGAAGCGGCGGCGGCCCCAGACGTGGCTGATCGAGTTGATCGTGTACGTGCCGTGCCAGAGAAGGACCGTCGACAGGAAGAACCCGCAGAGCAGCATCGACGGGCCGCCGAGCAGCAACAGGAGCGCACCGAGGGCGACGGGAGGAACGATCCAGTACCTGTTCAGCCAGCGCAGCTCGGGGTAGCGGCTGAAGTCCTTGATCGCGTCGAGGTCGGTGGCGGTGTACTTGTCGCAGAGGATCCAGCCGACGTGGCTCCACCAGAAGCCGCGCTTGGGGGAGTGGATGTCGCGGTCGGTGTCGCTGAAGCGGTGGTGGTGGCGGTGATGTGCCGCCCACCACAGCGGGCCCTTCTGGACGGCGGTCGTGCCGCCGACGGCCATCAGGAACTGCACGGGCCGTGACAGCTTGTAGCCGCGGTGGGAGAAGTAGCGGTGGTAGCCGGCGGTGATGAAGAACATCCGCCCGTAGTAGAGGGCGGCGCAGACCACCCAGTCGACGAGGCGCACTCCTGTGAACAGGAGGCCGAGCGGGATCAGGTGGACGCTCAGGTACGGGATCGACTTGACCCAGTTCACACGTTCGTCGGCGGCTCGTACGAGACTGGCCGTCATCGGGGACCTTCCGTGGGGAGCGTTGGAGGTTGGGATCCGCCGGCGCCGGGAAGGGTTACCGGCGTCGACCGCGGCGGCCGTGCCGGTCGTAGCGTACGCGACCTTCCACCCGAGGTGAAGGGTGGGGTGCCAGGCTGCTTCCTCCCTGGACGTCCGCGCCACAAGTGCGTGGTCTGGAGGTCCGTAGGAGGACGTGACGAGCGCCTTGTGCACGGACGTGGGGACGTGGATCGCGCTGTGGCGTTGATCTG
>JAIBAC010000083.1 GCA_019695375.1 Acidimicrobiia bacterium
GCTCGCCCGCGCCGCCGAATCCGGGGAGGAGCACCGATGACGGCAGCATCCCCCGACTTCCCCTACGGACCCCGCGGGATCGAGACCGGCCTCGTGCGCCAGGCCCTGCCGTGGGCGGCGGTCGTGGTGCCGGTGGCGCTCGTGGGCGGCTGGCTCGCGTCCGGTGTCGACGGCGTCGTCTCAGCCGCGATCGGCTGCGTCCTCGCTGTCGCCAACCTCTACGCCTCCGCCTGGATCCTCGAACGCGCCGCCCGCCGCGGGCCCGAGACGCTCATGATGGCGTCCCTCGGCGGCTTCGCCGTCCGCCTCGTCGTGCTCACCGGTATCGTGTACGCCTTCTCCAAGCTCGCCTTCGTGGACGTCGCCGTGCTCGGCATCGTCCTGCTCTGCACCTATCTGGCCCTGCTCATCCTCGAGGCGATCGCCGTCATGCGCGCCGACCGTGAGCTCGGGCTCGCCCCGCGCTTCGCCGGTTCCCCGATCGACCGCTCAGACGACAAGGAAAGCTCCTGATGCTGCTAGCCGCAGGCAACGGACTGCACATCCCGACCACCGAAGAGCTCTTCGCGTGGCCGACCCTCGGGTTCGGCCTCAACAAGGTGGGTCTGCTCTACATCCTCGCCGCCGTCCTGTCGGCGATCATCTGGATCGTGGCGAGCCGCAAGCAGCAACTCGTCCCCAAGGGCATCCAGAACCTGATGGAGCCCCTCTACACGTTCATCCGTGAGCAGGTCGTTATCGAGGTGATGGGCAACCGTCCCGACGCCCTCCGCTACGTGCCGTTCCTCGGGACGCTGTTCACGTTCATCCTCTTCTGCAACATCTTCGAGGTCATCCCCGGGATCAACTTCCCACCCACCGCACGCATGGCGGGGCCCGCATTCCTCGCGATCATGGTCTGGTTCGTGTTCAACGTGCAGGGCATCATCAGCCAGGGGGTGGGGCACTACTTCAAGGGCATCCTGTTCCCGCCGGGGGTGCCGTGGCCGATCTACATCCTCCTCACGCCGATCGAACTGGTCTCGGTGTTCATCGTGCGGCCCCTCACCCTCGCCGTCCGGCTCTTCGCCAACCTCGTCGCCGGCAACACGCTCCTCGCGGTGTTCCTGATCTTCACCGCGTACACGTTCAGCCAGATCTGGAAGGACCCGAGCCCGCTGATCGCGATCTTCCCGTTCGCGTTCGCCGGTGCCGTCGGGATGATGGGCTTCGAGATCTTCGTCGCCTTCATCCAGGCCTTCATCTTCACGATCCTCACCGCCGTCTACGTCGGGGAGTCCTTGCACGGCCACTGAGGTCGTGATGTCAGAAGTCCGTCCAAGCCCAGGTTCGTACAGTTCGGTACAAGGAGAAGCACAACAATGATCCTCGCTGAGATCACCGGAAACATCTCGTCGGTCGGCAAGGGCCTCGTCTACGGCCTCGCCGCCATCGGGCCCGGCATCGGCATCGGCCTGATCGCGGCGTCGGCCATCGACGCCTCCGCCCGCCAGCCCGAGCTGGCCGGCCAGAGCCGCACCACGATGTTCCTCGGCATCGCGTTCACCGAGGCGCTCGCCTTGTTCGGCTTCGTGCTCAGCTTCATCATCAGCTGACCCCGAGGTATCCAGAGGGGATAACGGACGATGAGTCTCACCGAAGTGGGCATCCTGGCGCAGGAGGCTCCGACACAGGACGCTCCGCACGAGCAGACGACCTCGGGGTCGGAGGCTGTGCCGGAGGCCAAGCAGAAGGGCCTCGAGGCGACCAACGCCTGCCTCGAGGAGAAGCAGAACGAGCTCGTCCAAAGGGTTCAGGGCGGCGGTGCACGTCCGTCCCAGGACGAGATCACCCAGATCAGCATCGAGTGCTTCGACAAGTACACCGAAGCCGTCGCAGGCGAAGCGGTCGCCGAGGTGAAGGAAGAGAAGTCCGGCGCCCAGATGATCCTGCCGGCGTGGCAGGAGCTGATCCCGGCCGCCCTCGCCTTCCTCGTCCTCTTCGTGCTGCTCGCCAAGTTCGCGTTCCCGGCGATGAAGCGTGCGCTGCAGAAGCGCTCCGACCAGATCCAGGACGACCTGACCAAGGCCGAGGAGGCCAAGCTCGAGGCCGAGTCGGTTCTCGACGACTACCGCGCTCAGCTCGCGAACGCACGCGGCGACGCGGCGCGCATCATCGAGGAGTCGCGCAAGCAGGCCGACGAGCTGCGCCGTGACGCGCTGGCGAAGGCCGAGGAAGAGGCACGCGCGATCCGTGAGGCCGGTGCCCGTGACGTCGCCGGTGCCGTCGACTCGGCCAAGGCCGAGCTGCGCCAGCAGGTCGCGGATCTGTCGATTGAGCTCGCCGGCCGCCTCGTGGGCGCCCAGCTCGACCGCAGCGGCCACGAGCAGCTCATCGACGAGTTCATCCGTGACCTCGACTCGACAGGGGCCAAGCCGTGAGGGACGCCGCGATCCGCGGGTACGCGCAGGCGATGCTCGACGTCGCCGACGCCGAAGGTGTCCTCGCCGACGTCGAGGACGAGCTCTTCGCGTTCCGTGGCGTCCTCGAGGCCAACCCCGACCTCGTGCAGGGCCTCTCCGACGTGGGTATCCCGGCGGAGCGCCGCCAGCAGCTCGTGGAGGAGCTGCTCGGCGGCCGCGCGCTTCCCCAGACGGTCCAGCTCGTGAGCTTCGTGGTCGGCGGTGGCCGCGGTCGCGTGCTCCAGGACGTCATCATCGAGTTCCTCGAGCTCGCGGCGTCACGCAAGTCGAGCGCGGTCGCCGAGGTGCGCTCGGCGTCGCAGCTCTCCGACGACCAGAAGTCGAAGCTCGCCGCCGCGCTCGAGAAGGCGACGGGCAAGAAAGTCCAGATCAGGGTCCAGGTAGACCCGTCGGTGATCGGCGGCGTCCTCGTCAAGGTCGGCGACCAGATCGTCGACGGGACCGTCCGCACGCAGCTCAACAGGTTCCGGGAAGGCCTCCGCAGCGCGTCGTGACGTCTGCGTGAGAGGAAGACAGGCAAAGTGGCCGAGACGTTGCAGATCAACCCACAAGACATAACGAGCGTGCTCAAGAAGTACGTCGCGGGCTACAAGGCCGAGATCGACGTCGAGCAGGTCGGCACAGTGATCGAGGTCGGCGACGGCATCGCCCGCGTCTCCGGTCTCCCGGGGGTCATGTCGAACGAGATCGTCGAGTTCGAGAACGGCGTCAGCGGCCTCGCGTTGAACCTCGAGGAGGACAACGTCGGTGTCGTCGTCCTCGGTCCCAGCGAGGAGATCGAGGAGCGCATGAACGTGCGCTCCACGGGCCGGATCCTCTCGGTTCCCGTCGGCGACGAGATGCTCGGCCGCGTCGTCGACCCGCTCGGGCGACCCATCGACGGCAAGGGCCCCATCAACACGTCGGCGACACGCCTGCTCGAACTGCAGGCCCCGACCGTCGTGCAGCGCCAGCCGGTGACCGAGCCCATGCAGACCGGCATCAAGGCGATCGACGCGATGACCCCGGTCGGACGCGGCCAGCGCGAGCTCGTCATCGGCGACCGCCAGACCGGCAAGACGGCGGTCTGCATCGACACGATCATCAACCAGAAGCGCGAGAGCGTGAAGTGCGTCTACGTCGCGGTCGGCCAGAAGGCGTCGACCGTCGCCGAGATCGTCGAACAGCTGCGCGAGAACGGCGCCCTCGAGTACACGGTCGTCGTGTCGGCGGCGGCGTCGACGCCGGCACCGTTCCAGTACCTCGCGCCGTACGCGGGGTGTGCGATCGGCCAGCACTGGATGTACAACGGTGACGCCGCCCTGATCGTCTACGACGACCTCTCCAAGCAAGCGGTGGCCTACCGCCAGATCTCGCTGCTGCTGCGCCGGCCACCCGGCCGTGAGGCGTATCCCGGCGACGTGTTCTACGCCCACTCGCGCCTGCTGGAGCGGTCCGCGAAGCTCTCGGACGAGCTCGGGGCCGGCTCGCTCACGGCACTCCCGATCATCGAGACCCAGGCCAACGACGTGTCGGCCTACATCCCGACGAACGTTATCTCGATCACCGACGGCCAGATCTTCCTCGAGACCGACCTGTTCAACCAGGGCCAGCGCCCTGCGATCAACGTCGGCATCTCGGTCTCCCGTGTCGGCGGCTCGGCCCAGATCAAGTCGATGAAGAAGGTCGCCGGCTCGCTCCGCCTCGACCTCGCCCAGTACCGCGAGCTCGCGGCGTTCGCCGAGTTCGGTTCCGACCTCGACGCCACGTCCCAGCGCCAGCTCAACCGTGGCGAGAAGATGACCGAGCTGCTCAAGCAGCCCCAGTTCGCACCGTTCGAGGTCACCGACCAGGTTCTGTCGATCTGGGCGGCAGGTGAGGGCTACCTCGACGACGTACCCACCGAGGCGGTGCGCGAGTTCGAGCGCGACTGGCTCGCGTTCGTCTCGAGCAGGTTCCCTCAGCTCCACGACGAGCTCCGCAGCGGCTTCGCCGACGACACCGTCGCGACGATGACCGGCGCGATCAAGGAGTTCCGCCGCGACTGGAGCCCGCCCGCAGGTGTCGAGTGGTCGGCGGAGGACTCGCCCGAGCTCGAGGCGCTCGAAGCCGAGCTGGACGAGGTCGAGGCCGACGTCGAGGCCGCCGAGGAGCAGGTGCACGAGCACGAGCCCAAGCACCCCGGCATGGCGATCACCGAGGGCGAGGACGCCCCGGTGACCGACTTCTGACCGCCGGCGACGATTTCCAGGAGTAGGCGCAAGTGGCCGCAGGCGAACTGAGACTCATCCGCCGGCGCATCCGGTCGGTGCAGTCGACGATGAAGATCACGCGCGCGATGGAGCTCATCGCCGCGAGCCGAATCGTCAAGGCCGAGCAGCGCGTGCAGGCTTCGCGTCCCTACGGGGAGCGGATGGCGGCCGTGCTCGGCAACCTCGCTGCCGCGGCCGGCGGCAACGTGCAGCACCCGCTGCTCGAAGCGCGTGAGGACGTCGAGCGTTCGGCGGTGCTCGTGCTCTGCTCCGATCGGGGCCTCTGCGGCGCCTACAACACCAACATCTTCCGATTGGCGCTGCGCCACATCGACGGCATGGACGGAGGTGCGCACGAGGTGCTCGCCCTCGGCAAGAAGGCCGAGGGATTCTTCTCCTACCGCGGATACGACGTGTCGCGCACGTGGGAGATGACCGACCAGCCGTCGTACGCGCGGGCCAAGGAGGTCGCGCAGCACGCCATGCGGCGCTACCTCGACGGCGAGCTCGATCGCATCGACCTCGTGTACACGCGCTTCCATTCGGCGTTCCGCCAGGAGGTCGTCGCAGAGCCGCTGCTGCCGATCGACCCCGGCGCCCTCGCCGAAGAGGAAGCCGCGCGCACAGAGGGCACGGGCCCCGCAGTCGCGCCCGACACGATCTTCGAACCGGAGCCGGCGGTGATCCTCGGCGCCCTGGTGCCCAACGGGGTCACCTCGCGCATCTACTCCGCGGCGTTGGAGGCGTCGGCGTCGGAGCACGCGTCGCGCCGGCGTGCGATGAAGGCGGCGACCGACAACGCAAGCGACCTCATCAAGGCGCTACAGCTCGAAGGCAACAAGGCGCGCCAGGCCGCGATCACCACCGAGATCCTCGAAGTGGTGGGCGGTGCCGAGGCGCTCGCCGCAGACTGACGAGGCAGACGGTCCCAGAGTTTCGAACAGATCACAGGAGCGACGAACGAATGGCCGCAACCGCAACAGCCACCCCCGAGACCGGCGACCTCAAGGACGGCCGCATCGTCGGCGTCTACGGCCCGGTGATCGACGTCGAGTTCCCCCCCGACGCCCTTCCCGAGATCAACTACGCGCTCAGGGTCGAACGCGTCGTCGGCGACTCGGGTGAGACCGAGGAGATCACCGCCGAGGTGGCCCAGCAGATCGGCGAGGGCCGCGTGCGGGCCATCGCGCTTCGGCCCTCGGACGGCCTGCGCCGTGGCGCCCCCGTCGTGAACACGGGTGCGCCGATCACGGTGCCGGTGGGCCCCAAGACGCTCGGCCACATCTTCAACGTGATCGGCACCCCCCTCGACGACCCCGGTGCCGACGTCGGCGACGTGCGCTGGCCGATCCACCGCGACCCGCCGAAGTTCGCCGACCTCGAGCCGCGGACCGTGATGTTCGAGACCGGCATCAAGGTCATCGACCTGCTCGAGCCTTACGTCGCCGGCGGCAAGATCGGCATGTTCGGCGGTGCCGGAGTCGGCAAGACCGTGATCATCCAGGAGATGATCCACCGCGCCGCGACCGAGCACGGCGGCGTGTCGGTGTTCGCAGGTGTCGGTGAGCGCACCCGTGAGGGCAACGACCTCTTCCTCGAGATGACCGAGTCGGGTGTGATCGAGAAGACGGCACTCGTGTTCGGCCAGATGGACGAGCCGCCCGGAGTGCGTCTCCGCGTGGCGCTCAGCGCCCTCACGATGGCGGAGTACTTCCGTGACGAGGAGAAGCAGGACGTGCTCCTCTTCGTCGACAACGTCTTCCGCTTCACCCAGGCGGGCTCGGAGGTCTCCACCCTGCTCGGGCGCATGCCCTCCGCGGTGGGGTACCAGCCGACCCTGTCGAACGAGATGGGTGAGCTGCAGGAGCGCATCACCTCCGTCGGTGGCCGTTCGATCACGTCGCTGCAGGCGATCTACGTGCCCGCCGACGACCTCACCGACCCGGCGCCGGCGACGACGTTCAGCTTCCTCGACGCCACGACCGTGCTCAGCCGTGCGATCTCCGAGCTCGGCATCTATCCGGCCGTGGACCCGCTCGACTCGACGAGCCGCATCCTCGACCCCCGCTACGTCGGTGACGAGCACTACGACACAGCGCGGCGGGTGCAGGAGATCCTCCAGCGCTACAAGGACCTCAGCGACATCATCGCGATCCTCGGCGTCGACGAGCTGTCCGAGGAGGACAAGGTCATCGTCAACCGCGCGCGGCGGCTGCAGAAGTTCCTGAGCCAGCCGTTCTTCGTCGCCGAGCAGTTCACCAGCCAGCCGGGCATCTACGTGCCGCTCGCGGAGACCATCGAGTCGTTCAAGGCCGTTTGCGACGGTGAGGCCGACGACCTCCCCGAGCAGGCGTTCCACATGGTCGGCAACCTCGACGACGCACGCCGCAAGGCGCGCGATCTCGTCGACGCGTGACGGCCGCGGAGCCACACATGCAGGTCGAGATCGTCACACCCGAGTCCGTGCTCTACTCCGGCGAAGCCGACATGGTGATCGCGCGCGGGCTCGCAGGTGAGGTCGGGGTGCTGAAGGACCACGAGCCGATGCTGATCGGCCTCGACTACGGCGAGCTGCGTGTCTATCAGGGCGACTCCGTGACCGACCGCTTCGCGGTGTACGGCGGTTTCCTCGAAGTGCGCGACAACGTGGTGTCGGTCCTGTCCGACGACGCCGAGGACGCACGTGAGATCGACGTGGCCGACGCGGAGGCGTCCCTCGCCGACGTCGACACGATCGCGGCAGACCGCGGCGACGAGTCCGAGGCAGAGCGCCTCAAGCGGTCCGAGGTGCGCCTCGCGGTCGCCCGCGGCAACGCCGGGCACTGACGATCGCCTACTGCGCCGACGAGCGTCGCTCCCGGTAGTCATCCATCTCCACCGGCGGTGGGACGTCGTGGTGACGCCCGAGCCTGCTGAACGCGAAGGCTGTCACGCGCGCCCACATCCAGCCTGCGGCCATGCCGGAGGCGACCGCAGTGGGGTCGGCGCCGAGATGGACGCGCGCGACGCCGGTGGCCACAGCTGCGGCAGCCGCCACCCCGGCGCCGGAAGCGCCCATGCGTCCCATTGCCGCGAGTGAGGCACCGCCGGTGAGGCTGCGGCGCACAGCGGCCGGCAGTGCCGGCCCGCCGAATCGCTCGACCAGGATCGGGGCGAGCGCGGGCACACCCACGGCAACAGCCGCGTACACAGCCGGTCGCGGGTCCGCGGTACGGGTCGCCTCGCCGGCAGCGACCGCAGCGCAGACGAGCGGTGCCGCGTCGGACGCGGCAACGGTGACCTTGGCCGCCTTGTGGAGGCGGGCGCCGCCGATTCGGCGGCTGCTCGCGCCGACCCAGGCGTCGAGACGTCCGCGCACACCCGGAGCAGCCACTGCATCGGTCGTCACCCGCAGTGCGTGCGCGACCTGCTCGATCCGCAGGAGCGTCTTGGAGAGGTCCACCACGCCAGGCTACCGGTGCCGACCAGGCACGTTGCCCAACGGGCAGCCGTCGATGAAGCACAGCGGCGCCAGGAGGAATATGGTGGGGCCGCCGTAGAATCCTTCAGCGGCGGACAGGGTGGTCTTCCGGTGGTCTGAGGGCCAGAGGCGTGGTCATCAGAGGGTGAGTGATGGACAGGAACTGGCAGCAGTCTGCGCCCGGTAGCCCCTACGGGCAGGCCGTGTACGCGACCAGCGGCCCGGTGGAGGGCCAGTCCGGACGCGACCTCGACAGCGCGTGGGGCTCGTCTGCAGCGACCGCGGCCCCGCCCGCGCCGCCACGTCCTCCGACGCCGCCCACTCCGCCGCAGCCCCCGCAAGCCCCGAAGGCCTCGGTCGTCCCGACCGGCCCCGAACTGGCGCTGCCACGACCGTCGCCGTCGAAGCGGCGCTCGAGCGTGATCGCGCCGTGGCGCCTGCGCGGCCGCGAGGCGCGGCGCCAGATGCTGCTCGTGGCCGGCTTCGTCGTCCTTGCGGTGCTCGCCGCACTCGTCGTGGCGGTTTCGCTCTCCAACGACCCAGCGCCCGAGTCGGCGTCGCGTGTGCCGGCGGGGCCGGGCGGGCCCAACCCCTTCGCGCGCGGGGACGACCCTGTCCCGGCTCTCACCGAGAACGACAGCGTGCTGCCGCCAGCCGACGCCGTCCAGCTCCCACCGGATCCGAGCGTGTCGACGACGACGCCGGCACCGGTGCAGGCAGGCAACCAGGCGACGTCGACGCCGACACCCGTGAGCGGCTCCGCCGCCGGATCGGGATCCGGTTCGGGCTCCCCGGCACCGGTGCCGCCCAAGACGGTGACGCTGGTCTACTCCGCGACCGAGTCGAGCATCACGATCAACGGCAACGACTCCCCCCAGCTCCACGTGGGCGACAAGCTCGTGTTGCGGCGAGCCAGCGGCGAGAGCGGCGCCGTCGTGATGGCGGCCCCCGACAGCTTCGTCGAGGCACGCAACGGCTACGACTACACGTTCACGGCGATGGCCCCGGGCAGCTTCTCGGTCACGATCGTGTCGGGTGGGCAGTCCCAGGCGGTCCCCGTGTCGGTGAGCTGATCGGGACCGGTCCCCTTCACACCCATGTCGTGATGCCATCATTGACGGCTTCATGATCGAGTCTGCATCCAGGTCCCAGCCACGTCGGCGGTTGCTCAGCCTTCTCGGCGCCGTCGCGCTCGTCGTCACGCTGGCAGCGGCAGGCCCCGCATCCGGCGCCGAAGGGGACTGGGCGGCGTCGAGCATCCCCAACAGCGCGACGCTCGGCTATCCGACCGCCTCGATCCTCTACGCCGGCGAGGTGCACGTGTTCGCGCCCGAGCTGTCGGGCAACGGCATCCGCCACTTCGCCGCCGGCTCCCAGTGGGCGTCGGAGACGATCGACCCCGGAGGCAGCTCCGGCCAGGACGTCGCCGTCGCGGTCTGGTACGGGCAGCTCCACGTCTTCAGCCGCCCCAGCACCGGCACCGGGATCCGCCATGCCGTCTGGGACGGCCGGCAGTGGCTGACCCACACGATCGATGCCGGCGGGACCGACACGACCGGCCTCGCCGTGCTTGCCGGCTACTACGGGGAGTTCCACGTCTTCGCCCGCGGGGTGGGCGGTACGGGACTGCGCCACCTCGTGTACGCCGCGGGTGGCAGCTGGATCGGCCAGGACCTCGACGCGCAGGCGGCGGGCCAGCGGACCGCCCTCGGAGTCCTCGCGGGTGAGCTGCACGCCTATACCGCAGCGTCCGGTGACGGCGTGCGCCACCTCGTCTACGCCCCGTCGCAGCGCCGCTGGTTCGCGGAGACCATCGATCCGGGCGGATCGGACGCCCGCAACGGCATCGGACTCGTCCACTGGTTCGGTGAGGTGCACCTGTTCACCGGCCGCAAGGGCGCGCCGGGCATGCGCCAGCTCGTGTACGCGGGCGGGTGGATCACCGGCGACCTCGACACCGGCGCCAGTGGATCCACGGGAACCGACGTCGCCGCGGTCCTCTACGCAGGCGGCATCCACGTGATGAGCAGGTCAGGGGGCGGCACCGGTCTGCGCCACACGTGGTTCGGCCTCGTCCGCGGCTGGCAGTCCCAGACGATCGACGCGTCAGGGACGAGCGGCAGGGGCACGTCCCTGCTCGTGCGGGGCAGCGCCATCGACGCGTTCAGCGCCGGCAACGGTGGCGGACTGCGCCGGAACACGTTCGACAGCGCCGTCGCGATCTGGGGCGGGATCGGCGCCTGGGTCGATCGCTACGACTACCCGTCGTCGGACCCCGGCGGGCTCGACGTGATGGCTTCACACGGCGTGGCGACCCTGTACCTGCAGACGGGGCGCAGCAGCGAGGCCGTCGACGTGCTCGAGCCCGGCCGCCTCGGCACCGTCCTCGAGGGTGCTCACGACCGCGGGATGAAGGTCGTCGCGTGGTACGCGCCGTCGTTCGTCGACCCCGACCTCGACGTGCGCCGGTCGCTGGCCGCGGTCAACTTCGTGTCCCCGCGAGGGGACCGCTTCGACGGCTTCGCACCCGACATCGAGAGCTCCAAGCTCGCCGACGCCGAGGAGCGGAGCCGCCGGCTGACGGCGTACTCGCGGGTGCTGCGAGCAGCGACCCTGGGGACGCCGCTCGGCGCGATCGTGCCGTCGCCACTCGGTTTCGTGAACATCCCCGACTACTGGCCCGGGTTCCCGTGGTGGGCGATCGGCGAGAACTACGACGCCGTGCTGCCGATGCTGTACTGGTCCTACAAGGGGACGGGGCCACAGTGGTCGTCGGGCTATGTGGGCGACGCCTACGTCCAGCTCTACAACGACATGGGGTCGACGCAACTGCCGGTCCACGGCATCGGCGGGATCGCGAACGAGGTGCCCGTCTCCGACGTGACCAACTTCGCCGCCACCTCGTGCCGGTCCGGCGTGATCGGGGTGAGCCTCTACGACGCCGGTACGACGTCGCAGGCGCAGTGGGACACGCTCACGGCCACGTTCCACGCGCAGTGCTGGTGACACGCGGACGCGTCGCCGATCAGGTGAGGTGGCGGTTCTCGGTGATGCAGTAGCGGCCGTCGCTCTGGATCAGCGATGCCTGGTAAGTGCTCGTCTGGCCGCCGGCGGTCAGGGTGTACTTCACCTGTGTCGTCGAGGTGCTCGACGCCGCGGCCGGCTCCACCTCGAACGACTGGATGCCGCCGGAGAACTGCTGATCGAAGACGGCGCCGAGCTGGGTGGCGGTGATCCCGGCCTGCTGGCAGACCTCGGCGGCGGCGCTGTCGTAGTCCCTCCGCTGGGCCCCCGTGAGGAAGCGGCTCACCGTCCCGACCGGTCCGGTGTCGGCCTCGGCCCGGGTCGCGGGGTTGTCGCCGCCCGAGAACGCGAAGTACGCGGCAGCGGCTCCCGCCACGACCACGACGAGGACGGCGACGGCCACGAGGAGCCTGCGGTGGCGCCTGCGCGTGCCATGACCGTCCGCAGCGGGCCGCTGGAGGCCGGAACGGTCCGTGTCAGGGCCGGCTCGGCCGTGGGATGGCGGTGGCGGCGCAGCCTGGGTGGGTGTGTAGGCGTGCGAGGCCGGGTACGGTGCCGGCGACGGTGCGTATCCCCCGACAGGGGCGAGCACCGGGACCGCCGCTGGTTGTGGGGCGTAAGCAGGTGAGGTGGGTGCACCCGTCCAGTGCGGAGCTGGTGCCGTCGGGATCGCCGTCGCGGCGTACGGGTCCGGCGTGAACGCGGGCGCTGGCATCGCCGTGGACGCCGCCGGCGCCCACGGATCGGCCTGTGGCGGTTGCGCGGCACTGGATCCGGGTGGGGCGTATGCCGCCTCGTCCCAGCGTGGGGAATGCTGC
>JAIBAC010000084.1 GCA_019695375.1 Acidimicrobiia bacterium
GCCGCGCCGCCCGCGGCCGCAGCGCCGGTCGCCCCCTCACCAGCGCCGGCGCCCGCGCCACAGCCCGCTGCGGTCGCGACGTCGAACCCGCGCCTCGTCGCCGAGGACGGCACGATCCACCCGCTCACAGACGACGTGTTCCGGATCGGCCGGCTCCAGGACTGCCAGGTGCGCTTCGACGACCCCAACGTCAGCCGCCACCACGCCGAGATCCGCCCCAGCGGCAACGGCTACAGCGTCATCGATCTCGGATCCACCAACGGCACCCTCGTCAACGGTGTCCGCATCGCCGGCGAGACCCGGCTCAACGACGGCGACACGGTGCGCGTCGGGAACAACTCGTTGACGTTCCGGACATAGACAATGCCCGTCATCACGCTGACGCTGGCGAAGATCGGCCTGATGGTCCTGCTCTACCTCTTCTTGTTCTGGGTCTTCCGGGTGGTGGGCAAGGAGGTGCGCGACACGACCGAACCCGAGCGCGCCAGCCCCGACCTCGCCCTCGCACACCTGCCGCGCCTGTCGATCGTGGAGCCGCGCGAGTACCGCGGGTGGACGATGCCGCTGCGCCACGACCTCGTGATCGGACGCGGCGACGACTGCGGGCTGCAGCTCCAGGACCCACATGCCTCGAGCCATCACGCCCGCGTCACAGCCCGCGGTGACGACTTCTTCATCGAGGACGCCGGTTCCACCAACGGCACGTACGTGAACCGGCGCCGCATCGCGGAGGCGACGCGCATCCGCCGCGGTGACAGCGTGCAGGTGGGCCAGACCGTCATGGAGGTCGCGCGGTGAAGGTCCGTTTCGGGGCCCACACCGACACGGGCCGGGTCCGCGACCACAACGAGGACACCCTGCTCGCACGGCCGCCGGTGTTCGCGGTCGCCGACGGCATGGGCGGACACGAGGCCGGCGAGGTCGCGTCCTCGCTCGCGGTCGCGACCGTCGAGTCGGCCGATCTCGACGCCGCCGACCCGGAGAACTGGGTGGGCCACGTCGTCGACTCCGCGAACACCGCCGTCTTCGCGAAGGGCGCCCAGCGCGGCGGTGCGCTGCGCATGGGAACGACGCTCACCGTCGCCTACACGGCTCCGGACGCCATCTACCTCGGCCATGTCGGTGACAGCCGCGCTTACATGCTCCACGACGGCCGGTTGCGTCAGCTCACCGACGACCACAGCCTCGTCGCGGAATGGGTGCGCCAGGGCCGGATCACGGCGGAGGAGGCCGCCGTGCATCCGCAGCGGTCGGTGATAACCCGCGCGCTCGGCATCGACGACGCCGTCGAGATCGACACGATGCGCGTGGTCCCCGTCGCCGGCGACCGCCTGCTGCTCTGCTCCGACGGGCTCACGGGATGCGTGTCCGACGCGGACATCGCAGCGACCCTGCGCGACGTGGCGGATCCCGACGACGCCGCGCGCAAGCTGATCGAGCTCGCCAACGCCGGCGGTGGCGACGACAACATCACCGCCGTCATCGTCGACGTCGTCGACGACCCCGTGCCGTCGTCACCGCCTCCGCTCGGCGACGCACCCACCGAGGTCGTGCCCACGGTCGCCGACGACGACACCGACGTCGGACGCGAGACCGAGGCGATGCCGGTGGTCGCCGCCACGTCGGTGCCGTCACCCGCCGTCATCGAACACCCGCCGCCGCCCGAGCGCGAGCCGCCCGCAGCCGTCCGCAAGCACCGCCGGCGCGAGGAGCACGAGGCGAGCCGCTTCTGGGTGCGGTTCACGATCTGGGCCGCGGTGTTCCTCGTCCTCGTAATCGGCGGCTGGGTGGCCGTCGCGTGGTTCACGTCGACGTCCTACTACGTGGGTACCGACGGGGACGTCGTCGCTGTGTACAAGGGCATCCCGAGCAGCGTGTTCGGCTCGGCAGTGGACGACGAGCTGGTGGAGCGCTCGCCGCTTCGCGTCGACCAGCTGCCCGAGAAGACGCGCGAGGACCTCGACGAAGGGATCAAGGCCGACAGCCGTGAGGAGGCCGAGCGGATCGTCGCGGGGCTCGCGTCGCAGGTGCTGACCACCTCCACGACCTCATCGACGACGACGACTGCCGCGATCGCCACGACGACGGTCCCACCGGCGGCGGCCACCGCGCCGCCCGTGGCGCAGACACCGGCGCCGATCCCGCCGTGAGCGCTCCAGCGACCCTGGCGAGGCGCAACCGCAACCGCGAGCTGGCCCTGCTCGTCGGCGCGATCGCGCTGTCGGCAGCGGTTCCGGTGCTCGTCAAGGCGGCGGACTCCCCCGACATCCCCTCGGACACGTGGGCGTTCATGGCGCTCACGGCGGCGCTGTTCATCGGCTTGCACCTCGCGATCAGGCGCTTCGCCCCCAACGCGTCGCCGATCTTCCTGCCCGTGACCGGTCTCCTCGTCGGGATCGGGTACGCGATGGTCGTGCGTCTCGACCCCGCGCAGTCGGCGTATCAGGGGATGTGGATCCTCGTCGGGGTCGCGGCGTTCGTGGCCGTCCTGGTGCTGCTGCCGGACTACCGGATCCTGGACCGGTTCCGCTACACCGCCGGCTTCGTCGGCCTCGCGCTCCTGCTGTTGCCGCTCGTCCCCGGAATCGGCCGCACGATCAACGGGTCGCGCATCTGGGTGCGGCTCGGGCCGCTCGCGTTCCAGCCGGGCGAGATCGCCAAGATCCTGCTCGTGATCTTCTTCGCGTCGTTCCTGAACGAGAGGCGCGAGCTCCTCGCGATCCCCACGCGCCGGCTCGGGCCGCTCGGCATCCCCGACCTGAAGCACTTCGGGCCGATCCTGGCCGTCTGGGGGATCACCCTCGCAGTGCTGATGTTCGAGAAGGACCTCGGTTCGAGTCTGCTCATCTTCTCGATCTTCCTCGCGATCCTCTATGTGGCCACCTCGCGTGCCGCGTACGTGATCGTCGGCCTCGCGCTCTTCGGTCTCGGCGCGTTCGTCGCCTACCAGATCTTCGGCCACGTCCAGACCCGCGTGGCCGGATGGCTCGACCCGCTCAACCCGGCGACCGTCTCGGGTGAGACGTATCAGATCGCACAGTCCCTGTTCGCCCTCGCAGCGGGTGGGCTCTTCGGCACGGGCCTCGGCCTCGGCAGCCCGAAACGGATCCCAGAGGTCGCCACCGACTTCGTCTTCAGCGCTGTGGGCGAGGAGCTCGGCCTGATCGGTGCGATCGGTGTGATCCTGCTCTACGTCGGCCTCATCGGCACCGCCCTGCGCACCGCCCTGCGCTGCCCCGACACCTTCGGCAAGCTCCTCGCCGTCGGCTTCACGACAGCGATCGCTGTGCAGTCGTTCATCATCATCGGCGGTGTCACGCGGCTGATCCCCCTGACCGGCATCACGTTGCCGTTCATCTCGAGGGGCGGATCGTCGGTCGTGTCGAACTTCGTGATCGTGGGCCTCCTCGTGGTGATCAGCGACCAGTCGATGGGCGGCCCACGCGGGCGCGGGACGCTGTGGCGGCGCAAGCCGATCCCGGTGCAGGCACTGACCGGAGATGCCGCGTGAACTCGGCCATCCGCCATCTCGCCGTCGTCCTCGTGAGCCTGTTCGTGCTCCTGATCCTGAACCTGAGCTGGATCCAGGGGATCGACGCCAACGCGCTGAACGACCATCCCGCCAACGCCGGTCGCACGATCCAACGCGAGTACGCACGCGAACGCGGCCCGCTCGTCTCCAGCGACGGGGTGACGCTCGCCGAGAGCATCCCGACCCGGGACGACCTGCGATTCCTGCGCCGTTATCCGCTCGGCGCGCTGACCGGACAGGTGACGGGGTACGTGTCGGTCCAGAACGGTTCGGACATGGCGGAGAGGGCGTTCGGCGACGAGCTGCTGGGGAGCGAGGCGCCCGTCACCCCGTCGAGCATCCTCGACCGCCTCGAGGGCGACCTGCCCGGTGACACCGTGGAGCTGACCGTCGACACACGCGTGCAGAAGGTGGCCGCCGACCGTCTCGACGGGCGCGCCGGGTCGGTGGTGGCGCTCGATCCGCGCACCGGCGCCGTGCTCGCTCTGTACTCGAACCCCACGTTCGACCCCAACCCCCTCGCCGCCCACGACGCCAAGGCGGCCGGGGCCGCGTTCGAGCGCCTCAACGAAGATCCGGACAAGCCGCTGCTGCCACGGGCGTACCGCGAGATCTTCCCTCCGGGATCGACGTTCAAGATCATCACGACCACGGCCGCGCTGACGTCGGGGGTCGCGACACCCGACACCACGTTCCCGGTAGAGCGCGAGATCTCGTTGCCGCAGACCAACCTGACGCTCTCGAACTTCGAGAACGAGCGCTGCGGGGGGACGTTGGTGCAGAGCTTCACCAAGTCGTGCAACACCGTCTTCGGATCGCTCGCATTGCAGATCGGGCCGGAGAAGATGGCCGCGACCGCCTCCGGCGACGGCTTCGAGCAGCCGGTACCGTTCTCACTGCGGGCCGTGCAGAGCAACTACCCCGACGTCGCCGAGCTCGAGCGGAACAAGCCCGAGCTCGCGTTCAGCGGGATCGGCCAGGGCAACGTGGCGGCGACCCCCCTCGAGATGTGCCTGACGGCCGCCGCGATCGCGAACGGCGGCGTGATCATGACACCTCAGGTCGGCAAGGTCGTGCGCGACCCCAAGGGAAGCGTCATCTCGACCTTCGCGCCGCGACCGTGGCTGACCGCCACCGATCCCCAGACCGCGGCGGCGGTGAAGGCGATGATGGTCTCGGTCGTGCAGCAGGGCACAGGCCGGCCCGCGGCGATCGACGGGGTCCAGGTCGCCGGCAAGTCGGGGACGGCGCAGACGGGCCGCGGCGGGGAGCCCCACGCCTGGTTCGTGGCGTTCGCGCCTGCGGAGGCACCCCGTGTCGCGGTGGCCGTACTCGTCGAGGAAGGCGGCGGAACGGGTGGGACCGTGGCCGGTCCGATAGCTGCCGACGTCATGGAGAAGGCACTCGAGGTGTCCGGATGACGGTCCGTATCGACCCAGCGCGGGCGGCGGCGCCCGGAGGAGGCTGACCTCCGATGCCGACACCGGCCGTCCTCGGCAACCGCTACCGGGTGCAGCAGTCGCTGGCCCGCGGCGGCATGGGCGAGGTGCTGCTCGCTGCCGACGTCCGCCTCGACCGCCCCGTCGCGATCAAGGTGCTCCACGACGAGTACGCGCAGTCGGCGGCGTTCCGCCAGCGCTTCGAGCGCGAGGCACGGGCGATGGCCGGCCTCAACCATCCCAACATGGTGCAGCTCTACGACTACGGCGAGGAGGACGGCCACCCGTTCCTGGTCATGGAGTACGTGCGCGGGCGCACGATGCGCGACCTGCTCGCGACCCAGGGTCCTCCCCCGTGCGAGCGGGCCGCCGAGGTGGTCGCCGACGTCGCCGGCGCCCTGCACTACGCGCACGCACACGGTGTCGTGCACCGCGACGTCAAGCCCGCCAACGTCATGATCGACGCGGACGGCACCGTCAAGGTCGCCGACTTCGGGATCGCGCAGGCCGATTCGGCCGGGGACATGCAGCTCACGCAGGTCGGTTCGGTCGTGGGGACCGCTGCCTACTTCTCACCGGAGCAGGCCCAGGGCAAGGCCGCCGACGCCCGCAGCGACGTGTACTCGATGGGGGTCGTGCTCTTCGAGCTCCTCACGGGTTCGGTGCCCTTCGACGGCGAGACGCCGTGGGCCATCGCGTACAAGCACGTCAACGAGGTGGCGCCGCACCCGCGAGCTGTGAACCCGGCCGTACCTCCCGAGCTCGACGCGATCGTGCAGATGGCGATGGCGAAGGACCCCGCCGGCAGGTACCAGACGGCGGCGGAGATGCAGCTCGACCTGATGCGGTACCGCCGCGGCGAGACCCCGCGTGCGGTCACGGTCGCCGCTGCCGCGGCTGCGGCCGCGACGCAGGTGGTGGCGCCGCCACCTCAGCCACCAGCGCCGCAGCCGCCCGCGTCCCCCTATGGCGCGAACGCGCCTGCGCCGGTGTCGAACCAGTTCGCGGCGTTCTCGCCCACGGGTCAAGGGATGCCCGAGAAACGGCGCCGGTGGCCGATCGTGCTCGTCGTGGTGCTCGCCCTCGCGGCAGTTGCCGCCGGCGTGTTCTTCCTCGTGCGCGCGGTGGCCGCCGGCGAGTTGACCCTGCCCGCGGTGGCGGGCCAGAGCGCGGACGCGGCGGAGTCGGCGTTGCGCGAGCTCGGGCTCACCACCGAGCGCGTGCCTCAGAACAGCGACACCGTCCCGGCCGGCATCGTGATCGCCACGAGCCCGCCGGCAGGCCAGAAGGTGCGGAAGGGCTCGAACGTGCAGGTCATCGTGTCGGCCGGACCGCAGACGGCAGCGGTCCCCGACGTCGTCGGCCAGCCGTCCGCGCAGGCACGCGAGGCGCTCGAGGCGGCCGGGTTCACGGTGACGGTCACGGCGGAGGCCTCCGACAAGGCCGCCGACACCGTCATCGCACAGGACCCCGCGGCCGGCACGACCGCCGACGTCGGCTCGACTGTGACCATCTCGGTGTCGTCGGGGCCCGTGCAGGTCACGGTGCCCAAGGTCGAGGGGCTTCCCCAGAACGACGCCGTCTCCAAGTTGCAGGCCGCCGGGTTCACGACGACGGTCACGACACAAGAGGCCGACCGCACCGCCGGAATCGTGATCTCGACCGATCCCGAGGGTGGCTCGAAGGCGTCCAAGGGCTCCAAGGTGACCGTCGTCGTGTCGAAGCCGCTGCAGGTGAGCGTCCCCGACGTAACCGGCCTGCGCCAGACGGATGCCCGCAACCAGCTCGTCGCCGCCGGGTTCCTCGTCACCATCATCGACGTGCCTGCCCAGCTCGGCTGCGACCCCGGCGCGGTGTGCGATCAGGACCCCCAACCACGTGAGACGGTCGACAAGGGCTCCGAGGTGCAGATCTTCGTCGGCCGCCTCGGAGCGTCGCTCACCCCCCCGACGACCAGCTAGCCCCGCCAGACGCGGGCACAACCACGTGCTCACACGACAACCCGCCCGCGTTTGGCAACGGCACCCCCGCCAAACGCGGGCACAACCACGTGCCCACACGACAACCCGCCCGCGTTTGGCGACGGGGCCGGCGCCGGTCAGGCCGCGCAGGCGGCGAGGAAGTTGGCGAGCAGGTCCATACCGCTCGTGGTCATGATCGACTCGGGATGGAACTGCACCCCCTCGACCGCGAGCTCACGGTGACGGAGCCCCATGACGAGGCCGTCCGCGGTCTCCGCCGTCACCTCGAGGCAGTCTGGGATCGACTCGCGTGAGACCACGAGGCTGTGGTAGCGGGTGGCTTCGAACGGGGTGGGGAGGTCGGCGAGGACACCCGCGCCGTCGTGGTGCACGAGGTCGGTCTTGCCGTGCACGACCCGCGGAGCGCGCACGACATCACCGCCGTAGACCTCGGCGATCGCCTGGTGGCCGAGGCACACGCCGAGCACCGGCACCGTCCCGGCGAAGTGCTCGATCGCCTTCTTGCTGATCCCCGCCTCGGCCGGTGTGCACGGTCCCGGGGATACGACGACGCCGTCGGCACCGACGGCGTCGAGGCCGTCGACGTCGCATGCGTCGTTGCGCACGACCTCGAGGTCGGCGCCGAGCTCACCGAGCTCCTGGACGAGGTTGTACGTGAACGAGTCGTAGTTGTCGATCACGAGGACGCGGCTCATCTAGAAGCCCTCGGGGAGCAGGTGCTGCAGCGGCGGGAACACCCAGAACCACAGGACCGCGGCGACTACCGCCACGATCACGAGGTAGATGGCCCAGCGCCCGAGCGCCGACGCGGGCAGGATCCGCTCCGCCCACGTGAGCTCGTCGTCGACGTCGACCTCGTCGCGTCCGACGTCGCCGTCGTCGACCGTGGAGACGTCAGCGGGCTCGGATCCCATCTCAGCCACCTCCTCCGGGCAGGGCAGGAACGGACGCGGCAGCGGTCTCCGCTGGCGGCGGCGGCATGCCCATGAACGGACCGGCCGACATCATCGCGGTCACTATCAGGCGCGTGCGAGCTGAGAACTTCGGGTTGCACGTCGACAGCGTCAGGCGGTTGTCGCCGTACTGGAGGGCCACCGACGTGTCCAAGGGGTCGACGACCTGCTGGCCCGCGACCGTGTACGCGGTCGTGCCGGCGACGGTGTCGAGGAAGATCTGGTCACCCGGCACGAGCTCGTCGATGCGGTTGAACTCGGCACCGAAGGTCGTACGGTGTCCGGCGATCGTGGTGTTCCCCGGAGCGGCCGGCACCGGTGCCACGCCGTCGTCGGGATGGACGTCGAAGAGCCCGGGTCCGTGCTGCAGCGCCTCGCGGTCGGTGCCGTTGACCACGACCGCCGACACCCCGAGCTTGGGGATCCGGATCCGGGCCACACCGTCGAGCGGGCCTGCCTTGGCGGTGTCGGCGCTCAGGTGACCGAGCATCTCCTGCTGCTGCTCGGGTGTGGGGGCCGCGGATCCTTGGATGTGGGCGAAGCCGTCGATCCGCTCCTGCAGTTGCTGTTGGAGCTCGCGCTGGGCCGCCTCGGTCTGCGCGCGGGTGCCCCAGAGCGTGTAGATCGCGAACCACAGGACGGCGAGACCGAGCCAGATGAAGACCCAGCCGAGCACGTGGACGACGCGCCAGACCCCCTTGGGACGCGGCCTGCGACGGCGTGCGGTGCGGCTCGGCGGCGGTGCGGCCGGTTCCTGCGAGCCCGGTTCCTCGTCGACGGTGACCGTCATCGAGACGTGTCCCGCCGCGTCCGAACCCGGGCTATCTTCTGGCCCGTGCCAGTCTCAAAATCGAAGCGCAGCCGGTACACGCCACCCCCACCGAAGAAAGCCCCGCCGTCGTCGAAGTGGTACGTCGGCGCGGTGCTCGCCTGCTTCGCGCTGGGCGTGCTGATCATAATCGGCAACTACATCCTCCTCACGAACCCCAGCAACTGGCTGTTGGTCACCGGCCTCGTCCTGATCCTCGTGGGCTTCATCGCCTCGATGTGGATGCGCTAGGCGTCCCGCCGTCGGCGTCGCAGCCGTCCGCGCTGGCCGTGGTCGAATTCCCCATGTGCAATTACTCACAGCATTGTCCACACCTGTGGATCACCACGCTCGGTGGCATTCTGCCGGTGAATTGCCCTGATTCAGGCGGTTTCACGGGGTAATCTGGAGGTCGCACAGCGTGGTCAGTCCGGGGTCGTGCGAGGGTCCTCGGCCTCGACCACGAGCTGCATCTCCTCGCGGCAGTGCTTGGGCGGTTCGAAGTCGTCGTCGCCGTCGCTCGCGAGGCGGGTGAGGCGCACCTCTGCCCCACAGACGATGCAGCGGTACCTGACGTCGTACTGCTCGACGTCCTCGGTCCGCTTCGGCCGCGACGCCGGTTCGTCCACGGGCGCACCGAGCATCCGCAACGCCATGAACCCGACCGTGAGGATGACCGCCACGACCACAGCGGCGACGAGGAACAGGATCACGGGGTTCTGCCCGAGCCACGCCATGGCTGAATGATATGGGCGTCAGCCTGCCGGCGGGTGAGCCGGACTCAGTCGAGGCGCTCGATGATGGTGGCGTTCGCCATACCGCCGCCCTCGCACATCGTCTGCAGACCGTAACGGCCGCCGGTGCGCTCGAGCTCGTTGAGCAGCGTCGCCATCAGGCGGCCGCCGGATGCGCCGAGGGGATGGCCGAGTGCGATCGCGCCGCCGTTGGGGTTGACCTTGTCCATGTCGGCACCGAACTCGCGCTGCCACGCCGCCACGACGGGCGCGAAGGCCTCGTTGATCTCGACCACATCGATGTCGTCGAGGGAGAGCCCGGAGCGCTTGAGCGCCGCCTCGGTGGCCGGGATCGGCCCTGTCAGCATGATCACGGGGTCGACACCGGCGACCGCGAACGTGTGGAAGCGCGCCCGGGGACGCAGGCCGTGCTGCTCGGCGACGCTGCGCTCCATGATCAGCATCGCCGAGGCGCCGTCGGTGATCTGGCTCGAGTTGCCCGCCGTGATCACGCCGTTGGCGTCGAAGCTCGGCTTGAGCGATGCGAGCTTCTCGAGCGTCGTCTCGGGCCTGATGCCCTCGTCGGTCTTCATCACGTCCCCGGTCGGCTCGCCGTCGGGACCACGCACGTCGAGGGGCACGATCTCGTTCTCGAAGCGGCCCTCCTCGGTCGCACGCGCCGCCCGCTGGTGCGACTCGAGGCTGAGCTGGTCGAGCTCCTCGCGGGGGATTCCCCACTTCTCGGCGATGATCTCGGCGCTCGTGCCCTGCGGCACGATCCCGCCCTTGCCGTAGAGGTTCTTCTCGGCGTACATCTTCAGCATCGCCGGACCCATGGGCACCCCCGGGCCCTGCATGACGGTCGCGCCCATGGGAACGCGGCTCATCGACTCGACCCCGCCCGCCACGACGACGTCGTAGGCACCGGCGATCACACCTTGCGCCGCGAAGTGCGCCGCCTGCTGGGAGGAACCGCACTGGCGGTCGACGGTGGTGGCGGGCACCGACTCGGGGTAGCCGGCGGTCAGCGCGGCGTTGCGGCCCACGTTGACAGCCTGCTCGCCGGTCTGCATCACGCAGCCGAACACGACGTCGTCGATCTCGGCTGCGTCGATCCCCGTGCGCTCGACGATCGCGCGCAGCGGCACCGCACCGAGCTCGACGGCGTGCCATCCGTGCAGCCTGCCGGTGTCCTTGCCGCGGCCGAGAGGTGTCCTGACGGCGTCCACGATGACGGCTTCGCGCATGTAGCCTCTCCTCCTTGGAGACGGGGGGAGCCCCCGGCCCCCGCCGTTGCTGACTCGTCGGTCAACTGGGGGTTGAGCGTAAAGGCCATGCTCGTCCAGGGTCAACCGGTTGACTGAGAGCACAGCTTCCCCCGATGGAGCCCCGCCGGCGTCACCGCGCCGCTTCGCGTTCGTGGCCCAGGTCGTCGACGGAGTCGACTCCGGGCGTGACGTCTGTCGCGTGCATCCCGAGGCGATGGCGCTCCTCGGCGTGCGGGTGTGGGAACCGGTCGAGCTGCGCGGCGACGGCGGTGGCGTCGCCGCTGCCCTCGCCGGGCACCTCGACTGGCAGTCCCAGCGCAACCTGTGCGTGATCGACTCGCTGCTCGCCGAGAACCTCGGGGTGACCGACGGTGACCGCGTCGTCGTCGGGCCCGTGGCATCCGTGCCGGCCACGGCTGTGACGCTGCGCGCGCTCGAGCGTGTCGAGCTGCCGGCGAGCGCCCTGCGTGCCGCGCTGCTCGGCAAGGCGGTCGTCGCGGGCGAGCGCGAGTCGCTGCTGCCTCAGGACTTCACCCAGGCCTTCTCCCAGGACGCGGCGACCGAGATGCGCCGGCTGCGGGACTCGCTCGGGCCGGGCTGGCGCTCGCTGCGCGTGGAGGTGCGCGCGACCGAGCCCAGCGGTGTCGTGACGATCGTGCCGTCGACACGCCTGGACTGGTACGGCGAAGCCCCCGTCGGTCCACCGTCGCCGCCCGTGGCGCCGGGGGTGCTCGTCGGCGTCGACACCCAGCGCGCGGAGCTGCGCGAGCTCATGGAGCTCGCGTTCGGCAGCAGCACCCTGCTCAGCGGCCTCGGCGTCGCGCCGCCGCGAGGCGTCCTCCTGCAAGGCCCCGTCGGCTCGGGCAAGGCGAGCCTCGTCCGGTCGTTGGCAGCCGAGCTCGGCATCGAGACAGCCGTCGTCTCCGGCCTCGACCTCGGCCAGTCGGATGCGAAAGCGGCCGTCGCTGCGGTGGGCGACGCCTTCGCAGCCTCCGGCCGCGCGCGGGTCGTCCTCGTCGAGGACGTCGACGGCATCTGCCCAGCCGACGCCGAGAACGCGTCGCCGGTCTCGCGGGCGCTGCTGCGCGCCCTCGACGAGACGCCGGCCGCGCCCCGTTTC
>JAIBAC010000085.1 GCA_019695375.1 Acidimicrobiia bacterium
AGGCTCGGTCGTGGCTGACGCGGTGGGCCGTCACCGTCGACGCGTCCGGCCGCCGGGTCCCCCGCACCGAGGCGGCGCGCGTCCACACGCCCGGGTGACTGCGGGACGAGCGTGCCCGTCACACCCGCCCGCCCCTCAGCGCGGCACCGGGACGGCGGACAGGACCGAGCCGACCACGTCGTCGGCCGTGTAGCCCTCGATCTCGGACTCGGGCCGCAGCAGCAGCCGGTGGCGCAGCAGAGGCCGCGCGAGGGCTGCCACGTCGTCGGGCGTGACGTAGCCGCGGTCGGAGAGCATCGCCGACGCCTTGGCGGCCTTGAGGAACACGGCCGCAGCCCGCGGGCTCGCCCCCACCTGGATCGAGGGCGCGACACGGGTGGCACGCACGATCTGCAGGATGTACTCGGCGACCTCGGGCGCGAGATCCACCGACTTCGCAGCAGCCGCCGCGTCGGCGAGCTCGTCGACGGTGAGAACGGTCTCGACGCCGGCGCTGTCGAGGTCGGTCGGGTCGAGGCCCTGGTGGTGGAGCCAGAGCATGCGCCGCTCGGCCTCCTCGGCCGGGTACCCGACGTCGACCTTGAACAGGAACCTGTCGAGCTGCGCCTCCGGTAGCGGGTACGTGCCCTCGTACTCGATCGGGTTCTGCGTGGCCGCCACGAGGAACGGCCACGAAAGCTCGTGGGTGACCCCCTCGACCGTGACCGAGCTCTCCTCCATCGCCTCGAGCAGCGCCGCCTGCGTCTTGGGCGGTGTCCGGTTGATCTCGTCGGCGAGGAGCAGGTTCGTGAAGATCGGTCCGGGCCGGAACTGCAGTTCGCCGTCGCGCAGGATCATCGTCCCGGTCAGGTCCGAGGGCATCATGTCGGGGGTGAACTGCACGCGCCGGAACGGCAGCCCCAGGCAACGCCCCAGCGTCCGCACCAGCAGCGTCTTGGCTGTGCCCGGCACGCCTTCGAGCAGGACGTTGCCGCCCGTGAGGAGGGCGATGAGCAGGAGGTCCGTCGCCGGCTCGGCACCCACGACGACCTTGCCGACCTCGGTCACGAGCCGGTTGCGGAGATCCAATGTCGCGTCACCCTGTGAGTTGGCGCCGGAGCTCGGTAGCGCCGGCAGCGGTGGTCCGGAACCCTAGGGGGTCGTTCGGGGCCCCGTGGAGGACCGCGGCGACGGCGTCGGGGTCGAGCCCGGCCAGCGGCGCCGCCGCCACGAGGTCGGTGTCGGTGGCGTCGCCGCCGGCGCCGGTCGCACGGCGGAGCCGGTCGCGCAGGTCGTCTTTGATCCGCTCGGTGGCCTCCCTGTACCCACCGGCATCCTCGTAGCTGCGCGCGAGGGCTTCGACGTACTCGATGCGCCGCCGCGGCGCGACCTCGGGCTCCGGTCTCGCCGAGCCGCGGCGGATCCCGGCCGCGAACGCGGCGACGACGCCGACGACGACGAGCTGCACGAGCAGGTACTGGAAGCTGCGCGGCAGGTACCCGAACGTACCGGGTAGCCGCGCCGGCTGGTGGTGGAACTGGTCGAACACGACAGGGCCGGGAGGAGCGCCGACGACAGCGGTCGCGAAGCCGGCGTTCTCGCCCTCGGCGAGGCCGTCGTTCGCGATCGTGTCGTCGTCGGCGATGCCGACCACCACCCCGCCGTCGGGTACGCGATAGCGGACCACGTACGCAGCGTCCGCATCCCCCTCGGGTGCGTAGACGGCGGTGCCGTCTCCAGGTTCGAGCAGGTGGTCGACGCCGCCCGCGACGGTGAGCTCACCGGCGCCGGCGGACTCAGGCGAGTCGTCGACGGCGACGACGGCACCCGATGGCGCGAGCCCCGTGATCTGGGCATCGTCGAGGCCGGGCACGAGCCGGCGCAGGACCTTGGCGTCGGTGTCGCCCGCGACGACGACGCGGCGCCCCGGTGTCTCGAGCCAGGCGGCGAGCGCGTCCACCTCCTGCACGGTCACAGCCTCGGCGTCGACGAGAACGAGCGTGCCCGTCGCGGGCAGCGCACCGTCGTCGAGCGCGCGCTCGCGGGTGCTGACGTCGTAGCCGAGGCGCCGCAGCGTCTCGGCCCACGCGTACGCGCCGGTGCGGCCGCGGTTCTCCACCGACCCCGGGGACTCGGCCGGGTCGGTGCCGACGGACGAGCCGCCGATGAACGACATCACGAGAGCGAGCACTACCAACGCGGCTGCGGCCACGAGGAGGGCAGCGGTGCCGCGTCCGCCCTTCATCGCTGCGCTGCTCCCGCGGCGATGCCGTCGTGGACACGCTCCCAGCCAGAGCGCGACCAGGCGAGGGCGGCGGCGTCCATGTCGCGCTTGGCGAAGGTCGCCTCCTCCATGAGGCGGTTCAGGTGGGAGAGGTCGGCGGGCACGGAGTCGGGAGCGAGGGTCGCCACGAGATGCACGTACTCGCCGTTCGCGCGTCCCGGGTCGAAGGCGACGAGGCCGTCCTCGTCGAGACCGATGAGGCCGCCGAAGTGGAGGAAGCGCACGGCGTCGGCGAAGCGGCCCTGCGCCTCGGCCTCTGCTGCGCGCGCACGCCACTCGGCGGCGCTCAGCGCCGCGATGTCGTCGCCGGCGTCACTGCTGCCCGTCTCCACGGCGACATCGTCGTCGTCGGAGTCATCGCGGCCGCGGCGGTGGCCACGCCCGCGCAGCAGCACGAGGACGACGTAGACGAGGCCGGCGACGGCCGCACCTACGAGCAGGTAGGCGAGCAGCTCGCCGATCGCACCGAACGCGGATCCTTCCACCGTCGGCGGTGGGGGCGCCTCCCTGTCCGACGGCTCGTCGAAGCCGAGGCTGTCGACGACCTCCTGTGCCGTGTGCTCTGCGCGTTCGGGAGGCACGGTCGGCTGGACCGGCTCAGCAGCAACGGCCGCAGCAGCGGGCAGTCCCGCGAAGCCAACGGCCACGAGCAGGACGGCGACAGCGGCGCCACGGCGGACCGCCCTCATCCTGCGGCCTCGAGCTCGTCGAGGAGGATCACGATGTCGAGACCCTCGCGCCGCACGCGCGCGTCCACGTACACCGAGGCCGGGATCCCCGCCGCCGCAGCGCAGGCGATCGTGGTCGTCAACCACGCGAGTGCGCCTGCGATCGTGAGGCTGAGCACCGACGCGCGGTCGATCGGCAGGTGATCGCGCAGCTCGTCGGCACCGAACCAGACGCCGACGGCGAGCACACCTGAGATGAGGCCGCAGACGAGCTGGGCGAGATAGGGGCCCCACATGCCACCGAAGCCGAGGAGGCCGGCACTGCGGGCCAGGGCAGGAGACCTTCGCGGTGGTGACGGCTCGGCGACACCGATGCAGAAGGCAGGTAGCCACAGCGACGACACGAGCACCGCGACCTGCACGATGAACAGCCAGAGCACGAACGCGCCCACGATGGCGTCGGCGAGCGCGGCACCGATGGGCCACGCGAGCAACCCGGCGAGCAGGATCGGGGCCGACCACACCGCGAACACGCCTGCGGCCGACGCCACCGGCGTCGACGCGAAGTCGTCGCGTTCCCACAGCGCTGCCAGCGCCCCACGCGACGCGAACGCGTAGGTGAGCCCGACCGAGAGCAGGGGCGCCGTGACGTCGACCGCGAACACGAGACCGGTGGCGTCGGCACCGGGGAGGCGGCCACCGCTGGTGACTGCGATGCTGACGACCGTGCGCACCAGCGCCGGTCCGAGCGCGCACAAGGCCGCCACGCGCACGAAGTACCACGGCCGCTGCAGCACGATCGTGAGCGCCGTGTCGAAGAGCCGCGCAGGCCCCGACGGGGCCAGCGCATGCGCGTCCCCGGAGAGCGCGGTGTCGTCCTGCACGTCGGGATGTCTCGTTGGCACCGGTCATATGATGGCCCAGATGTCCATCGGTGCCGGCACAGATCGCGAGCGTGTCTACCTGGACCACGCGGCGTCGACGGCCGTGCGCCCCGAGGCCGACGCGGCCGCGGCGCTGGTCGCCGCCGACGGGCCCGCCAACCCGACCGGCGTCCACCGCGACGCGCAGCGGATGCGCGCCCACCTCGAGGCGGCGCGGGAGGCCGTCGCCGCCCTCTGCTCGGTCGCTCCCCACCGCGTCGTGTTCACATCGGGCGGCACCGAGAGCGACAACTTCGCGATAGCGGCCGGCGCCGCACGTGGCGGACGCGTCCTCTACTCCGCCGTCGAACACCCCGCCGTCGCCGTACCGGCGAGCCGTGCCGGCGGCGAGGAGATCCCCGTCGACGCCTCCGGTGTCGTCGACCTCGACGTGCTCGATCGCCTCCTCGAGTCAGGGGGTGCGGTCGCGGTCGTCTCGGTCATGGCGGCCAACAACGAGACCGGCGTCGTGCAGCCCCTCGACGAGATCGGCGCCCTCGTCCGCGCCCGTGCGCCGCATGCGTGGTTCCACACCGACGCCGTGCAGGCCTTCACCAAGGTCGACGGCTTCGGCGGCGCCGGCCTCGTGTCGGTCACGGCGCACAAGCTCGGCGGCCCGATCGGCACCGGTGCTCTCGTCCTCGGCGAGGCCGTCGAACCCGAACCGATGCTGCACGGCGGCGGCCAGGAGCGCGGTATGCGCGCCGGTACGCCCGATCCCGTCGGCGCCGCCGCGTTCGCGGCCGCGGCGACGGCGTCGGCGGCGGACGACTGGTCGCGGGTGGGAGCGCTCCGCGACCGCCTCGAAGCCGGCCTGCTCGAGGCGGTGGACGGTCTCGTCGTTCACGGTGCCGACGCGCAGCGGCTGCCGACGCACTGCCACGTGGGTGTCGAGGGGGTGATGGCCGACATGCTCGTGATCGCCTGCGACCGTGCCGGCCTCGCGGTGTCGTCGGGCTCCTCGTGCGCCTCCGGTGCGCAGAAGGCGTCGGGTGTCCTGGCAGCCATGGGTGTGTCAGCCGAAGGCGCGCTGCGCCTCAGCCTCGGGTGGAACACGACAGCAGACGACGTCGACTTCGCGCTCGCAACAGTCGCTGCTGCGGTCAAGGGGTTGCGCGGATGACGCGCCGCTCGGTGCTCGTCGCGATGTCCGGTGGCGTCGATTCGTCGGTCGCGGCAGCCGTCCTCGTGGCGGCCGGATACGAGGTCGTGGGCGTCACGATGAAGATGCACGACGCGCCCGAGGTCCGTGGCGCGAAGCACGGATGCTGCACGGTCGAGGACGCCGACGACGCCCGTGCCGTCGCCGCCCAGCTCGGCATCGCCCACTACACCCTCGACATGAGCGCGCCGTTCGCGCGCTCGGTCGTCGACGCCTTCGTCGAAGGCTACGCCGCGGGACGCACACCGAATCCCTGCGTCGAGTGCAACCGTCACGTGAAGTTCACCGAGCTGATCGACCGTGCCGACAGCCTCGGGGTCGACATGGTCGCCACCGGCCACCACGCCCGGCTCCGTGACGGGCACCTCGTGCGGGGCGCCGACCGCGCCAAGGACCAGAGCTACGTGCTCGCGTGTCTCGAGCTGGACACGCTGGGGCGCGTGCTGCTTCCCGTCGGCGACATGACCAAGGCCGAGGTGCGGACGACGGCGGAGCGGCTCGGGCTGCGTACGGCAGGCAAGGCCGACTCGATGGAGGTCTGCTTCCTCGGCGCCGGTGGCGCGGCCGCGTTCGTGGCCGAGCGTGTTCCGGTCGCGCCCGGGCCTGCACTCGCACCCGATGGAGCGGTCGTCGGCACCCACCGCGGAGCGGAGCTGTACACGGTCGGTCAGCGGCGCGGCATCGAGTCGCCGCTCAACCGGCGCCTCTACGTGCACGCGACCGACATCGCGTCGAACACCGTCACCGTCGACACCGACCCGCCGCTCGCGGACTCGCTGACAGCGGACGGCGCGGTCTGGGCACGAGACACGCCCGCCGAGTTCGACGCGACCGTCCAGACAGCAGCGCACGGACGCGCCGCCCCCGCCCGCGTGTCGCGTGGTGAAGCAGGCCGGGTCGGCGTCGAGTTCACCGCATCTGTCAGCGCGCCTGCCGCCGGGCAGCTCGCCGCCATCTACGACGGCGACGTCGTGGTCGGCTCGGCGACGGTCACCGGCTCACTCCGCCGCCGCAGGCGATAGCCTTCGGCGATGTTCGGCAAGAGACCAGACGCGACCCTCTGCGACGACGTGCCCTCGTACCGGCGCATGATGCTCTATCTGATGCGGGGCGCCAACGAGTCGACCGTCAACTTCACCCAGGAGATCGACGTCACCGAGACGGCGGAGTTCATCCGCCGCTGGAACGAGACGCTGCCGCACCGCCGCATAACGCCGTTCCACGTCTGCGTCTGGGCGGTCGTGCGCACCCTCGAGGCGCGGCCGCAGCTCAACCGCTTCATCTCCGGCGGCAAGACGTGGCAGCGCGACGGCACCTGGATCACCTACGCGGCGAAGAAGCGCATGGCCGACGAGGCGTCGCCGCTTGTGACGCTGAAGGAGCGCTTCGATCCCGAGGCATCGTTCGCGGAGACCGTCGACGTCTTCTACAAGGACCTCGGCCAGGGCCGCTCCGACGAGAAGAGCTACACCGACAAGGAGCTCGACCTGCTCCTGCGCCTGCCCGGCCCACTCCTGTGGATCGGCGTCAAGGCGCTCAAGGGCCTCGACACGCTCGGGCTGCTGCCACGCAGCTTCGTCGACGAGGACCCGATGTTCACGAGCGTGTTCATGGCCAACATGGGCAGCCTCAAGATGGACAGCGTCTACCACCACCTCTACGAGTACGGGAACTGCCCGATCTTCGCCGTGGTCGGCAAGGTCGAGGAGGTCGCCAAGGTCGAGGCGGGCAGGGTGGTGGCGCGCAAGGTCATGTACTTGCGGTACACCTACGACGAGCGCATCGCCGACGGCATGTACGCACAGCACTCGATGGAGTACCTCCGTGGGATCATCGAGGACCCCGCAGCGGCGGGCGCCGTGATCCCCGGTGAGGGCGAGGCCGCCGTCGTCCCCCTCGCCAAGCCCGAGTAGCCGGCCGCGGCCCGGGCTCGCGGGCCAGGCGTAGACTGCGCCGATGCTCGAACGTGTGCGCAGGTTCTGGACGCAGCCGACACGCCGCTACCGCGACTTCCAGCTCGTCTACTCGGCGATCACGCTGAACTTCGCGATCCCGGCCGCGACCTACTACCTGGATCCGCAGGCCACGATCGAGCGCGCCGAACGCATCGGCCGGCTCCTCGGCGGCGGCGACCTCCCCGCGACCGAGGACTCCAAGATCTGGTGGGTGCTCGGCGCCGGCAACGTCGCGACGCTGGCCTTCATGTGCGCGACGCTGCAGCGGGACCTGCGGCGCTACCGGCCCGTGCTCGGCTCGCTCGTGTTCCTCAAGCTCTGCTCGGCGGCTGGGTACGCGAACGTGTACCGCCAGACCCGCCACCCGTTCTTCGCTGGCGCGACGGGGTTGGACCTCGCCACCGCGGCGGCGATGTGGTTCTTCGCCAAGCGCGCCTACGACGAGCTCGTCGAGGCCGACGCCGAGTCAGCGGGCGCAGCCGCCGTCGTCGACGGCACGCCGGCGCGCCAGACCTCGCCGGCTCCCGTCTGAGCCGCGCCGACAGGCGCCGCTCGCTGCTGTCGCGCCGTCGCCGGGCTCAGCCCTGCTTGGCCTTGATCGCCTCGATCAGCGGTGGGACGACCTTGTGGACGTCACCGACGACACCGAGGTCGGCGACGGCGAGGATCGGCGCCTCGGGGTCCTTGTTGATCGCGATGATGATCTTGGAGTTCTTCATCCCGACCATGTGCTGCATGGCTCCCGAGATGCCGAGAGCGATGTAGACGTTGGGCTTCACGGTCTTGCCCGTCTGGCCGACCTGCTTGCTGTAGGGCACCCAGCCGGCGTCGACGATCGCACGGGATGCGCCGGTCGCGGCGCCGAGCAGTCCGGCGAGGTCCTCGACGAGCTTGAAGCCGTCGGCGCTGCCGAGGCCACGGCCACCCGAGACGACGATGTCGGCATCCTCGAGCTTGGGTCCCTCGAGCTCCTCGACGTGCTTGGCGAGGATCTTGGGGTTGCCGGCGGCGCCGACGTCGGGCAGCGCCGCCGAGACGACCTCGGCTGCGCCGCCACCGGAGGGTTCGGCGGGGAAGCTCTTGGGCCTCACGAGCACGATCGCGACCGAGCCGGAGCGGAAGGCGCTGCGGACGACCTTGGTGCCACCGAAGATCACCGTCTCCACCGACAGCGCGTCACCGTCGAGGGCGAGCCCGACGGCGTTGGAGATCACGGGCGAGTCGGCGCGCACCGAGAGACGCCCCGACACGTCGCGGCCGTCGTAGGTGGTGGCGAACAGGACGGCGTTGTAGCCCTCCGCGCCGACGAGGTCGGCGACGGCCGCGGCGACCGGCGCACCCGGGAGTGCGTCGCCGGCGTCGACCGTGTGCACCTTGCCCGCCCCGTGGGCGCCGAGGTCGGCGGCGATGGCGTCAGCGTGCGGGCCGGCGTAGAAGGCGTCGACGCTGCCGGCGAGCTCGCGCGCCTTGGTCAGCATCTCGAGTGTCGCGGTCGACGCCGCGTCACCCTCGGTCTCTGCGTAGACGAGAACCTTGTCGAGTGCCATGTTCAATCCTCTCCTCGAAGCCCCGCTCAGAGGACCTTCTGCTCGTCCAGGAACGCGACGATGCGCTCGAACGCGGTGCCGTCGTCCTCGATCTTCTCGCCCGCCGCGCGGGCGGGGGCGTCCTCGACGCTCGTGACCTCTTCGTTCCCGTTGAAGCCGGGAACCGACACGCCGAGGTCGGCGACCGTCACCTGTTCGAGGGGCTTCTTCTTGGCCGCCATGATCCCTTTGAAGCTCGGGTAGCGCGGCTCGACGACACCGGCCGTGACCGACACGAGGGCGGGCAGGGCGCCCTCGACCTCGTCGTAACCGGCCTCGGTCTGACGCTCGATGCGGATCACGCTGCCGTCGATGTCGATCTTCTTGGCGAACGTGAGCGACGGCAGGCCGAGCAGTTCGGCGATCATCGCCGGCACGACGCCGACGTAGCCGTCGGAGGACTCGACCGCGCCGATCACGAGGTCGTACTGCTTGCGACCGATCGCGCCAGCGAGGACCTTGGCGGTCGTGAGGGCGGCGGCGCCGGGGAGGGCGTCGTCGCCGACGAGGATCGCGTCGTCGGCGCCCATCGCGAGAGCGGTGCGCAGGCCCGACGTCTCGCCGTTGGGAGCCATCGAGACGAGCGTGACGTCGCCGCCTCCGGCGGATTCACGGAGCTGGAGGGCGATCTCGACGCCGTAGCTGTCGGACTCGTCGAGGATGAGCTTGCCCTCGCGCTTGAGGGTGTGGTCGGCGTTGAGCTCCTGAGGCCCCGCGGGGTCAGGGATCTGCTTTACCAGTACGACGATGTTCAACGTTCGCGCTCCGTTCTGGGCGGCAGCGAGCCGGGCCGAGGCGGGGTGCCGAGGCTGCGGCGAGGAGGTGCACAGTGCACGGTCGTGGAGGGTACGGAGCTTGTGAAGCGCTTCGCAAGCCCGTCGCCGCCCGGCTCGCCGCCGCAGGGAAGCGGGCGATACCCTCGGCGCCCATGACCTCCGCCGCCGAGGATCCGCGAACGACCCCGACCGGCGCCGATGCCGGGGACTCCGCAGGGCAGACGGCGTCGCCGGCGCCGGGCGGCGGGGAAGATGCCGTCGCCGCGGGACCGTACGCGAGCGGTCACGTCCCGCCCGCCGAGCTCGCTGTCCTAACCGCCGACCTGCACCGCTTCGGCCTCGCCGAGGTCGCGCGGATGGCGACCGTGTGGTGGATCTTCGTATCGGTTCTCGTGGTCGAGGTGTTCCGCAAGCTCGTGCGCATCGGCCCCCCAGGGCGGCGCAGCTGGGCCGATGTCCTCGCCGTCTGGGTGCGGCGCTGCTTCGAGCAGCTCGGCCCCAACTTCATCAAGCTCGGCCAGGTCATCGCGTCCGCACCTGGGCTCTTCCCGCAGACGCTCTCCAACGAGTGCCTGAAGCTCCTCGATGCCGTGCCGCCTGTGCCGCTCGACGCGATCAAGGCGACGATCGAGGAGGACCTCGGCCGTCCGATCGAGGACCTCGTCGAGAGCTGGGACGAGGTGCCGATGTCGGCCGCCTCGATCGCGCAGGTCCACGCGTGCGTGCTGCGCGACGGCAGGCACGCGGTCGTCAAGGTGCAGCGCCCGCACCTGCAGGCCGACATCGAACGCGACCTGCGGATCCAGTACCGGCTCGCACGTCTCGTCGACCGGTTCGAGAAGGCGAAGAAGCTGAACCTCCCGGTGATGATCGCCGACCTGAACCGGAGCCTGCACGAGGAGCTGAACTTCCTCCTCGAAGCGACGAACATGGCCTCGTTCCGCACCAACATCGGCTACTACGGCGACAACAGGTGCGTGACGTGCCCCGACGTCTACTGGGACCTGTGCGCACGGCGGGTGCTCTGCATGGAGCGCCTCTACGGGTTCCCCCTCGACGACTTCGACAAGATCCGTGAACGCCACGTCGACGGCGTGATGATCATGCGTCGCGGCGTCAAGGTGTGGATGGAGGCGGCCTGCGTGCACGGCCTGTTCCACGGCGACGTCCATGCCGGCAACCTCATGGTCCTCGACGACGGCCGTGCCGCGTATCTCGACTTCGGCATCTGCGGACGCCTCGAAGAGAGGTACCGCGCCGCGTTCCGGGACATGTTCAAGACGTACGTGATCGACCGTGACTGGGTGCGGCTCGTGCGCGCGATGCAGAGCATCGGAATGATGCCCCCGGACCTCCCCGACATCGAGGCGGCCGCGGGCACGGTCGCCATGTTCATCACACCGTTCCTGGACAAGCCGATCGGTGAGCTGAGCCTCGGCGAGATGCTGCAGGAGCAGCTGAACCTCGCGGACCAGTTCGGGATGGTCGGCGACCCGGCCCTGGCGCTCATGGGCAAGCAGTTCCTCTACTTCGAGCGCTACGTCAAGGTCCTCGCGCCGAACTGGTCGATGATGACCGACCCGTTCCTGTTCAAGAACCTGTGGCCCGAGGAGATCGCGGCCAAGTGCGCGGCAGACGGGATCGAGCTGCCTGATTGAAAGGCGCTCGGCGCTTCCTCCTACGGGCCTTCAGGCCACTCATCTCGGGTCGTGGACGTCGAGGGAGGAAGCACCTCGGCCTGCTTTCCACGGAGGCGCTCGGCGCCTCCTCCTAGGCGCCTTCAGGTGCCTGGCAGGTCCTTGGTGGCGCAGGCGCGCAGGCACAGGCCGGGGTCGGTGACGGGCCAGCCGATGCCGATCACGTATCGGGGCACCACCGGCCGCAGGCGCTCGAAACGGGCGGGGAGCTGCCTCGGCTGCGGCGGCTCGGCGACGTCGTCGTGCAACGTCTGCAGCCACGTGCCGCGCCAACCGGAGCGGAGGTCGAGGAGGCCCTTGGTGTCGTCGGGGTCGCTGCCGCCGCCCTCGACGGCGGACACGTCGGTGATGTGGCCGTAGGGGATCGCGAACGGCTGGCTCAGGCGGTAGGGGTCGTGCGCGACCATGGTCCGCGGCGTCAGGATCATCCAGCGCTTCGCGAGCAGCCCGAGCTGGTTCACAGCCGGGACCGAGGCGCCCGCGAGCACGAGCGCGATGGCTGCCAGCCCGATCCGGACGCCGCCGGTGGTCGCGCCAGCCGCGGCCAGCGCGGCGAGCGCGAACGTCGGAACCGCCACCGCGAGGACGACCCCGACGGCAGCCTCACGCGGGAACCGGAACCCGAGCCGGCGTTCACCGGGGTACGAACCGCCGTCCATGAGGCGGTCGCCGACGGCGGGGCCGAGCTGCAGGCCGAGGTCGACGGCACCGGCGCCGCCGGCGACGGCCCGCCACACGGGAGCG
>JAIBAC010000086.1 GCA_019695375.1 Acidimicrobiia bacterium
GCCCGCCGCCACGCAGGACGGGCAGCAGGTAGGCGACCGAGCCCCACACGATCTGCCCGTACGCCGCGAGCACGAGGACGAGGAGCCAGCGGTCCGCGAGGGCGGGGTCCCCACGCGCAGCGTCGACAGCCGACGCGGCCGTGGCCACGACCCACCATGCCAATCCCGCCCAGATGCCGATCAGGCGCGGGCCGGCCCAGCGGAGCTGTCTGCGGGTCGGTCGTGGCAGCGCCGGCACGAGCGCGCAGAGGCCGGCCGCGTACAGCGCGAGGCCGACGGCGCCGACCACGTCGGTCGAGGACACGAACCCGGCCGCCGCGAGAGCGAGGGCGAACGTCTGGTAGAGAAGCCACGTCGCCAACCACGCCGGACGCGCGAGCGGCGCCATCTTCGAACGCCCCACGGTCGCCACGTAGAACGGCAGCGTCGCACCGATCACTATTCCGACGAGCCCGAGGAGGTTGAGCGTGGCGTGAGTTGCACGCAGGTTCACGCTCGGCGACGCCGATGCCATGACCGCTCCGATGACGACGGCAGCCATCCCGGCGACCAGCGCCACGACGTAGCCGGCGACGGCGACGTCGAAACGTCGCTCGACGCCACCACGCACGGTCGCCACGAGCAGGTACCCGAGACCTGCGAGGCCGGCGAGGTAGAGGACGGCACCTGCGACGACGATCCATGCCGGCGTCGCGAGGTCGCGGCCGGCGACCACCGTGGCCGCGCCGACGGTGATGCACGTGCGCTGGAGCACGACCAGCCAGTCGCGGGGAGCGGGGGCGGCAGACCACGTGATCGTCAGCATCAGCGACACGGCGCTGATCAAGAGCACGACGCCGCCCGCGAACAGGAGGTGCAGCCACGTCCAGCGTCCGCTGCCGGTGGCGGCGGCGGTCACCGCGGCCACCACGAAGAGGAGGACCACAGGTACGGTCAGGCGTGCCTGGCGCTGTGCGAGCCGCACCCGCCCCGCCGCTCCACGCGGCCGCGTAGGAGCGCCGTCACCCACGAGCCGCTCCGCCGGCCCGTCCGAGGTCAGGGCGCGCCGTGGCCATGGGTGCAGCCGACCTGCTCGATCCGTGCGTCTACGGGGCCCATCGCCTGTTCCCGTGCAGCAAGCACGTCGGCGTGGAGGTGCCGGCGGACGAGGCCGAGGAGCTGATCGACGTCGGCACCGTCGTGCTCGACGCGCACGCACTGGTCGGTCAGCGACCCCGCTGCCACGACCACTCCGGGCTGCGCACGGAGGGCGTCCAGGGTCTCGTTGAAGCACTGCGGGCAGTTCGCACCGTCCACGGCGAACTCGGTCGTGGCCATAGTGGCTACCTCCGCCTGTCGGTCGCCGGTCAAGCCGGCATGGCAGTTTTCTCTAGCATAAGACAGAAGAATCCCGGCTCGGAGCAGCAGGTCAGAAGCGCGGCACCGAAGGCGCCTCGCCGTCGGCGAGATCGGTGCCGGTGCCCGAGGACGGGGCAGGCGCGTCCCCGGTCAGCGCGTCGACGGTGGCCTGCGGCATGGCTCCCGCCATCATCGAGTAGCGCCCGCAGAAGGCGAAGCCGCCGGCGCCGTCCGCGACAACCGTGTTGCCGCCGAACCAGGTGGCAGCGTCGGTGCACAGCAGCGCGACGGCCTCAGCCATGTCGTCGGGCGAGCACGTGCGCCGCAGCGGGTGCGTGAGGCGCTCGAGTCCGGCGGCGCGTTCGTACAGGGGCCCGAGCATCATCTGCAGCGAATCGCCGTCGATCCAGCCCGGGTTCACCCCGACGACGGTCACGTTGCGCTCGCCGAGCTCGCACTGCAGGTAGCGCACGAGGGTCTCCATCGCCGCCTTGGCAGCACCGAGGATGCCGTGCGCGGGGATCCACATCTGTGTGTCGGCGCCGCTGACCGCGACGACACGCCCGCCGCCGCGGCGCTCCATCAACGGCACCGCCCTCTGCACGGCATGCAGGAAGCCGGTCACCGAGATTGCGAAGGTGCGCTCGACATGGCGCGGCTCGGCATCCATCAACGTGCGGAAGCTCGTGGCGGCGGCGTTCGCGACGAACACGTCGAGGTGGCCGGCGTTCGCGGCCACCTCGTCGAAGACGGCGTCGATCGACGCGATCTCACCCATGTCGAGATGCATGACGTCGCAGCGCGTGCCGCCCGCGCGCAATGCCTCCGCGACGGCCTCCGCCTCGTCCTCGCGGCGACGGTACGTCACGATCACATCGGCACCCGCCGCCCCGAGGCGACGCGCGATCGCCGCCCCGAGCCCCCGGGAGGAGCCCGTGACGAGAGCGACCTTGCCGTCGAGATCGGTGCGCGGCGGTGGGACTGCTGCGGGTGTCATGCTGGTTCGACCCTCCTCGGCCGCGGTCGGGCTACCACTGCAGTGTCGCGATCTGCCACGGCGCCAGATCGACGGAACCAGCGGGCGCCATGGCCAGGGCGTTGCCGTCGAGGCCGACCACGGACGGGTCTGCCGACGCGTCCACCTGTGCGGCGAACCACGGCTCGGGGACCGCCACCATCGCGGCGGGGGAGCCGCTCAGGTTCACGACGCGCAGTTCGGGCCGGCCGCCGGCATCGGTGCCGAACGCTGTCAGCGCGACCGTGCCGGCCGCCGCGGTTTCGAGCCGCACGGGTGCGCCGGTCGTCGCGAGGTCGCCGCCGTCGCCGGCCCGCACCACGTGGGTGCACAGCGGATGCGCGAAGCGCTCGCACGCGACCTCGGTCGCGGCGGCGCGGTCGCCGCCGCCGTGTACGACGATGCCGAGACGCAGGCGCTGGGGAGTGAGGGACTGCGCGTGGCGCACGGCCATGATCGGCCCGGCGGCGTTGGGGCGCATGGTGGGGGCCGCCCGCGACAGGTATCCGGTCGCGCGCAGCAGGGTGACGGCGATCTCGGCACCGTCGACGACCTCGTACTCGACGACCTGGTCGCACAGCACTGTCAGGCCGGAGCCGGAGCCGGAGCCGGAGCCGGAGCCGGAGCCGGTGCCGGCGGCTGCCGCCGTGCAGTCCACGAAGCGGTGCGCCGGGTAGGTCGCGAGCGGTAGCTCCTGTGCGCCGCCCTCGGCATCGAGACCACGCTTCACGGTCCCGAACGCGCACCCCGCCGTCGACGCCGTCACCGGTGCCGGCAGCGGGAGGTGCAGGCGCAGGCGATGGTCGCGTGCGTGGTTGTCGAGCTCGACGTCCACCTCGACCGTGGGATCACCCATTGTGAGGGTCACGGTGGTCACGACGTCGATCGGGACGTGGTCGTCGGCGCGGGTGTTCTCGCCCGGCGCGAGCGCCGCCGGCACGAGGTAGCGCCGCTCCACCCGCACCGAACGCCGCGGCAGCGGGGATGCCGTGGGCTCGACGGGCTGGATCGTGACCGACACGGGGACGTCGACAAGAGAGTCCACAGGTGGCGGTGACCAGTTGTAGGTGTCGCCGGCGTCGCCGCCGTCGCACATGCGGGTGAGCCCGGCGGTGCTCACTCCGGACGCGAGGTCCTCGACCGAGAACGTGCCGTCGGTGGCGAAGACGACAGCGGTCGTGTCGCTGGTAAGGGCTGGCTCGGTCCCCGCGCTCCAGGCGACGCCGTCCACGGTGGTGCTGGCCTGCCCCGGAACGGCGCGCAGCGTCGACCATCCCAACGGCGGGATCTCGGGCGTGTGCACCAGCACCCGCTGCGTCGGCAGCCGCACGAGCTGCACGTGGAACGACCGTCCCGGGTTCTCGTCGACGAGGGCGACCACTGTCGTCTTGAGCCCCTCGGCGTCGAGGTGGCCTCGCATCTGCGGCTCTGCACGCAGCACGACCTCGACGATGTCGTCGGACACCTCGAACTCGACGGTGTTGACGAACACGTCGCCGAACTCGCGTGTGCGCAGCAGCGGCAGGTAGCCCATGACCTGGTCGCCTGTCAGGGTCGTGTCGAGCATCACCTCGGACTGCCACTCGAGGGGCACGCCCGCGTGCACGCTGCCGCCGGGGGCCTCGAGTGCCGCCGGTCGCGGTTCGGGTGCTGTCGTGTCCCAGTGCACGGGCACGTCAAGGGTGAGCACCTCGCTGCGTGGGAACGGCGACGGGTTCCACACGAAGACCGCGTGTTCACCGGGTCCGAGGCGGTCGTCGTGGACCCGTGCGGCAAGGGCTTGCAGGCCGCGCTGCGCGAGGCCGTCGGCGATCTCGGCGGCTTCGAGGTATCTGTGCTCCACGGCGGTCATGGTCGCGTCCGACGAGCACGAGCACACCGAGTCGTGCGCGGAGTTGAGCACGAGGTGGGACCAGGCGAGGTCGAACAGCTCGGCGGGCACGGCGGCGCCTGACGCGAGGCAGAGCGGCTCGGCGTAGCGCTCCAGGGTGCGCTCGGCGCGCGCCTGCAGGCCCTTGAGATCGGTGCGCGTCGACGTGACCCCCATGAGCACGTTGGCGCGGGTGCCGCTGCGCATCTCCCCGCGGACCAGGGGCAGCGCCGCCACGTCGATCACACCGGCGACCGCGTCGAAGAAGTCCACGAGCGTCGACATCTCCGCGGTGACGCCGTCGCGGGCGGCGGCAGCCAGCGCCGCCGCCAGCCCTGCCTGCGGCGGCCAGTGGTCGGTGCCGCACATGGCGAGCACGTGGCCGGGCGGTGCGAACGCCGCCTGCTCGTCGACGAGCGCACGCGCCCGCACCGCGAGGGCGTCCGGCTCGAGCGGCAGCGCGACGGCGTTGGAGTAGGAGGCGCTCAGGTACGTGGCGAGGACCTCCGACCCGTCGAGGCCCTGCCAGCGGAACAGCGTGCGGTCCACACGTGCGGGCACCCCGCGCCACACGGCGGTGCGCTCGAGACCCGCGAGGCGCAGGAGCTGAGGCATCTGCGCGGTGTGGCCGAACATGTCGGGCAGGTAGCCGACCGGCATCGGCTCGCCGAGCTCACGCGCCCGGCGCAGTCCGCGGCGCAGGTTGCGCAGGAGGGTCTCGCCCGATGGGAGCAGCTCGTCGGGCAGGGCGGTGAGCGGACCGAGCGTGAGCCGCCCCTGTGCAGCAAGGCGTACGATGTCGGCCTCGCGCTCGGGTCGCACGGCGAGGTAGTCGTCGACCATCGCCGTCTGCCCGTCGAGGAGGAAGCGCATCCCCGGTTCGGAGTCGCAGATGTCCAGCAGGGCGTCGAGGGTGTCGACGAGGCGGAGGCGGAAGCTCTGGAACGGGTCGTACCACTCCCTGTCCCAGTGGGTGTGGGCGACGACGTGGAGCTTGGTCGGCGGGGGAGCGACTTCCATGGATGGCAAGCTAGAGGTCCGCGACAGGAGGCAGTGCCATGCGAGTCGTGGTGGGCAGCGACGAGGCGACCGAGCTCACCGATGCCGTCGTCGCCGACCTGCGCGAGCGCGGCCACGACGTCGTGCTCGTGGGCCCGCTCGTCGGTGACGCGATCGAGTGGGCCGATGTCGGACGCGCCGTCGGCGAGGCGGTCGCGTCCGGAGATGCCGACACGGGCGTGTGCTTCTGCTGGACGGGCACGGGCGTCTCGATCGCAGCCAACAAGGTCGCAGGAGTGCGTGCGGCGCTGTGCCAGGACGCCGCGACCGCCGGTGGCGCGCGGCGCTGGAACGACGCCAACGTGGTCGTGATGAGCCTCCGCGCCGTGTCACCCGCGGTGGCGCGCGAGATCGTCGATGCGTGGCTCACGGCCGAGTTCGACGCGGCGGAAGCGGTCAACGTCGCCAAGGTGTCGGGGCCACTAGTGTGAACCCACCTTCGCAGGCACGACCCCCGGGAGCCGGTTCGCCATGTCGACTTACGTGATGCTGTCCACGCTCGGGCCGGAGGGCATGGACACGCTGGCGCACCGGCCAGAGCGGGTCAAGGCCGTCAACGAGGAGGTCGAGGCGATGGGTGCCCAGATCATCACCCAGTACGCCCTCCTCGGACAGTACGACTTCATGACGGTGCTCGAGGCCCCCGACATCCAGACCGTCGCCAGGGTCGCGACAGCACTCGGCTCCCGCGGGACCCTCAAGACCACCACGCTCGCGGCGATGCCCGTCGACGACTTCATCGAGGCGATCCGCCGCCCGATCGGCTGACCGGTCGCGGGACCTTCAGCCGATCAGCGGTACCACCACATGCCGCCCTTGCGCTCGCGACGGATCTCCTCCCAGTCGAACTCCCGCGGCAGGACCATCCCGTCGGACTCGCGCCGCACCTTGTAGCGGGCACCGGGGCCGTCCTCGCCGTCGGGGCTCCCGATAATCTCGTCGATCTCGAAGCCGCCCGCCCACGACCGGTCGAACTGGCTCCTGACTTCGACCCTTGTCCCGACCTTCACCGCGGCTCCGACTCGACAGCTGTTGGGTGGGGTCGCGAGAGACTACCGGTCGCCGGTGGCGCCTCTTGACCGGCGTGGGAGCACGCGAAGTCCGGAATCAGATGGGGTGGCCGTCTGTTTGGTGCTATCAAGTTCTCCGGCACCCGACTCAGGACACCAATGGCAGGATCTTCCAGCGAAACGATGCACATCGACGTGGCGCCCCTCGACGTCGACGAGATCGTCGCGCTCGTGCTCGCCGCGGACCTCGCCGGCGACGCCGAGACAGCGCGCCTCCTCGTCGACCTCGACGTGGTGCGGGTCGACACGCTGGCTTCGGACTCCGCCAAGTACCTCGTCAACGTGAACGGCCGCCAAGCGGTCGTCGACGCCGTCCGCGGCAACTGAGGTCGGTCACCCGCGCCTTGCACGGGCGTCTGGATTAGGGCACCCTATGGTCGGTGCGGTGGCAGTCCTACCTTTACCGGTGGCGGTGGCCGGTCGTCGGCCTCGTCGTCTGGCTGGCCGGATGCGCCGCGATTCCCGTGTGGGGGGCGTCGAACCGTCTCGTGGGCGACGAGCCCCACTACCTGCTCACGACGCAGTCGATCATCTCCGACGGTGACCTCGACATCGCGAACCAGTACGCCGGTCGCGCCTACGCCGACTACCACGCCTCCGACCTGCCCCCACAGGACGCAGCGCGCGACGACGGCGTCCGCCTCGCCCCCCACGGCGTCGGTCTGTCGGTGCTGCTCGTCCCGGGATTCGCCCTCGGCGGCTGGGAAGGCGCCCGCGCCGAGCTCGCGCTCGTGGCTGCGCTCGCGCTCGTGGGGGCCGGGATGCTCGCGGAGCGCTTCGTGCGAGAGCCGCGTTGGGCGGCGCCCTGGGCCGGTGCCGTCCTCGGTCTGACCGCACCGATGTGGGTCTACGCCACCCAGGTGTACCCGGAGGTGCCGGCGGCGGCCGTGGTGGTCGGTGGCGCCCTCCTGGTGACAGGGACGATGCGCCACCGCCGGCCCGTGCTCGTCGCCTGCGCTCTCGCGTGCGCGGTGGGAACCCTCGTGCTGCTCGGGATCAAGTACCTGCCGGTGGCGGCCGCACTGGGGGTGGTGTCGCTCGTGCGCCTCCGTCACAGCCGCGGCGCACTCCTCGTCATGTGCGCCGCCTCGCTCGCGCTTGTGGGAGCCGTGTTCGCGTGGACGCTCGTCGAGTTCGGCGGACCCACCACATACGCCACCAACCGCTTCTACCAGGGAGCGTCGGAGGCCGCGATCCTGCAGGACAACGCCGGTGGCCTGGCGCGCACGCCGCGTGTGGTCGCGCTCGCGTTCGACCGCAACTTCGGGCTCGTGCGCTTCGCGCCGCTCTGGATGCTGGTGCTCGCCGCCGGTGCGGTGCTCGTGTCGCGCCGGCGCCCTGTATGGCCGCTCGCGGTCCTCGTGCTCGTGCAGTGGGCGACGGCGGTCTGGCTGGCCCTGACGATGCGCGGATGGTGGTTCCCGGGACGGCAGGTCGTGACCGCGCTGCCCCTGCTCGTACCTGCGCTCGCGTTCGCGTTCGCGCTCGTGCCGCGGCTGACGGCCGTGCTGGCGGCGTGGTCGGCGCTCTGGGGAGCTGTCCTCGTGTGGGCGCTCGACACCCGTCGCGTCGGTGCCGGCCGCGACCCCTTCCTGGCGCCGGTGCCGGGCTTCAGCACCTTCGGCCGCCTGCTGCCGTCGTTCCACGATCCAGGAGCGGGCGACTGGCTGCGGCTCACCGCGTGGCTCGTGCTCACGGCGGTGGCCGGCGTGTGGTTGTGGCGCCTGTCGGGGACCCCGCGGTCCTCCGCCACGCGGGGTCTGCCTGCGTCCGACGTGGCGCGCGGCGCTGGCGGGATCGTCGTCGGGTTCCCCGCACGTGACGAGGCCCCCACGGTGGCCGGCCTCGTGAGGCGTGCCGCCGCCGTCGACGGCGTCGTCGAGGTCGTCGTCGTCGACGACCACTCCAGGGACGAGACGGCGTCACACGCGGCGGCGGCGGGCGCGACAGTGCTCGAGCCCGCCGCGGGCCATGCCGGCCTCGGCGCCGCTGTCGCGCGGATCCTGGAGCACGCACGCGCACGAGATGCCGATGCCGTGGCGTTCATGGACGCCGACGGCGAGTACGCGCCTGAGGACGTCGCTGTGCTGGTCGCCCCCGTGCTGGCCGGCACCGTCGACTACGTGACCGGAGACAGGTTCGCGGATGGCAATCCGGCCGGCATGCCAACGTGGCGGCGTCTGGGCAACAGGGCGGGCTCGCTCGTGGTCGGCGTGATCGTGGGCCGGCGTGTGCGCGATGCCCAGAGCGGCATCCGTGTGCTCGGCCGTGACGCACTCCGCTGCGCCACGATCCGCCACGACTACAACTACGCGCAGGTGCTCACGATCGACCTCTGCCGCCGCGGCTTCCGCATGGAGGAGGTGGCGGTGAGCTACGCGCGGCGCCGCCACGGCCGCACGTTCGTGCACCTGCCGACCTACCTGCGCCACGTGCTGCCCGCGATGGCCGCCGCGAGGCTGGGCCGGTGAGCGCGGCCGCGGCGCGCCGTTTCGGCGGCGAAGTGGCGCGCTTCGCCGCCGTCGGGGCCTGCGCCACGGGTGTCGACCTCGTCCTCTTCTGGTCGCTCACGACGCTGGGCGTCGCGCCGCTGGCCGCGAACCCCGTCTCGATGGCCGTCCGCCTGGCGCTCGCGTTCTGGTTGACGCGGGCGTGGGTCTTCCCCGTGCGTGAGGCGAGGTCACCGGCGCGCGAGGCCGCGCTGTTCCTGGCGGTCGCGGCACTCAACGTGCTGGCGCAGGAGGGGATCATCTGGGGCGCCGAGGTGCTCGCTCACGGTGACCTGAGCCCGTTGGCGGCGACGTCGGTGAAGGCGTTCGCGACTGCGGTGACGTTCGCCGGCAGGTTCGTGCTCAGCCGCCGCTACGTCTTCCGCGTTACTTGACCTCGAACTGGTGCACCATCCCGAGCTGGTAGTGGTCCTCGACGGTGCCGTTCTCCTCTTCCTTGATGTAGCACGCGAACTGGTAGCGGCCGGGGGCGAGGTCGGCGGCGACCGCCTTGGTCTGGCCGGGGGCGATCTCGTCGGCCTCGGCGATCGCGCCTTCCTCGTCGGGGGCGCCGGCGTGGGTGATGACGATCTCGTGCACGTCCTCACCGAAGTTCGTGGCGGTCACGAACACCTTGCCCGCAGGCACCTCGGTGGTCGGTGTGGTGATCGTGAACTCCCGCAGGGCGGCGGCGACGTTGGCGACCGACTGGTCGGGGCCGAAGGCAGGTGCCGGTGTCGCCTCCGCTGCTGCCTCCGCCGTCGTGCCCGATCCCGAGACGGAACCGGACGCCGAGGAGCCGGCGCCCGAGCTCGGCGCGGTGTCGGGCCGCGACTCGCCGGCGCAGGATGCGAGGATGCCCGCGGATCCGATCGTGGCGAGAAGTGCGGCGACGGCCTTCCGCTTCGTCCTCATGAAAGGTACCCCTAAGCCGATGGTGCAGGGCAGCCTAGTGTTTCACGCACGGCGGGCCAAGCTACGACCGCACGAGACGCTCGATCGCCCGTGTCGCCTCGGTGACCATCTCGTCGGCGCGGCGCTGGTCGTCCCCGCGGGCGGCGTCGGTCACGCAGTGGCGCACGTGCTCGTCGAGCAGGCCGACCGCCACGCTCTGGAGAGCCTTGGTCGCAGCGCTCACCTGGGTCAGGATGTCGATGCAGTAGGCGTCCTCGTCGACCATGCGTTGCAAGCCGCGCACCTGGCCCTCGATGCGGCGCAGGCGCTTGAGGTAGTCGTCCTTGTTCATCGAGTAGCCGTGCATGGTCATGCCTCCCGCTCGTCTCGCGGCATCGCGCGGAACCTGCGCAGCCGCAGGCTGTTTGTCACGACGAAGAGGCTCGAGAACGCCATCGCGGCACCGGCGAGCATCGGGTTCAGCAGGCCGAGGGCGGCGAGGGGGATCGCGGCCACGTTGTAGGCGAACGCCCAGAAGAGGTTGCCCTTGATCGTGGCGAGCGTCCGGCGCGACAGGCGGATGGCGTCGGCCGCACTGCGCAGGTCGCCGCGCACCAGCGTTATGTCGCTCGCCTCGATGGCGACGTCTGTGCCCGTCCCCATCGCGAGGCCGAGATCCGCCTGCGCGAGCGCCGCCGCGTCGTTGACGCCGTCGCCGACCATCGCCACCACGCGGCCGTCGTGCTGGAGGCGCGCGACCACGTCGACCTTGCCTGCCGGCAGGACCTCGGCGTACACGTCCTCGATGCCGACCTCGGCCGCGACGGCGCGCGCAGCCCGCTCGTTGTCGCCGGTCAGGAGGACGGCGTGCAGCCCCAGGTGGCCGAGCTCGGCGACCGCCCGCGCCGACGAGGCCTTGACGGTGTCGGCCACGATGGCGACCGCGCGGACGGCACCGTCCCATCCTGCGACGACGGCGGTGCGCCCCGCGGCCTCGGCAGCGTCCCTGGCTGCCTCGAGCGCGGCGGGGATCGTCATGGCGTTCTCGGCGACGAACCCTGCCCTGCCCGCCACGACGCGATGACCGTCGACGAGGCCGCTGACCCCGAGGCCCTCGGTGCTCGTGAAGGCCTCCACCGCTCCCACTGCGACCCCGCGTTCGCGTGCGCCCCCTGCGATCGCCTTGGCGATGGGGTGCTCGGACGCGTTCTCGAGCGAACCCACCAAGGTGAGTGCCTCGTGTTCGGTCGTCGTGGCGTCCACGACGAAGTCGATCAGGGTCATGGTGCCCGTCGTGACCGTGCCCGTCTTGTCGAGCACGATCGTGTCCACACGGCGCGTCGACTCGAGGATCTCGGGGCCCTTGATGAGGATGCCGAGCTGGGCGCCGCGGCCGGTGCCCACGAGCAGGGCGGTCGGCGTCGCGAGGCCCAGGGCGCACGGGCAGGCGATGATCAACACGGCGACGGCCGCTGTGAAGGCCTCGGTCGCCGATCCGCCGGCGACGAGCCAGGCCACGAGCGTGCCCACGGCGATGACGATCACGATCGGCACGAAGATCGCGGCAACCCTGTCAGCGAGGCGCTGCACGGGCGCCTTGCCGGACTGCGCCTCCTCCACGAGGCGAGCCATCTGCGCCAGCGCGGTGTCGGCGCCCACGCGCGTTGCGCGGACGACGACGCGTCCACCGGCGTTGACGGTCGCGCCCGTGACGGCGTCGCCGGGGCCGACCTCGACCGGCACAGGCTCGCCCGTCAGAAGCGACGCGTCGACGACGGCGGGCCCTTCGACGACGACGCCGTCGGTGGCGACCTTCTCGCCGGGGCGCACG
>JAIBAC010000087.1 GCA_019695375.1 Acidimicrobiia bacterium
GAGGACACGGCCGCGCCCACCGACACGCCCGGCACCCCGCCGACACCCACGCAGGCCGAGCTCTTCGCCGCGATCACCCAGCAGGTCCAGCAGGTGCGCGGCCTCGGTGGCGCCAACGTGCCGATCGAGATGCTCGCGCCGGACCAGGTGACCGCGACCACCGACCGCTTCCGCACCGACCGTGACAAGCAGAGCGCTGCCGGCCTCGATCCACTCGCGAAGCAGCTCGGCTGGGTGCCCGAGGACTCGACGCTGGAAGCCGAGTCCAAGGCCCTGCAGGCCGGCCTCGTGCTCGGCTTCTACGTGCCCGAGGCCAAGAAGCTCTGGGTCGTCCAGCGTGGCGAGCAGCTCTCGCCGATGCAGCAGGCCACCGTCGCCCACGAGTGGACCCACGCCCTCCAGGACGCCAACTACGACCTGACCAAGATCGACGCCGCGGTGCCCACCTACGACTTCGACCAGGGCAGCGCGATCACAGCGGTGGAGGAGGGCGACGCCGCCCACACCGAGGAGGAGTGGTCGCTGCAGTTCCAGACGCCCGAGCAGCGGCGCGAGCGCCAGAAGGAGGAGGCGTCGGTCGACACCAGCGGCGTGAAGCTCGGACCCCTCGTCGCCGACCTGCTGATGCCCTACCAGTACGGTCCCGCGTTCATATCAGCCGTCCTCGCCGACAGCGGCACCCCTCCGCTGTCGCAGGTCTACGCGCGTCTGCCGAAGACGACGACCGAGATCCTGCATCCGGACCTGTACGCCGGGGGCTTCCAGCGCACCGACATCGCCGTCGAGGACTACGGCGCGAAGCTGGGGGAGGGCTGGGAGAAGCGCATCGCCGGCACGTGGGGCGAGTTCAGCACCGCCAACATCCTCGCGGGAATCCCGGGTCTGCCGTCGGCGGCGGCCGAGCTCGGGTACGTCAAAGGATGGAAGGGTGACTGCCTCGGCTTCTGGCAGAAGGACTCGGGACGCTTCGGTGCGATAACGACCAAGTGGGCCGACGACGCGACGGCCAGCCGCTTCGCCACGCGGGTGGGCGCCGTCCTCGACAAGGTCAGCGCCCAGCCCGCCACCAACGGCTTCCGTGCCGTCGACGCGCAGCACCTGTGGAAGGTCGAGGTCGCTGGCGACACGACCACGTTGCTGTTCACCAACGATGCAGGGGCCACGTCGGCTGGAGGCGGTTCAGCTCGGGTCTGAGGCGCAGGCGTGATTCATGTGTGGGTGCTCACACCGGGTGGATGGGCACGAAGCGGCGCCAGCCGTCGACGCGCACGGCGCGGCAGGTGGTGGTGGGACCGACGCGGTTCTTGATCACCGACACCGGGACCACGACCGCGTCGGCAGGGCGTCGCCGGATGCGGCCGTGATCGCGGTGACCGCCGATCGCCATGATGACGTCGGCGCGATCGGCGACTTGCGGCGCCAGCGCCGCGAGGCTGGGATCTGCGACGCTCGCGGCGACGACCACCACAGCCCCGCGTTCGTGTGCGAGGACGTGGGCGTCCTCGAGCACGCGGGCGAGGTCGGGGCCGGCAGCGCCGGCGTCGTCGAGGACCACCAGCGGCGTCGGGTGGTCGTCCACCGGTGGCGGCCAGACCGCACCAACCGCGCCGTGGCCGCTGTGGATGTCGATGGGCAGGTTGACGAGGCGGCCGACCGCATCGGCGATGCGTTGCCAGTCCGATTCCGACAGGTAGGTGCCCAGCAGGTCGTCGCAGCGCACGCGCGCGATGTATGCCCACGCTGCGCGTGTCGTCTCCGTGGCGCTGCTGCGGGGGGTGCACAGGCAAACCTGTTCGCGGAACGGGTCGTCGGGGTCGGCGCCGCAGTCCACGCGCATCGCCGTGCGGATCGCCATCCCCAGGACGAGCGCCGTCTTGCCGCTGCCAGGCGTGCCGGTCACGAGGACCACGTGGCCGGGTGTGACTCCGTCGAGGACCGCGTCGACCCCGGGGAGCCCGGTTTCGACTCCGGGGCGCGGCGTGAACGTGCCGAGGGCGGTGGCCTGCATGCGGTCCAGCTCCGCGCTGAGGATGTCGTGGCGGTCGTCGCCGCGGATGGGTTGTCGATGCTCCAGCTCACGACCGGCGCGCTCCTCGCGTAGGTCGACGCCGGGCAGCGCGACGCGGAAGAAGCGGTCGGGGTCGTGCGTGAGCCACAGGAGCAACGTCACCCAGAGGTCGCCGTCGGGCAGTTGCTCGAGGGTGTCGGGGAGGACGCACAGCGACCGCTCGACGCCGGCGAGGGACACGTGGCGCAGGTCGTACTTGCGCCCGAGGCGCACCATCCCCCGCGGCGTGTCGACCCAGAACGTGTGGTCGTCGCGGTAGCTCTCGAGCTGGGCGTCGTCGAGCAGCGACTCGAGCAGCTCGTCCGCGACCGCTTCGGCCACAGGATCCGCCAGCGCGGCATCAGTGCCGGCTTCCGGCTCGCTTCTCCGCAGCGGGAACGGCACCTCGGACGAGCTGTACGGGCTCGGCCCGGGCCGGCAGCACATCTCGAGGAAGTTGGGACCGTCCTCGTACAGATCCAGGTAGAAGCCCGCACGCTCGATGGCATCGACGACGCGCATGGTGCCGATGGGGTCGACCACCGGCACTCAGCCGCCCGTGATCGGCCGGACCCAGAGGATCTCCTCGGCGTCGGGGTCGAAGGCGTGCAGCTGGGATGCCTCGTCGGCACGCGCTCCGGCGGCGCGTGCGAAGGGCACCATCCGGTCGGCTTCGAGCAGCTGGCGGAAGACGGCCTCCGCCGCGTCGATGCTCTCCTGCTCCTCGCGCGTCCACTCCACGGCCCTGGTGTCGCCCTCGGGCCCGAGCACTCGCATGACACCCATCTCGTGAACCTCCCGTCCGGCCCCGAACCGTTGCGGGGCCCGCCCACGGTATCACCGAACGTGCGTTCGTCAAGGTATGACTTGCGGAACGCAGGAGTGGCGCCTACGTGACGTCCACGCGGATGGGGACGGCGTCGGTGGGACGGCCGATGCTGTCGTATGTGACCACCACTGCCGTGTACGTCCCGACACCGTCATAGGTGTGCTCGAAAGCGGTGACCTCGGTGCCGGCCGTGCCGGCCCTGACCTCGGAACCACCGTCGCCGAAGTAGATCGTGCGTCCCGCGCAGCCCCCACGGCAGTCCGCGAGCGGGCTGCGCAGCGTGACCGTCACCGGCGTGTGGTTGGACGCGGTCACCTGCTGGGCCGTGTCGCCGGCCACCTGACCACTGGCATTGACACCGACCAGTGAGTCGTTGCGGACAGGACCGCCGTTGCCGGAGATGTCGAAACGGTAGGTGCGGTCCCACTCGACGCCGTCGAGGCCACGGACGTACGCACGGGCCTGCACGCTCGTGCCGTTCGGCGCCACTGCGAAGCGCACCCCCTCGGTGCGGTCGTCCGGCGGGTTGTCGAGCCCGTCGCCCCAGTACAACTCGGTCTCCTCGTACGGCCACGACGCCCCGTCGTAGCTGATCAGCGGACGCACCCACCGCACGGAGCCGTCGGGGTAGTTGGCGACGATTCGCACGTCGGGGCGGATCTTCCAGTTCGTGTACGGCAACAGCACGAACGACGTCTCGTCGCATGCGTCGTGGAACCAGACGTGCACGCTGGTGCCGTCGGCAAGGGTGACCGGTGCCGTGGCCTCGCGTCCGGCGCCTTCGAGCCGGCCCGGGTCGTTGCACATGACCTGCTCGGACACGTACGTGTGCGTCGAGGGAGGCACCGGCGCCAGCTGCGGCCGCGTGGCTGTGACCGCGTCGAGATCCGACATCCGGCGCACGAGCTCGTAGAGGCGCTCGCCGTAGGAGTCGCTCGAGAACGGCACCGTCGTGGTGCCCATCGAGTCCCGCGCGATGCCGGCCCAGAGAACGTCGGCGAGGAACTCGAGCCGCCACGGCTGCGCGCTCACGCGCAGATCGGTGAGCCCGCCGCCGGGACCGCGGCGAGGCTGGTACCCGAACTCGTTCACGAACTCGCCGGCGAGGATCGGGAGGCGACCGACCGGGTACTGGCACGTGTCCTGCCAGTGATCGCCGCGTGTGCAGTCGTCGGCGGTGCCCGGCATCGGCGCGAGCGGCACGATGCCGATGTCGCGCCACACCCCGGTGTGCCCGCGCGGTGGCTCCTGGAAGAGGTACGCGCTGCACGGCGTCAGGTCGTCGCAGTTCTGACCGCCGGTCTCGTCCGCGCTCCATGACATGTAGAAGGGCGGTGGGTCGAACTCGGCGAGGTAGGTCTTGAACCAGGCGCCGGCCATCCTGCGTGTCGGCCGGCCGGGTTCGGCGGTGACGACGTCCTCGCCGATGCTGCCACGGATGGGATCGCGACCGGTCCCCGCGGCCATCATCGCCTCCAGCACCGGGACCTGAACGCTCACAGCAGCACCTGACTGCTGCAGGGTCAGGCCGGTGAGGTCGGTGAGCTCGGCGTGCACCGGCAGGTCGGCATCGATACAGAACCCGGCGTCGACGGACCCGACCGGCGTCGAGATCTCGCTGTGCATCGCCTGCTGGAGCGCGATCTTGGCGTCGACGGTGCCCGACAGGGGTGCTCTCGACGCCACGTCGACGACCGCGTCGGCTGACGCTCCGCCGGTGTGGTCCGCCTGGTTGCGCACGTTCAGCTCGATCAGGTCGGATCGGTTGACGTCGACGTCGGCGTGCACGTACACGGGTCCGGCGGGCCGGCTCGTGTCGAAGCCGCGACCGCGGCTGCGGCACCAAGCGCGTGCGGAGTCCTCGACTCCTGCCGGCAGCGACGCCGACTCGACTCCGGTCGCGTTCACCTTCACGTCGACGACCTCGCCCACGTCGTGCAGGTTCGCGCGGTAGTTGGCCACGACGTTGCCGGGTTCGATCGCCGACGGTGTCGGCTGCCACGAGCCCCGGTAGCCGGGCCGCAGGTGGTCCGTGTACTCGACGAGCACGTCCTCGAGCGGGACCTCGACCTTGTACTTGGCCGTCGGCCACAGCTCCACAGAGAGGTCCGTCGCCGGGAGGCGGGTGTTCCCACCGATCCCGAACTGCGCGTACGCGGAGCCGGGCAACGCGGCGACGTGTGCGGTCAGGTCGGTCGCGGCGCCCGACACGTAGCTGCCGTGGTCGAAGCGGGCGTCGGCGCCGGCGTTGCGGACCGTCAGGTCGAGGCCGCCGAGACGTGCGAGCGTCGACTGGTACGACAGCGACATGCGGGTGGAGTCGTCACGTTCGTACACCGGCATCGGGCACGGTCCCGGCATCGTGCCCGCCGTCGCGGCGTCGCACTCGACGAGGGTCGGTACGTCGACGTCGAGGCGGCGCGGCACGCTCAAGCGCCCTGCGACGTCGACGACGTCGGCGCCCTGGCCGAGGACGACGTTCACATCGGCACCGGGCGTCTCTCTCGCGCCGTGCGGCCGCGGTGGCGCCGCGTCGCGAAGCAAGGAGAGTCCGGCAGGATCGACGGCCCCCGAGCGGGCCTCGAAGACGAGCTTGGGCCGCCACTCCGCGTCGTCGGGCTCTTCGCCCATCTGCACGCGGTCGGGGTCGCAGCTGCCGTCGGCTCCGTAGATGTCGGGATCAGCACGCACCGCCAGCAGCCGCCGGCCTGAGCCCGTGCGCTCGACGAACGGCTCGGCCCCGATCTCGGCGGCGAAGCTCGCCGGCAAGCTGTCGAGGTAGGCGTCGGCCGCTGTCGCCGAGCCTGGCGCGCCACCGGAGCCTTGGTCCTCACGGAACGCACCGATGTGGAACGGGCTGCCACCGGCGCCCACGTCCGTGCAGACGCGTGTGCGTCGGTCTCCGCTCGGTCCCACGAGCGAGTAGTCGACGCGGTTCAGGTTCGAGAGCCTCATCCGCAGGTCGGTCTTGGTGCTGACCTTGCCCGGGAACTCGACGAGGCGGACACCGGCTGTCGACTCGCCGAGCACCCAGAGCGGCCGGAAGGCGGGGCTCGGGCCCGACGTGAGATCGGCGGGGACAGCCAGCTCGGCCGGTAGGGCGTCGACGGGGTCCGCGACCGGTGTCGCGGGCGTGCCGAGGTCGGCCACGGTGCCGGCGGCGTACACGATGCCGACCGGTACCCCCGCGGCGGTGTCGCAGTCGGTGCAGGTCTCGGCATGCACGGCCTCGAGGCCGTCGCGACCGGAGCGCCACCGTGCCTGCAGGTGTGCCGACGTGGTCTCGGCGCGGACCAGCTGCGCGGTGGGTTCCGATGCTGCCCGGTCGTTGGGGGTGCTCAGCTCGGCGCGTGCCCGCAAGCGCATCGGTGCGTCGGCGTCGACGGCGATCGACTTGTCACCGCCGCTGTCGCGGTACTCGACGACGATGCGCTGTGACAGCTCCCCGTCGGGTCCGGTCACGACGCGTGCTCTCACCACGTCGACGTCGTCGCGTCCGCGGCGCGGACCGACGTACTCGACGTCGGCCTCGGCGTGCACCGCCGCGTCGGCGTCCCAGCGGGCGCGCACCGGTGTGCCCCCGTGCGGGTCTGCGGTGACCTCGAACTTCGCGTAGGTGGGCACCTGTCCGATCCGGCCGTCGAGGTCGACGAGGCTGCCGCCGTTGGCGGCGGGATCGTTGCTGGTGCGCGTGTCCAGGTGCACTAGGACCGGTGCCGGCCGTGGTGACGCGGGCGCGCCGTCGGCCTCGATCATGCCGAGCACATGGCTGCCGCCTCCGGGTGGGTTGGTGCGGTCCACGACGATGTGCTTCACGTGCTCGAGCTCGGCGCCGACCATCGAGAGAGCGCCGAGCTCGGCGGGGTCGTCACCGCGACGATCGCGGTTCGCCACCAGGACGAACGGCCCTGCCGCTGGGACCCGCGGCAGCTCGGCGGCAGCGGTACGCACGGCCGCCGAGCTCGATTCGTCCTGCGCCGCCCAGTTCTTCATGACGAAGCGCATCCGCCGCGGCGCACGCTGCGAGTCCGCACCACACGGCGGGGCGTTGACCGGCAGCCGGTAGTCGACGGAGAGGCGGACCAGATCCGTCTCTCCGGGGCAGGTGAGCACCTCCATCTTGGAGAGCGCGGTGTCGCCGGCGACGACGACGGAGTGCTCGGGCAGCCCCGCGACGTCGCCGCTGACCACAGTCGGGTCGTCGGGCGCGGTGCCCGGCGGCGGCAGGGCGGCCGACTGCAGGGTCTCGAGGTGAAGGTCGGGCACGACGTCGGCGGACCGGTCGATCGACACGAACCGCTGCCGGAACCGGACGTCGGTCGTGTGCGGCACCCCGACGGTGGTCGCGTCGAACTTGAAGCCGTCGAGGCCACGCACCCCTCTGCCGGCGCCGCTCGTGGCGGTCACGCGCATGGTGGCGTCGGCGGGGCCACTCGGGCGCACCCACGTCAGGCGGCTCGTCTGGGAGTCGGTGCCGCGTGCCGCCGGCGTGCACTCGTCGCTGATGCCGACGGCGAAGTCCTGGGGGGCCTTCGACCAGGTCTGGGTCGACTCGAGGGTCGGTGCGGTCACACCGCTGGTGACCTCTGTCACCTCGGCACTGATCCGGACGGGTGGACGGTTGGCATCGGTGATCCCCGGGTACTCCTGATAGGAGAGCTCCTCGGCGATTCCCCACCAGCCGCGCTCGGGTCGCGAGCCGGGGCTCGTCACGGTCGTGTTCTTGCGGAACAGCAGGCTTATCCGCGTCGCAGTCGGGAACACCGCTCCTGCACCGACAGTGCCCCGCGCGTCGATGCCGATCTTGATGTTGTAGTCGTGAGCCGTGCCGCCCTCGTCCATCGTGACGGCGACCGTGAACTCGCCGAGGAGGTCGTGGCGCGCGGCACTCTGCGGGTGGTACACGAACAGGCTGAGGCCTGCACCGGCGACTTCGCGACCGGAGGCCGTGTCCGGGGTGAGGCCGAAGTTGTCGACGAACAAGGGCCGCAGCGGGTTCTCGCCTGTCAGATACCCGGCGGGACCAGGTGAGGACGCCGTCGAGGAGCGCAGGCCGTACCCGAAGCTGAAGTCGGCGCTGCTCCTGCTGGCGATCGAGAAGTTGGTGCGGTTGGCGTCGAAGTGCACAGATCCGCCTGTGAACAGGTCGGGGATGGCGAGTCGCGGCGGATACGTCGCCGAGGCGGTGTTGCCGTCTCCGTCCGTGCCGCGAACGACCATCGACGCGCCGGCGAAACGTCCGGCCGCGAGCGTCGGCTGCGCCGATGTGGGCGCCGACGGCGAGTCGCAGAAGGGGTCGAGGCCGTCGGCACGCGCGGGACTGTCGAGCGCGCCACTGAGTGCCATGAACATGGCCGCAATCACCACTGCCACCACGGATGCGGTCCGCCGGCGGTTCGGTCGCGCCGATCTCGTCCCGGTGTCGCTGCATCCCGACATGATTCCCCCGACATCTGCTCGCGGTTTGGCGTCGTACGCCCCGTGAGGATCCGACAGCGGGATTACCGGCGACTTACATCGACTCGGTGTGCGCGGCGGGTTTGGTCGCATTGACCGGTGTCAGAGGGATTTTTCGCGTTGAAAGCGAAAGATCGGCCATGCCCCTTCACCTCGACGCCGGGCGTGCACACGACATGTTGCGTCGCGGAGACCTCGTCTCCCTCCGGTACGCGGTCGCGGCAGTTCCGCACGAGGACCGCTGCGCTCAGCTGCGTCTCGCCGATCTCGAGGCGGCAGTGCGGCTGCAACAGGCCACACTCGCTGACATCGACATCCTCGAGGCGGAGCTGTCTGGTGGCACGGACCCTGCCGACGACGCGTTGCGGTGGTGGGCGGCGACGATCCGCGCGGAGTACCTGTTCTGGCACGGCGACCTCCTTGCGATCCCGATCGCGGCAGCCACCCTCGCCGAGATGCCTCAGGACGAGCTCCCGCCTGTGCTCGTCCTGATCGCACGTGCGCGGGTACGGCGCATCCTCGCGATCGGCCACCTGTTCACGACGGGCTTCGACACTGCGCGCAGGGAGCTCGACCTCGCGGTCGCGGACTTCGTTCGGGCGGGGTGGGAGGAGGAACGTGCCCTGACCGTGGCACTCTTCGCGATCAGCCGCGCCGGATTCTTCCTGGATGACCTCGGCTTCTGTGAGGCGATAACCGCCGAGGCGTGTGACCGGTTGCGGACCACTGGGTCACCGCAGCTACCGCTGATCCTGGCGACCCTCGCGATGGTCCGCTTCCTGCGCGGCGACATGTGGGCGGTTCACCGCGCGCTGGACGAGCTCGACCGTGTCGACGGCCGCGAGGGCCTGCCGTCGATGGTGGCGCGATACCTGCGTGCGCTTGCGGCTCTCATCGGCACCGCTGCATCCGACGACGCGTTGGCGGCGGTCGAGACGGTCGGCGACGACGTGCGGCGCAGCTATCCCGCTGCCACCGGCACCTTGTGCGTGGGCGTGGCCGCGGTCCTCGCCGACTTCGGCCGTTACCGCGATGCGCGACGCTGGGTGGACCGCGCTGCGCTGGCACCGACCGCGAGCCCGCTAGGTGGCTATGACGTCGAAGTTCTCGAGCTGCGCCTTCGCATCGCCGCCGGCGAGGCAGGTGTGGTGGGAGCCCTCACGGATGCACTGGTCGCGATGGATGCTGCCGGTGTCGGGAGGGACGCCGCACAGAAGGCGCTGCGGGCTGCGCGCGACTGCGTGCGCGTGGGCGACCTCGAATCAGCGTGGGAGCTGTGGTCCTGGGGTGTGCAGCGACTGCCGCCGGAGGGCGAACGTTCGACGTGGGATGCACTCTTCGCCGTGGCGCCGCCGCGGGCAGACGCGGCGCCCACCGCTCCTGACGCCGGCGCCGCGACCACGCCGGTGCTCGTGAACGTGCTGTGCCCGGACATCCATCTCGTCGCGGGTGCCGATCACGTCCGCGTGGAGGGGTCCGTCGCCCGCCTCCTCGGCGTCCTCGCCGCACTCGGCGGGTGTGCGACGTCGGATCGCCTCATCGAGCACCTGTGGCCGGGGGCGCCGCCCGCGGCCGGCCGCAACCGGCTCAACGTCACGGTGCATCGTGCACGACGTACGGCCGAGGCGGTTGTCGGCCGCGACGTCATCGTGCGTCGCGGCAACGTCGTCGAGCTCGACGTGGATGGCGTCGACGCGTGGGAGTTCGCCCGCGGTGTGGCAGGAGATCAGTCCGCTGCCGACCGGCGCGCTGCGCTCGAGTCGTACACCGATCATCTCGGCGGCAGGGCGCTCGCCTACGACGACGCCGTGCACGAGGAACGACTGCGGCTCGCGGCGCTCTGGGTCGACACGGCGTCCGCTCTCCTCGAGGCGGGCGAGATCGACCCCGTGCTCGTCGCGGACAGGGTCGCGACGATCGGCTTCGAGGACTTCCAGCTCACGGAGACGCTCGCACGCCATCTCGCCGCCGCAGGCTGCTCGGCGACGGCTTCGGTCGTGTTCTCCAATCACTGAGTGACGGCGAGCGCCGTCGTCCTCAAGGAGGTCCGTGGCCGGTCGATGTTGACCAGATGAACGGAATCGACGAGACGGACATCGCTGGAACCGGGGCCGAGGCGGGGACCGAGACCGGGCCCATGAAGGTCAAGGGCGTGTCGCCGCTAAGCATCCTCTACAGCTTCGTTCCCTACATCCTGATGTCGGTCTTCGCGGGGCCCCAGAGCTTCCGCGTCGTCACCGCGATCTCACTCGGGATCTCGGCCGTGTGGATGGCGGTCGGTCTCGCTCGCGGTCAGGGCGTCCACCAGCTCAGCCTCGTCGGCACGGTGCTCTTCGCAGGGATGCTCGTGGCGTCGTTCGCCGACCCCCACCTCGACGCATGGCTGCAGCAGCACTCGGGCACGATGTCCGACGCCGCCCTCGTCGTCACGGCACTCGCCGGTCTCGCGGCCGGCCACCCGTTCACTCTGTACTACGCCAAGCTCAGCGTCGATCCGGTCCAGTACGAGAACAACCCGGCGTTCCGCGCCGGGGTCCTCGCCGTGAGCCGTGTCATCACCGGCGTGTGGGCGCTGTCCTTCGCGATCAGCCTCGGCTGCGACTTCGCGTCGGCAGCGACTAACGCCAACGCGTTGTTCGACTGGGTGATCCCGATCGTGGCGATGGTGGGCGCCGTGAAGTTCACGATGTGGTACCCGAACTACAGCCGCACCAAGACGATGGCTGAGCACCCCGAGTACCTCGAGGAGCACCGCGCGATCGCCGAGGCCGCCGCCGCGCGCCAGGCGGCCGAGCCGGCCTGACACCCGTCGCCGCTCAGGCCTTGGTGCGGTACTGCACCGGCGCACGCCCGCGGCCGCGGTAGTCGGGGACCGGTCCCAGCCTCTCCACTTCGCCTGCGGCCACGAGGTCCTCGACGGCCTTGCGGATCGTCATCGGGCTGCCGCCGAGTCCGCCGGCGACGTCCTTGAGCGTGAACGGTGCCGTGCGCGAGCGGACGTGCTCGCGGATCTCCTCGGTCGACACGCGCCGGCCTCTGCTCGACGGGGAGCGGCGGCTGCTGCCCTTGCGAGCTCTGGGGCGGGTGTCGGGCTCGAACCCGGCGTCCGCGAGCACCGCGTCGGGCACGCCC
>JAIBAC010000088.1 GCA_019695375.1 Acidimicrobiia bacterium
GACGAGGGAGTCCTCGACCCCGACGTCGCCGACCTCGTGCGCCGTTCGCTCGCCTTCGCAGGCAAGACGGCGCAGGACGCGCTCATCCCGCGCACAGCCGTGAAGGCGATCGAAGCAGCGACCGACATCGCAGGGCTCGTGGAGCTGTCGCGCCGGACCGGCCACTCGCGCTTTCCCGTCGTCGGGGCCGGCATCGACGACGTCGTCGGCACCGTGCACGTCAAGGACGCGTTCCGGGTCCGTCCGCAAGCGCGGGCGTCGCTGCCGGTGTCGGAGCTGATGGCACGCCCCGTCGTCGTGCCCGAGACGGCCCCCCTCGACTCCCTGCTCGCCGACCTGCGCGCATCGGGCACGCAGCTCGCTGTGGTCGTCGACGAGCACGGCGGTACCGCCGGGATCATCACCGTCGAGGACATCGTCGAGGAGATAGTGGGCGACATCGCCGACGAGTACGACCGCGGCGCGGCGCAGCCCGCGACGCTCGTGGGCACCTGGGTCGTCGACGCGATGCTGCACCACGACGAGTTGCGTCAGAGGTGCGGCTTCGACCTGCCAGAGGGCGAATGGGAGACGCTCGCCGGCTACATGCTGTGGATGTTCGGGTCGATCCCCGGCGAAGGCGATGCCGTCGAGGCCGACGGGTGGTCGTTCCGCGTGCTGCGCATGGACGGCCGGCGCATCGCCGAGGTGCTGGTGCGGCGTGACCCCGAGGCCGTCCTGCGGGAGGCGTGGCGATGATCACCCGCATCGTCGTGTCGATACTGCTGCTCGTGCTCAACGCCTTCTTCGTGGCCGCCGAGTTCGCGTTGGTCGCGGCGCGGCGCAGCCAGCTCGAACCGCGGGCAGAGGCGGGGAGCCGCTCGGCGCGAGCCGTGCTCACGCTCCAGAAGCGGCTGTCCTACAGCCTCACCGGCGCACAGCTCGGCGTGACGGTGTGCAGCCTCGGCCTCGGCATCGTCGCCGAGCCGCTCCTCAGCGACGCGCTGGTGCACCTTTTCGGCCTGGGGTGGGTGCCCGCTGCCGTGTCGCACGTCCTCGCGTTCGCGCTGTCGCTCGCGATCGTGACCTTCCTGCACATGACACTGAGCGAGATGGTGCCTAAGAACCTCGCGATCGCCGAGCCGGTGCGCACCGCCGTCGGAGTCGGACTCGCCTTCAGGGCCTACGTCGCACTGTTCCGCTGGGTGATCGTGGTCCTCAACGGCGCCGCGAACGCGGGGACGCGCCTGTTGGGGGTCGAGCCACCGACCGAGGGACTCGACGCCCACACGGCGGACGATCTCGCGCTCCTGCTCGAGGAGTCGCGCGAGCGCGGCCTCGTCGACGTGGACAACGTCGGCCACCGGGTGCTGTCGGGGGCACTGGACTTCGGCCGCCTCGACGCGGCTGCCGTCATGGTGCCGCGGCCCGACGTCGCCGCCCTCGACGTCACGGCGCCGGCCGCAGACTTCGTCAAGCTCGTGCGGGCCCGCGGTCTGTCGCGGATACCCGTGTACGAGGGCGACCTCGACCACATGGCGGGCTTCGTCCACGCCAAGGACCTCTTCGACGACGACGTAGAGGCGGCACAGGACTCGGCCCTCGACCGCAACCTCGTGCGCGAGATGCTCGTCGTACCCGAGAACGCCCGTATCGACCGCCTGCTCGTGGACATGCGCAACCGCCGTGTGCAGCTCGCCCTCGTCGTCGACGAGTACGGCGGCACCGCCGGCATCGTCACGATCGAGGATCTGCTCGAGGAGCTCGTCGGTGAGATCCGCGACGAGTACGACCGCCGCGAGCGGCTCGTGCGCGCTGACGGGCCCGGCGCGTGGGTCTGTGACGGGCGCACACGGCCAGACGAGTTCACCCTCGCGACCGGGCTGTCGGTACCCGCGGGGGACTACGAGACGCTCGCCGGTTTCGTCTTCGACCGGTTGGGTCGCATTCCGGCGGTCGGGGATTCGTTCACGTTCGACGGTGTCCGCTTCGAGGTCCGCACGATGGACGGACATCGTGTCGCAGAGGTGGTCGTCCGCGTCGACCGCGGTTGAGCGACGGTCGCCGGCTAGCCGGCCGCTGCCGTGGTGGGTGGCGCCGTCGTGGTAACCGCGGACGTTCCCCCCGAGCTCTGGGAGAGCTGGTTGAGGGTGTCGCCGAGCTGCTTCTCGAGCTTGCCGTACGCCTCGAGGTCGCCCTTGGTGAGAGCCTGCTGCATCTGCTGGTAGAGCGAGTTGGCCTGGGTCACCAGCGCGGCCAGCTCGCTCGGGGCGGCGGTCGACGGCTGCCGCTCGGTGGGAGGGACCTGGCTCACGATCGCCGGCGCGTCGCCCTCGACGATCGGTCCGGCGACCGGTGAGAACCCGAACAGCGCGGTCAAGGCGCTCGCGAAGTCGTCGCCCATCTTGGCGTTGTTGCCGAAGAGCACGACGACCTTGGACAGTTGCGGGACGGCGTTCTCGTCCGCACGGATGTAGATCGGCTGCACGTACAGCAGCGACGTGGCGATCGGGACGATGCGGACGTTGCCTCTGTCGGTGCGTGACCCGCGCTGGTCCAGCAGTGTCAGCTCCGAGGCGATCTCCGGCGTCTGCTGGATGCGCGCCTCGACCTGCTGCGGCCCGTTGATCGTGACCTCGCCGCGGGGCAGCACCATCGAGACGAGCTCGCCGTAGTGCTGGGGATCGGAGCGCGCGGCCAGGAGCGAGATCAGGTTCTGTTTGCCCCGCGGCGTGTAGGAGTTGAAGAGCACGAACTCGACGTTCTCCTCGCCGGGCAGCTTCATGTTCAGGTACTGGGGGATCGCGGGGACGTCATTCGAGCCCGTCACCGTCTGTGTCGGTGTCGATCGCTGCGCGACGTCCCACGCGTCGTCCTGGCTGTAGAAGCTGCGCGGGTCGGTCACGTGGTAGCGGCCGTACTGGGCCTGCTGCACGGCGAAGAGGTTCATCGGATAGCGGAAGTGGCTGCGCAGCGTCTCCGACGGCTCGGCATCGCCGAACAGCTGTGGGATCGCCTCGTTCCAGGCCGCCGCGATCGGGTCGTTCTCGTCGATGCGATAGAGGGTGACCTCGCCTGTGTAGGCGTCGACGGTGGCCTTGACGGAGTTGCGCATGTAGTTCACGCCGGCGAAGCCCCCGAGCGTCTCGCGCAGCGCCGTGGGAACGCGCACGGGTTCGGAGTACGGGTAGAGGTCGGTGCTCGTGTACCCGTCCACGATCCACTGCAGGCGGCCGTCGACGACGCTCAGGTACGGATTCGTGTCGTAGGTCAGGAACGGCGCCACCTTCTTGAGCCGCGTGATCAGATCGCGGTCGTAGAGAAGCCGGCTCTCGGGCGTGATCGCACTCGAGAGGACGAACTTGGTGTCACGGAAGCGGATCGCGTAGGCGAGCTTGCGCCAGATGGAGTTGAGCTGGACGCCGCTCTCACCCTGGTAGGAGTAGGCCTCGACCTGCTGGCCCGTGGCGGGGTCGACCGTCGTCGAGTCGTCGGACGGTGTGGTGTCGTCGACGGGGCGGTCGAGCTCGGACAGGTTCGTGTTGACGATCACGAACTGCTTGGTCTGCTGGCCGAAGTAGATGCGCGGTTCGGCGATGTCCAGCGCCGGCTGGGCGCGCTTGGCCGTGTCGGGCGGGACGTCCTTGACCAGGTACGACGGCCCTCCGACCGTGGTCTCCTCGTTGGCGGGACTGACCACGGCGCCGAAGCCGTGGGTGTAGACGAGGTGGATGTTCTGCCACGTCCGCGCGGCTTCCGCGAGGGCAGTCGGGTCGACCTCGCGTGCCGAGATCAGGACCTGCGTGTCGCGGTTGGAGATCGGATAGCGGTCGACTCCGATCGAGTTGAACAGGTAGTAGGGGACGAGCTCCTGGGTCTGCTTGTAGGTGTCGAGCAGCGGCTTGTCGTCCCAGAGGCGCACGTTGGCGAGCACCTGCTCGTTGTCCTGGAGCTCCGCCGACGTCAGGTTCTCCGAGTAGGGGAAGTTCTGCTGGGTGATGGCGTCGAGGTTGTAGCCCTGGCGCGTGAACTCGATGTTTTGCGCGATGTAGGGGGACTCCTTCTCGATCTCGTTCGGCACGACCTCGAACTGCTGCACGAGCCGCGGATAGACGCCGCCGACCACGAACGCGGCGACGACCATCAGCGCGATGGCCACGATCGGGAGCAGCAGCCGTTTGGTCAGGAACGTCGCGAACAGGAGCACGGCCGAGATGATCGCGATCCAGAACAGCACGCGGTACGCGGGTAGTTGAGCGTTGACGTCGGTGTAGCTGGCGCCGAGGACCGTGCCCCTCTCGGAGTAGAGCAGTTCCCACTGGTTGATCTGGTAGCCGACCGCCTTGAGCAGCAGCAGCAGCCCGAGCAGGATCGAGATGTGGTTGCGGGCGGCCGGTGCCAGGATCCCGCCCTCGGGCTGCGGCCCGATCGCGCCTGCGTACGCGTACACGGCGGCCACGATCAACAGCGTGATGATCAGCGTCGCGAGCATCCAGCCGAACGCGAACTTCCAGATCGGGAGCGAGAACACGTAGAAGCCGACGTTCTTGCCGAACACCGGGTCGACCGCGTCGAAGGGCTGGGCGTGGTTCCAGAGCAGGAACTCGCTCCAGCTCGGGTACGTCGCGGTCCCGAACCCGATCGCGCCCACGATGACCACGCCCACGAGGACGAAGCGCAGCACCGGATCGAGCGAGCGCCTCAGGTTGAAGAGGAAGTCGTTGGTGATCGCCAGCGGGCGCAGCGGGCTCAGCTTCCGCGCCAGGTACACGTTGACGCCGAGGATCGCCGCGAACGCGGCAGCGGACGCCAGGAAGAGCGTGATCTGGTAGCTGAGCTGGGTGGTGTAGAGGTCGCGGTATCCCGTGTCGGTGTACCAGAGCAGGTCCGTGTAGAACGAGACCCCCGGCCCGACGATCACGACCACAAGAACCACGACCGCTAGAGCGATGAGAACGATGACGCGTCTGCGGCGCACGGGTCTCCTGTCGACGGGTGGGGCAACTGACGGGCAGGTTAGGCGCGCCGGGATGCGCTCAACGCTTCGCAGGTCGCGACGACGTCGAGCAGTTCGCTGCCGTAGCGCATCCGCTTGAGAGCGCCGAGATCGGGGACGCGGGCCAGTTCCGACTGATCGGTGGGACGCACGCGGGCGAGCTGGCGGAGCGTCGCATCGTGCGCTACGAGGTGGGCCGGTATCCCTTCGCGGGCGGCGGTCTGCACGCGCCACTCGCGCAGGCGTGCGAGCAGGACGTCGTCGCGGCCGGCCCCGGTGGCGTCCGCGGATTCGCCGCTGCCGGATGCACCCGCGACGGTGACGCCGGCTCGTGCCCGCGCCAGCCACGACCGCCATCCCGGAGCAGCACTGTCCGCCGCCGCGGATGCTTCGAGCGTGGCGGTGACCGTCGCGAGCATCCGCGACGGCCGGCGCCGGCGCGCCTCGCCGCCGATCTCGCGCTCGCGGCACCACGAGAGCAGGAGCCGGCGGCGGCTCCGCGTCAACGCCACGTAGAGGAGGCGGCGTTCCTCCTCCACGTCGGCGGGTGAGGCGGCGTGCGCGATCGGCATCAGCCCTTCCTCGAGGCCGACGACGAACACGACGTCGAACTCGAGACCCTTGGCGCGGTGCATGGACAGGAGCGAGACGGCGTCGGCGTCGCTGTCGCCGGGCTCAGCGCCGACCGTGGTGCGCAACCACAGCGTGAAGCCGTCAGCGTCCGTGGTCGCTCCCGTGTCGAGTGCGGTGAGCTCGTAGTCGACGGCAGCCTCGACGACGGCCGCGAGATCCGGTTCGAGGCGGCAGCCGAGGTCGGTGAGGTCCTCGCCTGCCTCGCAACCGGCGAGCTCGGCCACGAGGACGGCGAAGGGCATTCCCGGTGGGAGCGAACCCTGCCGCTCGGCATTGCGGAGCCGGTCGAGGAGATCGCGCACCTGCGGCGAGGCCATCAGCGCGGTGCCCGTGCGCACGGCGGCCGGGATGCCGCTGGCCGCGAGCGCGTCGCGGATGGGCTCGAGCTGGCGGTTCGTGCGGGCGAGAACAGCGCACGAGCGCCACGATGCCCCGGGCCGTCGGGCACGTGCCAGCGTGCGCGCAACCCAGGCGGCCTCGGCGACCTCGTCGGGATGGGCGCGGAGCTCGGGCGCCGGACCGTCGGCGAGGTTGGGCCGCAGGAGCTTGCCGTGGCGGCCGCGCCCCTCTGACAGCACCGCGTTCGCGACCTCGAGGACCTGGGGTGGGCAGCGGAAGTTGTCCTCGAGGCGCACCGTGACGGCATCGGGCCACAGCTCGTGGAAGCCGACGAGGTAGGCCGCTTCGGCGCCGCCGAACCCGTAGATCGACTGGTCGTCGTCGCCGACGACGCACAACGTCGTCCGCTGAGGTGGTGGGGCCGAGTCGACGAGCGCGCGCAGGAGGCGGAACTGAGCGGCGTTGACGTCCTGGAACTCGTCGACGAACACGTGGTCGACGCGACGTACCGGCGCTCTCGCGAACGACGGGTCCTGCTCGAGGATCGTGGCCCAGCCCTCGAGCAGGTCTTCGAAGTCGAGCACACCACGGTGGGCCTTGAGCTCGGTGTAGGCCGCGTAGATCCGGGCGAGCTCGGCAGGTGGAAGCGGCAGGTCGCGGCCGCCGAGGGACGCGGCGAGCTCGTCGGGAGCGACGGCGCGGGCGCGTGCTCGTTCGATCTCGGTCGCGACGGCCCTGACGCGGCGGCGGTCGGCGGAGCGCCCCCGGGGCCCGCGCATGACCTCGGCGACGAGGGTGGCCTTGTGTTCGACCACGTGGCGCTCGGGCAGTCCGCGGAGCCGGCGGTGCTCGTTGATCGCACGGTACGCGAGCGCGTGGAACGTTCCGCAGCGGAGGTCGTCGCCGGCGCCGAGGGCGTCGAGGCGGCCGGTGAGCTCGCCCGCGGCCTTGCGGGTGAACGTGACCGCGACCGTGTGCGCGGCTGCTGCGGGGTCGTCGGCGAGGACGCGGGCGATCCGGCGCGTGAGCACGAGGGTCTTGCCTGATCCGGCGCCGGCGACGATGCACAGGCGGGCGGCGTCGGAGAAGACGGCGTCGTGTTGAGCGTCGGTGAGGCCCGTAGCCAGGCGCCGGTGTGGGCTCGTCATCGGGCGATGCCGGCAGCGGCTGCGCCTGCAAGCGTGGCGGCCGCCTCGCCGGCAGCGAGGACGGGGCCGGCGTGTGCCGGGCATACGTCGCGGTGGGGGCACATGTTGCAGAAGTACGAGGTGCGCGCCGGCCACTCGTCACGGTCGAGGGCGCCGGAGAGCGTGCGACCCATCGCCTCCAGCAGCCTCCCGGCTGCGTCCACGTCGCTAGCGGTCGGCTCGACGACGAGGGTCGTCGGTTCGTCGAGGTAGAGGAGCCGCAGGCGCGCGGGGAGCTCGCCGACTAGGTCGCGCAGCAGCAGCGCGTAGACCTTGCACGCGAAGAACGAGGTCGCCTCGCGCCGTTCGCCGGGGATGCGCCCCGTCTTGTAGTCGGAGACGACCCAGGTGCCGTCGGCGTGGCGGTCGAGCCGGTCGAGGACGCCGACGACGTCTAGGGCGCCGACACGGGATCGGAGCCGCAGTTCGAGGCCGACGGGGGTCAAGCGGGTGGGGTCCTCGAGATCGAAGTAGTTGCGCACGAAGCGCTCGGTGTCGGCCAGCGCCGTGTCTGCGTCGTCGGGGAACGGGAAGAGGAAGCTGCGGTCGTCGGCGCCGACGATCGTGTCCCACGCCCCCGGCAGCAACGCGAGAGCAGCGTCGACCGTGCGCTCGGCGGGCGCGAGGGCGAAGAGGCGCTGCAGGCACAGGTGGGTGACGGTGCCCTTCGTGGCAGGCAGCGACGGGGGCTCGGGCCGCCGCTCGATCGCCCGCAGCTTGAACAGCAGCGGGCAGGTCTTGAAGTCGCCGGCGCGGCTCGGCGACAGGGCGAAGGGCAGCATGTGGCGACTCTAACGATGGGGTGTGACACCGCCGCGGACCCTCCGCGACGTGTTCGGCACCTCCTCCCGCTGTCCGCGTCTCGGCGCGCAGGTGGACCCGATCCGAGGTCTCGGCGCGCACGTGGCACCGTGGTGCTCTCCTCGCGCCGAGACCGGCTCTGACGTCCGTGTGCGCGCCGAGACGGGTCGGGAGCGGGGTAGCCTCGGCACCGATGACGTACCCACGCAAGCTGCTCAACCCGGGCGAGGAGGTTGTCCTCGACCTGCGCCAGCACTGGATCGCGCTCACGGTGGCGGTCCTGTGGACGGCGGTCATCGTCGTCGCACTCGTCGCCCTCCTCTGGGTCAGCGGTTCGTGGCCGGGCTGGGCGCGTACCGGCCTCGTGGTCGTCGCCGTCATCGCGTTCTGCGTGCTGGCCGGATGGCGGTTCCTGACCTGGGCGATGCGCCACTTCGTGCTGACCACCGAGCGCGTCATCTCCCGCAGCGGCGTGTTCGCGAAGCGCGCGATCGACATCCCCCTCGACACGATCAACGACATCCACTTCAGCCAGTCCATCATCGAGCGCATCTGCGGATCGGGGAACCTCGTCATCTCGTCGGCGTCGGAGTTCGGCAACAACGAGTTCCGCTTCATCCGCGATCCCGAGAAGGTCCAGAACCTCATCTACCACCAGCGCGAGGAGGCCGAACGCGTCGAGCGCCGCGAGGCCGCCCGCTTCCAGGCCGAAGCGATGGCGAGCTTCGTCCAGCAGCCCGTACAGCCGAATCCGACCACAGACGTCCCCGCCCAGATCGCCCAGCTCGCCCAGCTCCGCGACCAGGGCGCGATCACAGACGCCGAGTTCCAGCAGAAGAAGGCCGAGCTGCTCGGACGGATGTGAGCCGCGCCGCAGCACTCCGCTCGCTCCTACGCCTGCCGGCCGCGGACCTGCGCGCCCTCGCACGTCTCGCACGCACCCACCCCCGCGAGGCGCGTGCCCTCGCCGGACTGCGCACCGCGCCCGGAGTCGAGCTGCGCGGAAGCGCGTGGCTCGCCGAGCCGGCCGCGATCGCGGTCGCCGGCACCGGCTCGGTCAGCCTCGGCGACGGGTTCTTCGCCCCCGGCCGCGTCGAACTGCAGGCACGTGACGCCGCCCGCGTTGTCGTCGGCGACGGCTGTTCGGTCGAGGTCGGGGCGCGGCTCGCGGCCGCATGCGACGCCGAGCTCCGCGTCGGTGACCACGTCGCGATCGGGCCGTACAACTACCTCTGCGCCTTCGGCGGCGACCTGCACATCGGGGACTACTCCATGATGGGTCCGTTCGTGTCGATCCACACCGTCGATCACGGCACCGATCCCGACGCCGGGCCGATGCGCCTCCAGCCGGGGGTGGCCGGTGATGTGGTCGTGGGTGCCGACGTCTGGCTGGGCGCCGCGGCGGTGATCCTCAAGGGTGTCACGATCGGTGACGGTGCAGTCGTCGCTGCCGGTGCCGTCGTCACCGCCGACGTCGAGGCCGGCACGGTCGTCGGAGGCGTCCCGGCGCGCTTGCTGCGCCGCCGCTGACGCCGGGTCTCAACCCAGGTCCGCCTCGAACACGACGGAGCCGTCCGGCACGTGCCTGACCACGAACCGGCCCGACACCGCAGACGTGTGGAGCTCGACGTCCGCGACACCGTCGGTGACATAGAACGACCCCGCTGGATGACCGTCGAGGTCCGACTCGTACTCACCCGCCGCGAGCCCGGTCGCGTGAAGGCTGATCCCCGCTCCCGTGCCGTCGCTGTCGACGCGGACGACGCCACGAGCCGTGGCGCCGGCCGGCACGAGGGTCACGGAGCGGGCGGAGTCCGCCGACGTGAGCAGCCACGCGAGCGCAGCACACGTGACGACGACGAGGGTCGCGGCAGCGGCGACGAGCACGCGTCTGCGGACACCACCGCTGGGCGCCGTCGGTCGCGGGGTGGGTCCGACGACGAAGTCGCCCGCGGCGCCTCCGTCCGCTGCCGAACCCGAAGGCCGGCGTGGCGGCAGCGAGGCGAGGGCTGCCTCGACGAGACCGGCCGGCGCGTCGGGGACGAGTCGCGCAGCCGACAGGAGCTCGCTGATTCCCTCGAGCTCGTCGACGCGGGCCCGGCACGCGGCACACGTCTCGAGGTGCATCCGCAACCGCGTCGAGTCCGAGGCGGGCAGCACACCGAGGACGTACACGCCGAGGTCGGAGTCGGGGTGGGCGCTCACGTCTCCCGCCGGACTCCACGTGCGATCAGCAGGGACCGCAGCCTCTCCATCGCGTCGAGCACACGTGCGCGCTCAGCGTTCTCCATGCACGGCTCAGGAGAGGCGAGCAGGCGCCGGTCCGCAGCCGGCAGATGGCCGAGTGCCTCGCGGACCACGCCGCCGAGCCAGACGGCGTCGAGGTCGCGGTTCCCGGCGGCCTCTGGAGCCCCCATCTCCGCCGCGATGTCGAACGCGATCTCGAGCAGCCAGCGCGAAACCTCTTTGGGCGCATCTGCGGCGTCGGTCCACGCCCTTCGGGTGAGGCGAGTGCACAGGTCCGCGGCGGCGTCCCCGCTCCCGAGCGCATGTGATCCCCATCCGTAGACGGCGCACTGGTAGCGGCGCAGCAGAAGTGCGAACGCCTGCCGGCTACCCGCGGCAGCCGCACGTAGCAAGGCGGAGTCGTGTGTCTCGGGGTCGGCGAACGCGTCCGCGACGAGAGGATCGGACAGGTCGTCCGCCGGATGCTCGAAGCTGCGCACGTTCGGTGATTCGGCATCTGGGCCCGCGACCTCAAGGTGGTCGTGGCACCAGCACGTGCGCGCCCATCGACGGGTGGACCACGAGGGCGGGCGCCGCGATCGCGGCAGCGGTGGCGGCGGGATCGACTTCGCCGGCATCGACGACCGCGAGAACCGAGCCGCCGAAGCCGGCGCCGACGATGCGGGCACCACGGACGCCCGGCACCGCGCGACAAGTCCGGACGAGCTCGTCGATGTCGGGCAGGGACACTTCGAAGTCGAGTGACAGGGACTCGTGAGATGCGTCCACGATCGCTCCCAGATCCGCGACGCTGCCGCCCCCTTCGCAACACGCCACGGCTTCGAGCACGCGGGCGTTCTCGCTGACGACGTGGGACACCCGTCGTGCGAGGAGGTCGGGCAGGCCCGCGTGCACCGCCCTGAGGTCCGCCGGAGTGATGTCGCGGAGGCTCTCGGCGCCGAGGCGGGCGGCGGCGTCGGCGCACTCCCGTACCCGGTCTGCGTAGCCCGAGCCGGCGAGCGTGCGGCGGATCCCCGAGTCGACGACGACGAGAGCGGTGCCCTGCGGGAGGGTGACGGTGCGGGTGTCGAGGCTGCGGCAGTCGAGCAGGATCGCACCTGCCTCGACACCCAGCGCCGACGCGACCTGATCCATCGGCCCGCACGGCACGCCGAGGCCGGCTGCCTCAGCGCGGCGGCACGCTGCTGCGAGCGCGGCGCGATCAGGATCGTGTCCGGCTGCGG